>NZ_JAZGQL010000003.1:0-349081 GCF_036421995.1 Plantactinospora veratri
CGACCCAGCCGCGGCCACGGAATGGCGCCCGGCATCGCTCGCGGCAACCGGCGTGGGAATCGCTGTGACTCAATCGTGAGTCACAGCGATTCCCACGCTGGTCGGGATGTGTCAGGCCGCGACGTAGCCGTTGAACACGTGGACCCCGTCGGCGGCGCCGTCCGCGTTCGCCCGGTTCGTGTTGAAGTACAGCTTGCCGTCGCTGATTCCCACGCCTTCGATCTCGAAGAACGTGTATGCCGAGGACGTGATCCGGAAGGAGAGGTCAGCGGCCGCGGGTGCCGTTCCCGTCGTCGTCGGCGACACGTTCCGATAGACGAGCACGATGCTGCGGTTTTCCTTGGTCAGCGGGTAGTAGAGAACCTTCTTGGGTGCGTCGTAGAAGAAACCCTGGTTGGTGAAGGTCCCCAGGTCCGGCACCACCGCGCCGTTGACGAGAGCGCCGTCGACCTGGAGGGTGAACGCGTTCGTCAGCTCGATGGTCCCGGAGGAGGCGCGCAGCGGGAGGCTGCCGTTGTAGATCGTCCGGCCGCTCTTGAACATGAACCCGATGGTGGTGCTGGTGACCGAGGCCCGGTTGATCCCGGACGGTGCCACCGGGGCCCCGTTGAGACGCAGCTGGTACGACCCGGCGTGGTAGTAGGTGGTGCCGTCGTAGCGGAGCCTCACCAGCTGCGGGCCGTTCGCCTTCATCGTCACGATGAACATGTGGTGCTGCGCGTCGATGTCGACGATCGTCATGTCGTTGCCGTGCCCGAGCCAGGGGTTGGTCGTCCCGCCGTTCGTGCCGTTCGTCATCAGCACGCGCGCACCGGTGGTCTTGTGGATGCGGTAGATGACGGAGGTGTCGTCGTAATTGGTGCGGTTCTTGATCGAGTAGAGGTAGGTGGATCCGGCTGCGAAGCCCTGGGCACCTGTGCAGCAGCTCGTGTTGGGCGTGCTGGCGATGGTGGTGTACGTGTTGTAGTAGGCAGCCTGAGCTGGGCTTCCAGACAGGACCAGTGAACCGAGAACCAGTGTGACCAGGACTGTCAGTCGTTTACCGAACTGCATGTCGTCCTCCCCGAATCTCGACGACCCGAGGCCGGATGCCTCGGAGATCATCGAGTGCAGGCTATTCCGTCAGTTCCTGACCACCAGTTTCGGGTTGGCCGTCAGGTAGGCGTCGGCCCGGCCGGCGCGCAACTCGGTGATGAACTTCCGGCCGACCGAGGTGAGCTGTTCGCCCCGGTAACCGCTGCCCCGGCCGACTCCGCTGCCGGGGAGCGCCACCAGGGTCATCGCCTCGGGGCGGAGCCGGCTCAGCGCGAATCCGAAGTCGACGATGTCGGAGCCGCTGCCGCTGGTGAAGGTCAGCGCGTCGCCGAGCGCGCGGACGACCTGGCGTACCCGTTCGGGACTCCGGGCCAGGTCCTGGCTGAGGATCTTCGTCAGCATCGCCTTGATGAGCTGCTGCTGGTGCCGCTGCCGGGTGTACGCGCCACCGGTGGTGTAGCGCTGCCGGGCATAGTCCAGCGCCTGCCAGCCGGTCAGCGTACGGCGGCCCTTCTCGTAGACCATCTGCGGCCCGACGTAACCGCCGCCGCGCAGCGCGCGATGCGTGCCGTCCGGTTCCCGGTGCTGCGAGACCACCCGCTGGTCCACATAGAGGTCCACTCCGCCGAGGGCGTCGACCAGCTCGTCGAAGCCGCCGAAGGTGAGTACCGCACCCGCGTCGAAGCGTTTGATCCCGGTGTACGCGCTCACCGTCGCGGAGAGCAGTTGGAAGCCCTGCGCGGTGCTCGGGCGCTTGTTCTTGCCGGGTACCCGACTGCCGTAGCTCATCGCGTGGGTCAGCTTGGTGCGGTCGCCGGGGAAGTTCGCCTTGGGAAAGCGCGGGATGTCGACCACCAGGTCGCGGGGGAGCGCGAACAGGTACGCCCGGTCGAGTTCCTTCGTGACGTGCAGGACCAGTACCGCGTCGGCGTGCGGCTCCCAGTCCGGCTTGCTGACCCGGGTGTCGACGCCGACCAGCAGCAGGTTGAGCGGTCCGGTGATGTCGGCACCGGGCTCCGGGGTCGGGCTCGGTGTGGGTGACGGCGCGACCGGGGTCGGTGCCGGAGAAGTGGGCCGGGCCTGCGGGGCCGGATCGGAGCCGCTGCCCCAGAAGCGGTTGGCCGCGTAGGCCGTACCGGCCAGCAGCACCGCGACCGCGACGATCGCGCCGAGCCAGACGGTCCGGCGGCGTCTCGGCCGGCCGCCGTCGCCGGGCGCCGGCCCGTCGTCGTTTCCGGGTACGCCGGTAGCGCTTCCCCCGTGATCTGCCACGCGTCCACTTCCCCTCGGCCGTGCGGTCTGCCAGGACCGGCCGTAACCCATAAGACGCCTCGTCGGCCCGCCGACGTTGCACCGCAGGAGCGCGGCAGCAGGAAATGATGGCGCAGATCCCGCCTGGTGCGATAGCTACCGCTCGGTAATGATGCTCAACATGGGGCAATCCGCCGGCACCGAGCCCACCGACAGCACCGAACCACCCGTCAACCCCGCCCCCGCCTCCGCACCCGACGTCGACGTCGGCGTCGTCGTCATCGGTTCGGGCTTCGGCGGTAGTGTGGCGGCGCTGCGCCTGGTCGAGAAGGGTTACTCGGTCCTCGTCCTGGAGGCCGGGCGGCGGTTCGCCGACCACGAGTTGCCGGAGACCTCCTGGCGGATCCGCCGTTTCCTCTGGGCGCCCGCGCTGCGTTGCTACGGCATCCAACGGATCACCCTGCTCCGCTCCGCCGGTCGTGCCGTCTCCGGCGAACGCGGCGGCGGTACGGCGCCGGCGAAGGTGCTGGTGCTCTCCGGTGCCGGCGTCGGCGGCGGCTCCCTGGTCTACGCGAACACGCTCTACGAGCCGCTGCCCGCGTTCTACGCGGATCCACAGTGGCGGGAGATCACCGACTGGCAGGGTGAACTCGCCCCCCACTACGACCAGGCGAAACGGATGCTCGGCGTCACGACGTACCCGAGGGAGACGGCGGCGGACCGGGCCATGCGCGCGGTGGCCGACCGGATGGGGGTCGGGCACACCTTCCACACCACCCCGGTCGGGGTCTACCTGGGCCGGCCGGGGGAGCGGGTCACCGACCCCTACTTCGGCGGGGTCGGGCCGGAGCGGACCGGCTGCCTGCACTGCGGCGCCTGCATGACCGGCTGCCGGCACGGCGCGAAGAACAGCCTGGTCAAGAACTACCTCTGGCTGGCCGAGCGGCTCGGTGCCGAAGTCCGGCCGCTGACCACGGTGACCTCGGTCCGGCCGGCGCCGTCGGGCACCGGCTACGAGATCGAGACGGTACGCACCGGAGCCTGGCCACTGCGGCACCGCCAACGGATCCGGGCCGGTCAGGTGGTCTTCGCGGCCGGCGCGTTGCAGACCCAGCGGCTGCTGCACCGGATGCGCGCCACCGGGGCACTGCCGCACCTCTCGCCCCGGCTCGGCGCGCTGACCCGGACCAACTCGGAGGCGATCCTCGGCGCCACGGTGCCGGTACGGGCCGCCCGCCGCGCCGGCCTGGACTTCACCGACGGGGTGGCGATCACCAGCTCCTTCCATCCGGACCCGGCGACGCACGTCGAGCCGGTCCGGTACGGCCACGGTGCCAACCTGATGGGGCTGCTCCAGTCGGCACTGGTCGACGGCGGTCCGCGCCGCGTCCGGCGCTGGCTCGGCATCCTGGCCCGGCGCCCCCTGACCTACCTGCCGCTGCTCTCGGTCCGGGACTGGTCCCGGCGCACCGTGATCGCGCTGGTCATGCAGTCGCTGGACAACTCGCTGACCGTGTACTGGCGCCGTGGCCGGCTCGGGCGGCACCGGCTGGCGACCGCGCCCGGCCACGGCGCCGGCAACCCGACCTGGATCCCGGCCGGCAACCGGGCCGTCCGGCTGCTCGCCGAACAGCTCGGCGGCATCCCCGGCGGGTCGGTCACCGAGCCGTTCGACATGCCGGTCACCGCGCACCTGCTCGGCGGGGCGGTGATCGGGGCCACCGCCGCCGAGGGAGTGGTCGACGCGTACCACCGGGTCTTCGGGCACCCGGGACTGCACGTGGTGGACGGGGCGGCGGTCTCGGCGAACCTCGGGGTGAACCCGTCGCTGACCATCGCCGCCCAGGCGGAACGGGCGATCTCGCTCTGGCCCAACCGGGGCGCCCCGGACCCCCGCCCGCCGCTCGGTGCGGCGTACGCCAGGGTCCCGCCGGTACCGCCGCGCCGCCCGGCGGTACCGCCCGACGCCCCGGCCGCGCTCCGCTGGGTGTAAGGAAGGGCCCCTTCTTATCGCTTTCTGTATAGAAAGGGCCCCCTCCTAACGCCTGCTCGTCGGCGGGGCGCTGTGCGGCGGCGGTGGGTTCCCGGGTACCGGCCGAGGCTGGGTAGGCTTCGTACACATGAACACGCCGCGCCCGGTCCTCGTGGTGGACTTCGGAGCCCAGTACGCCCAGCTCATCGCCCGCCGCGTCCGGGAGGCCCGGGTCTACTCGGAGATCGTCCCGCACTCGATGCCGGTCTCGGAGATGCTGGCCAGGGATCCGGCCGCGATCATCCTCTCCGGCGGCCCGGCCAGCGTCTACGCGCCGGGCGCCCCGCAGGTCGACCCGAAGCTCTTCGACAGCGGCGTGCCGGTCTTCGGCATCTGCTACGGCTTCCAGGCGATGGCCCGGGCCCTCGGCGGCACGGTGGCGCACACCGGCGGCCGGGAGTACGGCGGCACCGCCCTGCGGGCCCGGTCCGACGCGACCGCCCTGCTCCGGGACCTTCCGGCCGAGCTGTCCGTCTGGATGAGCCACGGTGACTGTGTGACGGAGGCGCCCGACGGGTTCACCGTGACCGCCGAGTCGCCCGGTGCGCCGGTGGCGGCCTTCGAGGATCTCGTCGGTCGCCGGGTCGGTACCCAGTTCCACCCGGAGGTCGGGCACACCGAGCACGGCCAGCGGATGCTGGAGCGCTTCCTCTACGACGTGGCGGGGATCGAGCCGACCTGGACCCCGGAGAACATCATCTCCGACCAGATCGCCGAGATCCGCGCCCGGGTCGGCGACAAGGAGGTCATCTGCGGCCTCTCCGGCGGGGTCGACTCGGCGGTCGCCGCCGCGCTGGTTCACCAGGCCGTCGGCGACCAGCTCACCTGCGTCTTCGTCGACCACGGACTGCTGCGGGCCGGCGAGGCCGAGCAGGTGGAGTCCGACTACGTCGCGGCGACCGGGATCAAGCTCAAGGTGGTCGACGCGGCCGACCGGTTCCTCGACGCGCTGGCCGGGGTGACCGACCCGGAGCAGAAGCGCAAGATCATCGGTCGGGAGTTCATCCGGGTCTTCGAGGCGGCGGCCCGGGAGGTGGCCGCCAGCGGGGACGTCGAGTTCCTGGTGCAGGGCACCCTCTACCCCGACGTGGTCGAGTCCGGCGGCGGCACCGGCACGGCCAACATCAAGTCGCATCACAACGTCGGCGGCCTGCCGGAGGATCTGAAGTTCTCGCTGGTGGAGCCGCTGCGCACGCTCTTCAAGGACGAGGTACGCCAGCTCGGCCTGGCGCTGGGGCTGCCCGAGGCGATGGTCTGGCGGCACCCGTTCCCCGGCCCCGGCCTGGCGATCCGGATCATCGGGGCGGTGGACCGGCAGCGGCTCGACCTGCTCCGGGCGGCCGATCTGATCGCCCGGGAGGAACTCACCGCCGCCGGTCTCGACCGGGACGTCTGGCAGTTCCCGGTGGTGCTGCTCGCCGACGTACGCAGCGTGGGGGTGCAGGGTGACGGACGCAGTTACGGGCACCCGGTGGTGCTCCGGCCGGTGTCGAGTTCCGACGCCATGACGGCGGACTGGTCCCGCCTGCCGTACGACGTGATCGCCCGGATCTCCACCCGGATCACCAACGAGGTCGCCGAGGTCAACCGGGTGGTGCTCGACGTGACGAGCAAGCCGCCGGGCACCATCGAGTGGGAGTGACCCCGGTCCGCGCCGGTTAGCGCGGGTCCGGCGGCGTACCGCCGAACGCCTCCGTCGGCCCGTCCGCGCCGCCCGAACCAGCCGTACCCTGCCCGGCCGGTGCCGACGGCTCGACCGGCTGGGTCTGCTGGACCGCGGGCGCCGGTGCGGCGGCCGGAGCACCGGTCGGTGCGGCCGGAGCCGGCGGGGTGGCCGGCGGACCGGCCGGAGGGGTCGGGGTGGCCGGCCGCGTGCCGGGCGCCCAGCTCGGTGGCCAGACCGGGCCGGTGCCGGGCGGGTGCGGCCAGGCGGGAGCGTTGGCCGGCTCCTCCGGCATCAGGAACCAGAGCACCGGGTAGGCCAGCAGGCCGAGCCCGCCGGTGAAGACCGCGACGGCGGCGAAGACCACCCTGACCAGGGTGGGGTCGACGTTGAAGTAGCGGCCGAGTCCGCTGGCCACACCGGCGATCATCCGGTCGGTGGTCGGTCGACGGAGCTGCTTGTACGGGGGCTGGCTGAGCGGTATCTGCGTCATGGTTCCACGGTCCGCCCCGACGGCCGGCGCGTCCTCGGTGACCGCCCGGATAGTGACCCTGACCCTCCCCTGACCGGTGCCACCAGCATCCCGACAGTGGGGTCAACTGTCAGGAATCCGACTCTTTTCGTGGTCGGGTCGGACGATCAAGGGAGAATTTGGTCCTGTGACCCCCGCGCTGGAACCGATCCGCAAGATCGCCGCATACGCGATTTGCACCGATTCAACCGATCGGGTGCTTCTGGTCCGGGCCTCCTCCCGGTCCGGAACGCCCGGTGTCTGGTCGCTGCCCGGCGGTGCCGTCGACCACGGTGAGGACCCGAACCACACCGTGGTACGCGAGACCGCCGCCGAGACCGGCCTCTCCGTCTCCGTCGTCGGGCTGCGGGACGTCCTCGCCGACATGAGATCGCTGCCGCACCGGGGTGTCACGATCCACACCGACCGCCTGCTCTACCAGGTCTCGGTGCGCGGCGGCACGCTCTGTGACCGGATCGGCCAGCCGACCGACCTCGCCCGCTGGCACAGCCTGGCGGAGGCGGAGAAACTGCTGCTGCGGCCCTTCACCGCGCGTGCCCTCGGCCTGCCCAGCGGGCCGATCGACCTGCGGCCGGAGGAGGCGCCGGAGTTCCCCTCCTTCCACGCCGTACCCGGGCCGGACGGGCTGCACCGGGCCCAGCGCTTCGCGGCGTACGCGGTCGCCACCGACCCGGACGGCCGGGTGCTGCTGACCCGGGTCGCGGACGGCTATCCCGGGGCGGGCTGTTGGCACCTGCCCGGCGGTGGCACCGACTACGGCGAGCAGCCCGGCGCCGCCCTGATCCGGGAACTCGTCGAGGAGACCGGGCAGCGCGGCCGGCTGGTCGAGCTGATCGGGGTGGCGAGCCACCGGGACGCCGCCTCGCTCGGGCCCGAGGGCTACCCGATCGACTGGCACGGGGTACGCGCCTTCTACCGGGTGGTCGTCGACTCGCCCGCCCCGCCGACCGTCGGTGACGTCGGCGGCTCCACCTCAGAGGCCCGCTGGTTCGGCCGGGAGGAGCTGGAGGCGCTGCCGGTGGACCGGCTGACCGAGGTGACCGCCGAGGCCGTCCAGGCGGCCCGGCTGGGCTGACCGGCCGACGAACGGGCGGGGTGGTCGAGCCGGGCGTGATCAACCTGGCGCCCCTGGTGCCCGACCCGGCTGTCGAACCCGCGCCCGACTCCGTTTCCCGACCCACCGGTGCCGGCCGCCGGCCCGGACCGGCATGATCGGTGCGGGCGCGGGGGAAGGGGCGGCGTGGTGCGACGGCGACGGCGGATCGGGGCGTACGGGCTGTGTCGGGACGGCGAGCGCGTGCTGCTCGTCCGGGCCTCCGCGGCCTTGCCCTTCCCCGGTGTCTGGCAGGTGCCCGGGGGCGGCGTCGAGCACGGGGAGCATCCGAGGGCGGCGGTGCACCGCGAGTTCGTCGAGGAGACCGGGCTGACCGTCGCGGTGACCGGGCTGCGGGTGGTGCTCGCCGACGTGATCCGGCTGGCCGAGGCGGACGGGCTGGTGGCCGAGCACACCGACCGGATCGTCTACGACGTCGTGCCGACCGGCGGCGAGCTGCGCGCCGAGGCGGAGGGCGGCACCGACGAGGTCGCCTGGATCGCCCGGGACGACCTGGCCGGGCTGGCCCTGATGCCGTTCACCGCCGAGCTGCTCGGCCGTGCGGCGGACCCGCTGCCCGAGCCCGTCGGGGCCGCGCCGGAGCCGGCCGCGTCCGCGCCGGGCGGGGCCGCACGCCCGGAACCGTTCGACCGGTTCCAGCGCTTCGCGGCGTACGGGCTGGCCACCGATCCCGCCGGCCGGATCCTGCTGACCCGGATCGCGACCGGGTTCCCCGGCGCGGGCCGCTGGCACCTGCCCGGCGGGGGTACCGACCACGGCGAGCAGCCGGCCAGCGCGCTACTGCGGGAACTGGTCGAGGAGACCGGGCAGCTCGGCCGGGTGACCGGGCTGCTGCACGTGTCGCACCGGCACAACACCGCCGAGTTCGGCCCCGAGGGGCGCCCGCTGGACTGGCACGGGGTCCGGGTGATCTACCGGGTCGAGGTCGACGCGCCCACCGAGGCGAGGGTCACCGAGGCGGCGGGAGGCTCGACCGAGACGGCCCGCTGGTTCTCCCGGGACGAGGTGGCGCAGCTGCCGCGTACCGAGGTGGTGGACGCGGCACTGTCGCTGGGGTAGCCCGCATCCGGACGCTGGTCACCGGCCTTTCGGGTGGCCGGCGGGGCGGGCCGGGAACGCGGAAATCTCTCCCGAAACGATGACTGTGACTGGTTCGGCTAGAGTTGCAGGCGGCCCGACAGTGTGTGCCACCCCCGGGGGTAGCGCCCCGGATGGGAGGTCTGAGTGCTTTGGGTGTTTTGGGATAAATACCCCTCAGACAGCTATCGCCAATCCATCCGGTCTGTGCGATGGTGTAGGCCGCAATTGGTTGCCGGCCAAGGAGTCCCGGCGCCCGATGGCGCTTGGGCGGGTGCCGCCACGGTGGCGGACAAGTTGATCCGGTGATGGAGGAAACGTGCCGAGAGCCCCATGGCGTCGGCGTCGTACGTCGGACAGCCCGCGCCCGGCAGGGCGTCGCTGGGCGGGGCGGCTGCGCCGCAGCGGTACGTTCGCCCGGCAGGTGTTGCTGGTCCGGGTGGGACGCCGGGATCACGACCTGGGCGACGCCAGCCCCGGTGTCCTCGTGCGGCCCGACCGCTTCTACCCCGAGGACTCCACCCGGCTCGACCCGTACGACGTCGGCCCGCTGACCGCCGCCGAGATCGAGGCGGTCGTGCCGGTGAGTCCGGCCGTCGGCCCGGCCGACCCGGTCGACGCAACCGGACCGGGGATGGCGATCCCGCTGCTGCCCGGCGAGCGGAGCATGCTGCGCCGGATCAAGTTCGCCGTGGTCAACGCCTGCACCCTGGCCAGCCTGACCCTCGGGCTGCTCGCCATCTTCCAGGCGATGCAGGGCGACGTGCGGGTGGCGGCGTACTGCCTGATCGCCTGCGTGGCGTTCGACGGCCTCGACGGGGCGCTGGCCCGCAAGATGGGCGTGGCCAGCCCGTTCGGTGCCCAGATGGACTCGCTGGCCGACATGTGCTCGTTCGGCCTGGCCGCCCCGGTGGTGGTCTACGCCTCGCTGGTGGGCTCGGTCTCGACCGCCGCCGCAGCGGTGGCCTGCGCACTCGTCGCGGCCTGCGCGGCGATCCGGCTCGCCCGGTTCAACGTCTCGCCCAAGGACGGGCGGTTCTTCTGCGGCGTGCCGACCACGATGGCCGCGGCGGTGCTCGCCCTGGCGGTGCTGATCGGGCTTCCGGTCTCCGGCGAGGTGCAGGTGGCCGGGGTGGGGCTGCTCGCCTTCGCCATGGTCTCCAGCTTCCCGTACGCCAAGCTGGCCCGCCTGATCAAGCTGCCGCCGTGGCTCTGGCTGGCCCCGGTGATCGGCGCCCTGGTCGACATCCGGCTCACCTTCGCGATCCTGGTGGTCGGTTACCTGGTCAGCGGTCCGCTGCTCTGGTGGCGCCAGCGCCGCACCGCCTGACGGTCACGGCGGCGGGGCGTCATCCGCTCCCGCCCGCCGCGCCGGATCCGCCCGGGAAGGCCCGGAATTATCCGCGCACTACGGTCGTGGGGGGGGGGGGGGCGGGGGGGGGGGGGCCCCCCCGGGGGGGGCCCCCCCGCCCCCCCCGCCCGGGGCCGTATCCCGCCTGGCATCGGGGGCGACCCCCCCAAACGGGGGGTCCGCCCCCCCACGACTTTCCGCGTGACATGCGGCCGGTCCGTCCCGGGGCCGGGTGGGGCGGCGGCCCTACCGGAGGTCAGCGCCAGCGGGCGATCACGGAGGATCCGCCGACAACCCGTTCGCCCGGGCCGACCACCGGTTCGGCCGCGTCGGCCGGCAGGTAGACGTCGGTGCGTGAACCGAACCGGATCAGGCCGAACCGTTCGCCGCGGGCCAGCAGTGCGCCGATCGGTGCCCGCTGCACGATCCGCCGGGCGATCAGGCCGGTCCGCTGGGCCACCACCACCGTGCCGTGCTCGGTGTCGAGCACCGTGTACGCGGCCACGTTGTGCTCCGCGTCCGGTTTCATCGCCGCCGCGAAGCCACCGTCGGCGACGAAGTAGTCGACCACCTTGCCGGCCACCGGTGAGCGGTTGACGTGTACGTCGAGTACGGAGAGGAAGACCGCGATCCGGAGGAACTCGCCGTCCCCGAAGCGCTCGTCCCGGAGCCGCTGTACGGAGAGCACCTGGCCGTCGGCGGCGGCGACCACGGCGGACTCGTCGTCCGGGATGTCCCGCTCCGGGTCCCGGAAGAACGCGGCCACCGGGCCGGCGGCGAGCGCGGGCAGCAGCCAGAGCCGGGACTTCGGCCGGGTGACCCGGGTGAGCGCGGCCAGCCCGAGCGCGATGCCGGCCGCCGCGACCCCGTTGGAGTCGATGTGCATCCCACGGGTCAGCGGAATGCTCGACGTACGGTGCGCCGGCGCCAACCGGGTCGCCACCGATACCTCGGCCGGGGTGAACCGGAGCCGGTGCGCCCGGACCGGAGGCTGGTTGACCAGGACGAGGTCGCTGCCGACGCCGAACAGCGCGCTCTGCCGTTCGAGTTCGCCGACCGCGCCCGGTGCCCGGCCGGGCAGGGCGGGCACCAGCACGCTGAGTACGCCGCCGTCGGTCAGATATTTCGTGAGTCCGTCCAGTGCGCTCCGGGTCTCCTCGGCGCTGCCGGTCAGCGGCTCCGCGGCGATCACCACGTCCGCCGCGTCCGCGTCGGCAAGCGAGTCGGCGACCCGGACCCGTTGCGCGGTCCACTGCCCGAGGGCGGCGACGTGCTCCCGGAGCTGTTCGGCGCCGAGCGCGTCCGCCGGCACCACGGTGAGTACGTCGCCGGGGAGCAGCGCGTCGACCGCCGCCGCCAGTACGGACGAGTCGGTGGTGACCCCGACCAGCAGGGTGGTCTTCGGGCCGTGGTGCCGGGCCATCTCGGTGGTGAGGACGCGGGCGGCGCGCTCGCCGACGCGGACCGGGCGGCCTGGGCCGGTGGCGCGTACGGCGGGGGACTGGGTCATCTCGGGCGGGCTCCTCGCGAGTTCAGGACGGGCGGCTGCCGATAGCGGCGCAGGCTACGCGGTGCGGCGGTTTCCCGGCCGCTGGCACGTGACCGGCCGGCGGAGGCGCGAACCTCCGCCGGCCAGTTTAGGCACGGCCTGACCGAGTCGCACTGATCGTGCCGGCCGCTCGTCGCGTCACGCGGGTCGTTCGTCGGGCCGGTCCGCCGCCGTTCCGGGCGGGTCGGCCGGCGTCGGAAGTACCTCGGTGTCGCGGTCGGAGGGGTCGCCGCCGGATCGGGGAGGGGATCCGGTCTTCGGCTCGGGGAACAGTTCGGCGGTGGGGTGCTCGGACGGTTCTCCGGCCGGCCGGTCGAACTCCGCCGTCCGATCGGCCGGCCCGGCCGTGACCCGATCGTCCCGGTCGAACTGGTGGGTCGGGTCCGGGTCCAACTGGTGGGTCGGGACCGGGTCGAGCCGGTCGGCCGGGTTCGACTCGAAGCGGTCCCCCGGGTCGCGGTCGAAGAGCGTCCCGAGGGGCGCGTCGGTCGGTCCGGGGTCGGCGACGTCGGTCGGCGTGGCCGGGGGACCGGGCTCGGGTGCGGCCGGTGTCGCCGACGGCTGCCGCCCGGACCGGTTGGCCCGGAGCGCGCCGATCAGGCCCAGCGCGCCGACCCCGATCAGGCCGGCGGCCACCAGCCAGCCGATGGCCGGGAGTGTGACGTGGGTGAGCTGCGCGAACAGCCACCAGGCGGTAACGCCGAGAAAGATCACGGCGAACGTCAGCGACACCCCGTCGGTACGGTGCGCCTTCATCGAGTCACCTCCGCGGTGGCGGCGTCGACCGAGAGGTTGAGCAGCAGCTTCCCGCCGCCGGGTCCGTCCTCACCGAGGTCGGTCACCTCCCGTTGGCTGCCGTCGAAGTTGCTGTACCTGCGGTCCAGGACCAGGGCGTCGCCCGCGTTCACGTCGAGCCGTACGGTCACGTCGACGGTGGGCGGCAGGATCACCTTCACCTCGCCGAGGTCGACGTCCACGCTCACCCGGGCGTCCCGGTTCGTGAAGTCGATCCGGGTCAGGTCGAGCGTGGCGTTGCCCAGCCGGGTCTCGTAGCGGTCGGCCATGACCTCGTAGCTGGCCGGGGCCCAGAGCACGTCATCCTCGGCCCGCAGCCGGGTGTAGGACTCGGCGACCGTGGAGATGCCGAGGGCGCTCGCCGCGACCAGTCCGAGGGCGATCAACCAGCGGGCCCGGCCGAACCAGGCCCCGACCAGCAGCCCGAGGGCGATGGTCAGCAGGACGGCGGCGAAGTAGGTGGACGGCATGACCCGGATCGCGTCGGTCAGGTCCAGGATCGCGACCACGCCGATCGCCACGAAGATCATCGAGAAGGTGGCGGCACCCAGCGCGGACCGCTCACGTGGCCGCTTCGGTTGCTTGACCTTCGGCGGTGGCGGCGGCGGTGGGGTCGGAGCCGGCCGTGCGGCGTACGGGCCGTGCGGCGCGAACGGTGCCCGGTAACCCCCCGGTACGGGCGGTACGGGCGGTACGCCCGGGTGCGGCCCGGTCGGTACGGCCCCCGGTGGCGGGGTCGTCGGCCAGGCCGGAGCCGGCGGGGCCGGGGCGGCCATCGCGGGCCCGCCGGAGTAGCCGGGAGCGGCGGTCGGCTGCGGTGCCGGCGGGTACCAGGCAGGCTGGCCGGGTGCGGCCTGCGGCGGCACCGGCTGGCCGGGACCGGGCGGCGGATAGCCGGCTGGCGGCGGTGGAGCCGCACCCGGTTGCCAGTACGGTCCGGTGCGGTTCCGGTCGCGGTTGAGCAGCAGCGCGCCCCCGATCAGGACGGCCGCGCCGAGCAGTACCGCCCGGTAGGTGTCGGTCACGATGAAGCCGAACATCACCGCGGCGACGATGCCGAGCACCAGCACGGTGACCGGGGACATGCTCGACCGGCCCCGGCCCAGCATCGACTCGACCGGCGAGGCGGTGTCGCCCTCGGACGGGATGATCAGCCAGGCGGCGAGGTACACCAGCAGGCCGATCCCGCCGAAGAAGCCGAGCACGGCGAGGAGGACCCGCCAGAGGATCGGGTCGCTGTTGGTGGCCCGGCCGATCGCGGCGCAGACCCCGGCCAGGTAGCGGCCCTCGCTCGGCCGGACCAGGCCGTACCGGTAGGTGAACCCGAACTCCGGCGGCGGCCCACCGGCCCCGGGGGGCGGTGGGCCGGGTGGCGGGGTCGCGCCGGGTGGCGGAGGCCAGCCCGTACCCGGTGGCGGTGCCGGCTCGGTGCGTTCCGGGCCGGCGGTGGCCGGGTCGGGGGGGCCGGAGGCCTCCGGGGCCGGGGCAGGGCTGTCCGCTCGGTCGGGGTCGCCCACCGGACCGGGCGTTCCACGGGCGGCGGCAGCGTCGTCGGTCATGTTCCGATCCTCCGCCGTCGCAGGTGCGGCCGGCCTCAGGCGACAACCCTGAGCCCACCCTGAGATATCCGGTACGTGAAGTCCGGGGAGTCCCCATGGCTGCTGGGCCGGTGGACGTGTGACGATCGGAGCGTCGGTGGAACGGGACGTGCCGCGGCAGGTCCGCCGCAGGTCACCCCGCCGCCCGAGACGACGAGGAGTCCGAAGATCCGCGCCACGACCGAGCCGCCCCGCCTCTACCGGGCCCGCGACCACCGGATGGTCGCCGGCGTGGCTGCCGGGATCGCCCTGCACCTGGGCATCCGGGCGGTGTGGGTACGCGTGGCGTTCCTCCTGTTGCTCGGATTCAGTGGGCTCGGCCTGCTGCTCTACGCGGCGTTCTGGGCGGTGGTGCCGCCGCTGCCCGGTGGTACCCCGCCCCGGCGCAACGTCTTCCAACTGCTGCCGTTCGTGGCGATCGGCCTCGCCGTGATCCTGATCGAGGTCCTCGCCTTCAAGTCCGACGGGGTGGCCGGCACGGCCGGCTGGCTGGTCTCGATCATCGCGGTCGGCGCCGGGGTGATCTGGCACCAGTCCGCGCCGGAGCGCCGCTGGCAGTGGGACCAGTCGCTGCCGGTGCCGTGGCTGGGGGCGGTGGTGGCGGAGAGCGACCGGCGGGCCTTCGTGCTGCGGTTCATCGGCGGCGGGGTGCTGGTCGCGGTCGGCCTGATCGGTGTGGTCGCGGTCTACCGCCCGCAGGGCAACTTCGACGCGGTGATCAACGGGGTGATCTTCGCTCTGGTCGCGCTCGCCGGGGTGGGCGTGGTGGCCGCCCCGGTGCTCTGGCGGACGTACAACCAGCTGCGGGCCGAGCGGGAGGGGCGGATCCGGGAGCAGGAGCGGGCCGAGCTGGCCGCGATGATCCACGACCAGGTACTGCACACCCTCGCCCTGATCCAGCGCAACGCGGCCGACGTCAAGACGGTGCAGCGGCTGGCCCGGGGGCAGGAGCGCTCGTTGCGGAGCTGGCTCTACAAGCCGACCGGTTCGCCGAACGAGCGGTTCGCGGCGGCGCTGGAGCAGGCCGCCGCCGAGGTGGAGGACACCTTCGCGATCACCGTGGAGGCGGTGGTGGTCGGCGACCGGGAGACCGACGAGCGGGTCGGGGCGCTGGTGGCGGCGGCCCGGGAGGCGTTGGTCAACGCCGCCCGGCACGCGAAGGTGCAGACCGTCTCGCTCTATGCCGAGGTCGAGCCGGAGCAGGTGAGTGTCTTCGTCCGCGATCGCGGTGCGGGATTCGACCCGACTACCGTTGAGGACCACCGGCACGGCGTACGCGGCTCGATCATCGGGCGGATGAGGCGGCACGGCGGGCGGGCGGAGATCCGCAGTACGCCGGGGGACGGCACCGAGGTGAGACTCTTCCTCCCGACACCCCGGGAGGGCGCGGCACCAGGGAAGGAAAGGTAACGATCATGGTTGAGCCGACGGAGCCGGCGCGGGAGGAAACCCCGCAGCCGCGACCGCTGCGGGTCTTCCTCGTCGACGATCACGCGATGTTCCGGGCCGGCGTCCGCGCCGAGTTGGGAGCGCACGTCGAGGTGGTCGGCGAGGCCAGCACGGTGGCCGAGGCGATCAGCCGGATCGCCGCCACCGAACCGGACGTGGTGCTGCTCGACGTGCACATGCCCGACGGAGGCGGTCGCGCGGTGCTGGAGGCGGTCCGGCGTACCCGCCCGGAGGTGCGGTTCCTGGCGCTCAGCGTCTCCGACGCCGCCGAGGACGTGATCGGGCTGATCCGGGCCGGTGCCCGGGGGTACGTCACCAAGACCATCTCGCCGGACGAGCTGACCGCCGCGATCCGCCGGGTCGCCGACGGTGACGCGGTGTTCAGCCCCCGGCTGGCCGGGTTCGTGCTGGACTCCTTCGCCTCCCGGCCGGACGCGCCGGTCGCCGATCCCGAGCTGGACCAGCTCACCAACCGCGAGCGCGAGGTGCTCCGGCTGCTGGCCCGGGGCTACGCGTACAAGGAGATCGCCAAGGAGTTGTTCATCTCCATCAAGACGGTGGAGACGCACGTCTCGAACGTGCTGCGCAAGCTCCAGATGTCCAACCGCTACGAGCTGTCCCGCTGGGCGGCCGACCGCCGTCTGGTCTGAGCCGCGCCGTCCGTCGGCAGCGGCGGGCGGGTCGGCGGTACGGCATCGGCGGATCCACCGGTACGGCATCGGCCGAGCGGTGGGTGTCCGAGCGGTGACGATCAGATACCCTAAATCGATGGCTATCACTAGCTTGCTGACTGTCGGACCCCCGGTGCGCAGTCCCGTATCGTCCAAACGGACGAGCACGGTAGGTATGCGCTTGACATCGGAGAGCGCCCGGGGTGACGCGGGAAAGGTCACAACGAGCGGTACGGACGGCCGTCGGAGCGTCCCACATCGGTGACGTTCTGCCTGCTCATCGCCGTGTTCGGAGGGGTGGTCGGGCGGTCCGACAGGCGCCTGAAACATTGCCGGCAACTAACGGGTTGATAACGGCACCTTTCCGCGCTAGGCAGCTCAGTGTCACAGTGTCAGTCACCTCACAGTCCCTCGTGAGCGCCCTGAGGAGGCTTCACTCATGCGCGGGCAATTCCCGTTAAAGATGGCGGTCGGAGCGACCGCCATAATGTTGTTGGCGGCAGGCTGCGGCGGCGGCGGCGACGAGAGCTCGGCGGCGGACGCCGTGGTCTCGATCGGCATCGGCGAGCCGCAGCACCTGATCCCCTCCAACACCACCGAGTCCAACGGTGCCGAGGTGCTGGCCGCCCTCTTCTCCCCGTTGGTGGACTTCGACGCCGAGAACAAGCCGTACACGGTCGCGGCCGAGTCGGTCGAGTCGACCGACAACAAGGTTTGGACGATCAAGCTCAAGGACGGCTACACCTTCCACAACGGTGAGAAGGTCGGCGCCGACAACTACATCAACGCCTGGAACCACGCGGCGTACGGCCCGAACGGCAACGGCGGCTCGTACTTCTTCGAGCGCATCGAGGGCTACAAGGACCTGCAGTCCGAGGACCCGGACGGCGACGGCCCGAAGAAGGCTCCGGACCCGAAGGCGAAGACCCTCACCGGTCTGAAGAAGGTCGACGACCTGACCTTCACCGTGACGCTGAGCGAGCCCTTCTCCGGCTGGCGCTCGGTCATGGGCTACACCGTCTTCTACCCGCTGCCGAACGCCGCGTTCGCCTCCGAGGGCGTGCTCAAGGAGGACTACGAGCAGGCCCCGATCGGCAACGGCCCCTTCAAGATGAAGGGCACCTGGCAGCACGACTCGAAGATCGAGGTCGAGCGCTACGACGCCTACCCGGGCGACAAGGCAAAGGTGGGTGGCGTCACCTACAAGATCTACCAGGAGCAGACCGCCCAGTACGCCGACCTGATGGGTGGCGCCCTGGACGTGGTGACCCAGATTCCGATCGAGAACCTGGGCACCGCCCCGGCCGACCTCGGTGACCGCTTCAAGACCGGTCCGAACTCGGTCTTCCAGTTCGTCGGCTTCCCGACCTTCCTCCCGCAGTACTCGAAGGTCGAGGTCCGCAAGGCGATCTCGATGGCGATCAACCGCAAGGAGATCACCGACAACGTCTTCCGTGGTTCGCAGACCCCGGCGACGTCGTTCGTCTCCCCGGCGGTGGCCGGCTACCGCGAGAACAGCTGCGGCGAGCCCTGCACCTACGACCCGGCCAAGGCCAAGGCGGCGTACGACGCCGCGGGCGGCCCGAAGCAGATCAAGATCACCTACAACGCCGACGGTGGTCACAAGGCGTGGGTGGACGCCACCTGCAACCAGCTCAAGACCAACCTGGGCGTCGACTGCATCGGCGTCGGCGAGCCGAAGTTCGCCGACCTGCTCACCAAGGTCGAGGCCAAGGAAGACGTCGGCATGATCCGGCTCGGCTGGATCATGGACTACCCGCTGATGGAGAACTACCTCGGCCCGCTGTACGGGACCGGCGGTTCGTCGAACTACTACGGCTACAGCAACACGGAGTTCGACGCCCTGGTCAAGCAGGGCTCGGCCGCGCCGACCCAGGACGAGGCGATCAAGATCTGGCAGCAGGCCGAGGACATCCTCGCCCGCGACATGCCGGTGATTCCGCTGCGGCTCGGCCAGAACGTCTACGGCCACTCGGAGCGGGTCAAGAACGTCGAGCTCGA
Organism: Plantactinospora veratri; assembly: GCF_036421995.1. Taxonomy (NCBI): domain Bacteria; kingdom Bacillati; phylum Actinomycetota; class Actinomycetes; order Micromonosporales; family Micromonosporaceae; genus Plantactinospora; species Plantactinospora veratri. The sequence continues at coordinate 18,140 of NZ_JAZGQL010000003.1, forward strand.
CAAGTTCCAGAAGGTCGAGCTCCTCAAGATCGAGGCCACGAGCTGACCTGACTGCTCAGCGACGGACGGTCCGGTCCAGCCCGGCCCAGCTCGGGTCGGATCGGACCGTCCGTACGAGCCTCACCGGCCCCGGTGACCGGGACCGGTGAGGCTGCGGTCGTACCGTGCGCATCACGGTCTGCTGCCCGGCAGGCAGTCACCGATGCTCGTCTCTAAGGACTTGAGATATGTTCCGCTACTTCGTGCGGCGCGTGCTGCAAGGGGTCCTGACGTTTTTCGGGGCCACCTTCATCGTGTACGCCCTGATGTTCGCCAACCAGGACGACCCGCTCCAGGCTCTGGCGGGTGAGCGTCCGCTACCGGAGAACGTCCGGCTGGCGCTCACCGAAAGGTACCATCTGGACGACCCCTTCATCGTCCAATATGGCCACTACATGCGTGGCCTGTTGACCGGTGACTTCGGAGTCTCGCTGACCAACCGGTCGATCAGCGACATGATGCAGCAGGCCTGGCCGGTGACCATCCGGCTGGCGGTCTTGGCGATCATCATCTCGGCGCTGATCGCCGTCACCGCCGGGATCGTCTCCGGGATCCGTCGCGGCGGCGTATTCGACACCACGACGCTGATCATCACCCTGATCCTGCTCTCCCTGCCGATCGTGGTGCTGGCCCCGCTGGCGCAGCTCATCTTCGGGGTGCAGCTCAAGTGGTTCCCGGCGACAGCCGGCGCCGAACCAGGGTTCTATCACCTCATCCTGCCGGCGATCGTGTTGAGCTGTCTGGTGATCGCCACCCAGATCCGGGTGACCCGGGCCTCGGTGGCGGAGAACCTGCGCTCGGACTACGTTCGTACCGCCCGGGCCAAGGGACTGGCGAACCGCCGGGTCATCGGCGTGCACGTGCTGCGCAACTCGCTGATCCCGGTCGTCACGCTGATCGGTGTCGACCTGGGCAACCTGATGGCCGGAGCGATCGTCACCGAGGGTGTCTTCAACATCCCGGGCGTCGGCTTCAACCTGTTCCGCGGGATCCGGACCGAGGACGGCCCACTGGTGGTCGGCTTCGTCAGCATCCTGGTGATCGTCTTCTTGGTCGCCAACCTGGTCGTCGATCTGCTGTACGCGGTACTCGACCCGAGGATCCGCTATGAGTGAGCGAAGTGCGCGAATCAGTCGGCTCAGCGTGAAACCGTCCTCGTGGCGGCGCCGAGCGGAGCGAGGCAGCGGCACGAGTAAGCGAGGCGCCCGATGAGCAACATCGAATCCGCCACCCAGGCGGAGGTACCCAGTTCCGCCGGTGTACCGGTCTCCCCGGACAGCGGCCCGGAGAAGCCGCGGAGTCTGACCGGGGATGCCTGGGAAGACCTGCGACGCAACTGGATCTTCTGGGCCGCCGCCGTCCTGGTGCTGCTGGTCGTGACGATGGCGGCCTTCCCGGGCCTGTTCACCTCGGCCGATCCGGACGCCTGTGCGCTCTCCCGGCAGCACCAGGGGCCGAGTGGCTCGGCCATCTTCGGCTACAACTTCCAGGGGTGCGACGTCTACGCCCGGACGATCTACGGTGCCCGCAACTCGGTGCTGATCGGGCTCTTCGCGACCATCATCGCCGGGGTGATCGGCCTGCTCGTCGGCATGGCAGCCGGCTACTTCGGCGGCTGGATCGACGCCCTGCTCGCCCGGGGCATCGACATCGTGCTGGGCATTCCCACCCTGCTCGCGGCGATCGTGCTGGCCCGGCGGCTCTCCGCCGACCCGCAGGACTCGGGCTTCGTCGCGGTGATCTTCACCCTCGGCGTCCTGACCTGGACGACCGGCGCCCGGATCATGCGGTCGTCGGTGATCTCGGCGAAGAGCCAGGACTACGTGTCGGCGGCCCGGATGCTCGGCGCCGGCTCCGGCCGGCTGATGTTCCGGCACATCCTGCCGAACGCGGCGGCGCCGTTCGTGGTGGTGCTGACCATCCTGCTCGGCATCAACATCTCCACCGAGGCCACCCTGACCTTCCTTGGCGTCGGTCTGCGAGGCGACGAGATCTCCTGGGGCGTCGACATCTCGACGGCGGCCCCGTACGTCCGGGAGACGGCCACCCCGCTGGTCTGGCCGTCGGTCTTCCTGGCGATGACCGTGCTGGCGTTCATCATGCTCGGCGACGCGATCCGCGACGCCTTCGACCCGAGGCTGCGGTGAGCTGACCCATGACCGATATCAAGGCAGAGATCGACGTCCTGCCCGGGTTGGACTCGTCCGCCCGGCTGCTGGAGGTCGACGGCCTGCACGTGGAGTTCCATACCCAGGTCGGGATCGCCAAGGCGATCAACGGGGTAAACCTGCACCTGGATCCCGGCGAGACGCTGGCGATCCTGGGCGAGTCCGGTTGCGGCAAGTCCGTCACCGCCCAGGCGATCATGGGCATCCTCGACTCGCCGCCCGGGTTCGTCACCGGAGGAGCGATCCGCTACCGCGGCATCGACCTGCTGAAGCTGCCCGAGGAGCAGCGCCGCAAGGTACGCGCCAACCACATCGCGATGATCTTCCAGGACGCGCTCTCCGCGTTGAACCCGGTCTTCCCGGTCGGCTGGCAGATCGGCGAGCTGTTCCGGGTGCACCGCGGGATGTCCCGGCAGGACGCCCGGAAGCGGGCGATCGAGCTGCTCGACCTGGTCAAGATCCCGGCAGCCAGGCAGCGGGTCGGCGACTATCCGCACCAGTTCTCCGGCGGCATGCGGCAGCGCGTCATGATCGCGATGGCGCTGGCGCTCGACCCGAAGGTGCTGATCGCCGACGAGCCGACCACCGCGCTGGACGTCACGGTGCAGGCGCAGATCATGAACCTCCTCGCCGAGCTGCGGCGGGAACGGAACATGGGACTGATCCTGATCACCCACGACATGGGGGTGGTCGCCGACGTGGCCGACCGGATCTCGGTGATGTACGCCGGGAAGGTGGTCGAGGAGGCGCCGGTGCTGGACATCTACGCCCGACCGGCGCACCCGTACACCAAGGCCCTGCTGGAGTCGATCCCCCGGCTGGACCTCAAGGGGCAGCAGCTCAACGTGATCAAGGGCCTGCCGCCCAACCTGACCCGGATCCCGGCCGGCTGCCCGTTCCACCCACGGTGCGGGTACGCCCGCGACGTGTGCCGGGCCGACCCGCCCCCGCCGCAGTACGAGGTGGATCCGGTCCGGACGGCGCGGTGCCATTTCTGGACGGAGGTGGTCGGCGATGAGCCAGCCGTCAGGTAACGAGGTAGTGCTGGAGACCCGTGGGCTGGTCAAGCACTTTCCGATCACCCGGGGCATCGTCCTGCAGAAGAAGGTCGGTGCGGTACGCGCGGTCGACGGCGTCGACCTGCACCTGCGCCGGGGCGAGACCCTCGGCGTGGTGGGCGAGTCCGGCTGCGGCAAGTCGACGCTGGCCAAGCTGCTGGTCGGGCTGGAGAAGCCGACCGACGGCGCGATCAACGTCCGGGGTCAGGACATGACCCGGCTGCATGGCGGCGAGATGCGCAGGGCCCGGCGCAACATCCAGATGGTGTTGCAGGACCCGTACACCTCGCTGAACCCGCGGATGACGGTCGGCGACATCATCGGCGAGCCGTTCGACATCCACCCGGAGGTCGCCCCGGCGGCCGAGCGGAAGCAGCGGGTCCGGGAGTTGCTGGATCTGGTCGGGTTGAACCCGGAGCACATCAACCGCTATCCGCACCAGTTCTCGGGTGGGCAGCGGCAGCGGATCGGGATCGCCCGGGCGCTCGCCCTCAAGCCGGAGATCATCGTCTGCGAGTCTGCGACGAGCCGGTCTCGGCGCTGGACGTCTCGATCCAGGCCCAGGTGATCAACCTGCTGGAGCGGTTGCAGGACGAGCTGGGGCTCTCGTACATCTTCATCGCGCACGACCTGTCGGTGGTGCGGCACATCGCCGACCGGGTCGCGGTGATGTACCTGGGCAAGATCGTGGAGATCGGTACCGAGGACGAGATCTACGAGCGGCCGACCCATCCGTACACCCAGGCGCTGCTCTCGGCGGTGCCGGTGCCGGACCCGACCCTGCGCGGCCAGCGGGACCAGATCGTCCTGGAGGGTGACGTGCCGTCGCCGGCCAACCCGCCCTCGGGCTGCCGGTTCCGGACCCGGTGCTGGAAGGCGCAGGAGATCTGCGCCACCGCCGCTGGTGGAGCGGGAGCACTCGGCGCACCCGAGCGCATGCCACTTCGCCGAGGAGCGGGACGTGGTACACGCGGTCGAGTAGACCCGTCAGACGCGGTGGTGGACCTGACCCGGCCCACCACCGGTGCGAGAAGAACGCCTCCTCACTGCCCGGGGCGCGGGCCGCCATCCATGCGGCCGGCGTCCCGGGCTCGCGTCCGCACCACGGCCGCCCGTTGGCCCGGCGCCGCGCCGGTCACCGCGAACCCGCCCGGGGTACGGCTCAGAGCGGGCCTCGACCGGCCCGGAGCAGCAGCAGGGCGAGCTGGGTACCGTCGGCGCCGAGCGCCTCCCGGAACCGGTCCAGGATCTCGCGCTCCCGGGAGAGGACGAGCCGGGTGCCGCCGGAGGCCATCCGGGTCCGGCCGACCTGCTGGGAGAGCGCGGCGCGTTCCTGCCAGAGGGCGATCAGCTCACCGTCGATCTCGTCGATCCGCTCCCGCAGCCCGAGGATGTGCTGCGCGGCCTCCGGCGCGTTCGTCCCGGTCTCGGGCTCGGCGCCGTCAGCCGGAATCTCTGCCACCTCTGCTGCCACCTCTGTCGCCATGGGGTCCTCCTCGCCAGCTAGGTCCCCGGTGCCTGGATCCCGACGCGAAAAGCCCCGGGCTCCAGGAGCCCGGGGCTTTTCGTAGGTCATGTTCAGGCGCGACCCACGGCTGCCGGACTCCCGGAGCCGTAGTAAAAGTAAGCCTGCGCCCGACGGATCACGGGTTTGAGTATGCCCAGCCAGCGGTGTCTTGGCAAGCACATCGGCGAGGCCCGCGGGGGAGCTGTGGGAACCGTCCGGCCGGAGCGGTACCCGGGCGGCGGAGCCGGGTACGGGCCCGGCGGAGGCGTAGGTTGTCTCCCCGGCGGCATAGACTCGCGGGGCGATGCATGCTCTCTTCGAACCTCCGCCGCCCTCCGTCCCTCCGGCCCCGGACGCGCCCCGGCGCCGGCCGTCCGGCCCCGACCCGCAGGCCCTGCTGGCCGGGCTGAACGGGCCGCAGCGGGACGCGGTGACCCACTCCGGGGCGCCGCTGCTGATCGTGGCCGGCGCCGGCTCGGGCAAGACCCGGGTGCTGACCCACCGGATCGCCTACCTGCTCGCCGCCCGGGACGTGCATCCGGGGCAGATCATCGCGATCACCTTCACCAACAAGGCGGCCGGGGAGATGAAGGACCGGGTCGCCGCGCTGGTCGGGCCGAGAGCCCGGCTGATGTGGGTGTCGACGTTCCACTCCGCCTGCGTACGCATCCTGCGGGCCGAGCACGAGCACGCCGGGCTGAAGTCGACGTTCTCGATCTACGACGCCGACGACTCGCGCCGGCTGATGCAGATGGTCACCCGGGAGCTGGACCTCGACCCGAAGCGCTATCCGGCCCGGGGGCTGACCACCCAGGTCTCCAACCTGAAGAACGAACTGGTCGACCCGGAGACGTTCGCCGCCCGGGCGAAGGGGCCGAACGAGCGGGCGCTGGCCGAGGCGTACACCCTCTACCAGCGGCGGCTGACCGAGGCGCACGCGCTCGACTTCGACGATCTGATCATGACGACGGTGCACCTGCTCCAGTCGCACCCGCACGTCGCCGAGAGCTACCGTCGCCGGTTCCGGCACGTACTCGTCGACGAATACCAGGACACCAACCACGCGCAGTACACCCTGGTCAAGGAGCTGGTCGGCGGTACGCCCGGGGTCGAGGCGGCCGAACTCTGCGTGGTCGGCGACGCCGACCAGTCGATCTACGCGTTCCGGGGCGCGACGATCCGGAACATCCTGGAGTTCGAGCGGGACTTCACCGACGCCCGGACGATCCTGCTGGAGCAGAACTACCGCTCCACCCAGACGATCCTCAACGCCGCCAACGCGGTGATCGAGCGGAACAGCTCGCGCAAGCCGAAGCGGCTGTGGAGCGAGGAGGGGGCGGGGGAGCAGATCGTCGGCTACGTCGCCGACACCGAGCACGCCGAGGCGGACTGGGTGGGCCGGGAGATCGACCGGCTCTGCGACTCCGACGCGGCCCGGCCGGGCGACGTGGCGGTCTTCTACCGCACCAACGCGCAGTCCCGGGTCTTCGAAGAGGTCTTCATCCGGGTCGGGCTGCCCTACAAGGTGGTCGGCGGGGTCCGGTTCTACGAGCGCAAGGAGGTCCGGGACGCCCTGGCCTACCTGCGCGCCGTGGTCAACGACGACGACACGGTGAGCATCAGGCGGGTCCTGAACACTCCCCGCCGGGGCATCGGCGACCGGGCCGAGGCCTGCGTGGAGGCGCTGGCCACCCGGGACCGGATCTCGTTCGGCGCCGCGCTGCGCCGGGCCGCCGAGGCGCCCGGCATCTCCACCCGGGCGGTGAACGCGATCGCCGAGTTCGTCAGCCTGCTCGACGGGTTGCGGGAGCTGGCCGAGACCGCCCTGCCGGAGGAGGTGCTGGAGGCGGTCCTGACCCGCTCCGGCTACCTCGGCGAGCTGGAGGAGAGCATCGACCCGCAGGACGCCGGCCGGGTGGAGAACCTCCAGGAGCTGGTCAGCGTCGCCCGGGAGTACACCGAACGGGTCGAGGCGCTGGCCGACGAGGGCGGTCCCGGTGCCACCCTGGCCGGCTTCCTGGAGCAGGTCGCGCTGGTCGCCGACGCCGACCAGGTGCCGTCGGACGACCCCGACCACCAGGGCGTGGTCACCCTGATGACCCTGCACACCGCCAAGGGGCTGGAGTTCCCGGTGGTCTTCCTGACCGGCCTGGAGGACGGCGTCTTTCCGCACCTGCGGGCGCTCGGCGACAACCGGGAGCTGGAGGAGGAGCGCCGGCTGGCATACGTCGGGATCACCCGGGCCCGCAAGCGGCTCTACCTCTCCCGGGCGGTCACCCGGTCGGCCTGGGGGCAGCCGTCCTACAACCCGCCGTCCCGGTTCGTCGACGAGCTGCCGGGCGACCTGGTCCGCTGGGAGCGCACCGGGGCCGCCTACACCTCGTGGTCGGGGACCGGCGGCGGCGTGGGCGGCCGGGCCGGCTCCGAGGAGCGCTCCGGCGCCTACCGGGGCGGCGGCTTCTCCGGGGGTACGCCGAAGGCCGCCCAGCTAGCCTCGCGGCTCGGCATCGACGGCAGTCGGCTCAGCACGGCGAGCGAGTTGAAGCAGCCGCCAAAGGTCGCCGCCGGGGACCGGGTCAACCACCAGCGCTACGGCCTCGGCCGGGTGCTGGCGGTCGAGGGGCACGGTTCGGGCGCCCGAGCGCAGATCGACTTCGGCGACCAGACGCTCTGGCTGGTGCTCCGGCACGCCCCGATCGACAAGCTCTGACCGCCCGTACCGCTCGACCGCTGACCCGGTTCAGCAGCCCAGGTCGACTCCACGGGCCCGCATCCAGGGCGCCGGGTCGACCTGGTTCCACAGCCCGTTGTGCACCTCGAAGTGCAGGTGCGGCCCGGTGGCGTCACCGGTGGCACCCTCGTACCCGATCACCTGGCCGGGCTTGACCCGGTCCCCGACGCTCACCACGGTCCGGCTCTGGTGGGCGTAGTGGGTGAGCCAGCCGTCGCCGTGGTCGACGACCACCGAGATGCCGTACCCGGCGAAGGCCCAGCCGGCGTCGACCACCGTGCCGGCTCCGGCGGCCCGGATCGGGGTGTCGGCCGGCATCGCCAGGTCGATGCCGGCGTGCATCGTCCCCCAGCGCATCCCGTAGCAGGAGGTGACGCCGGCCCCCGGCATCGGGTCGACCCAGGCGGCCGCCTTCCGGGCGGGCGGGCTGGCCGCCTTCGCGGCCGCGCTGCTCCGGCTCGGCCTGGGGGTCGGCGGACGGGTGGTCGCGGTGGCGCCCGGGGTCGGCGTCGCGGTCGCGCTCGGGGTCGGCGACGTCGTCGGGGCGGCGTCCTCCCGGGCGGACCGGTCGGCGCGCTGCGCGGCGGCGGCCCGGGCCGACTCCTCCTCGGCCACCGACAGCCGGTCGGTCGGCCGGTCGTCGCCCAGGGCCACCGTGGTCACCGCGCCGGCCACGCCGAGGCCGAGCAGTGCGACCAGCCCGGGCACGAGGTACCGGCTCCGGCCGCCGGCCCGGTGCCGGGCGACACCTGATCGTCCGGTACGCCGGGGCGCGGTGGGCTCGCTGGTCCGGTCGTCGGTCGTCTCGGGCTGGGTCGGGTCGGTCTCCGGCACGACGGGTCCCTTTCTGAAGCGGAGTGGACCCGGAAATGGTGGTCGGCGCGGTGGCGCCAGCTTCGCCCCGGGTGGCCGACCCTGGCCGAGCGACGGACGGCAGCACCGGAGTTATGCCGGAATTCCACCCGATCGACCCCTCTGGCCGGGGCTTCGTGGGTGTCGTCGGTCACATCGGCCGGTGTGGCGCAGGAAACTTCGCCGGAGCACAGCCGAAAGAAAACCGCCCAACCGGTCTCGGTCGGGCGGTAAGGCGGCGTGACGGGGTGTCAGGAGGCGGCTACGTCGGCGTACAGATCGTCGACTTGTAGCTGGATGTCCACTCCCCGGTCCCGGAGGTAGGGGATGGGGTCGGTGGGCTTGCCTTTGACATGCAGCTCGAGATGCAGGTGCGAGCCGTAGGAGTGGCCGGTGTTGCCGACCAGGCCGAGCTGGTCGCCGGCCTTGACCTCCTGCCCCTCGCTGACCAGCAGCTTCGAGGAGTGTCCGTAGATCGACTCGGTGCCGTCGGTGTGCTCGACGATCACGCAGTAGCCGTACCCGCCGAACCAGCCGGCCTTGGTCACCGTGCCCGCGTGCACCGCGTGGTACGGCGTCCCCTCGGCGGCGGCCAGGTCGATGCCGGCGTGCAGCTTGTTCCACTTCATGCCGTACGGCGAGGTGAAGCTGTACTTGTCGAGCGGAAGCCGCCAGACGTCGGGCGCGGCGGCGAGGGTGGAGGCGAGCCCGTCTCCCCGGTCGTCCCGGGACGGCCGCTGGGCGTCGGCGGCCCGCGCACTCAGGTCCTCGCTGGTGGCGGCGGCCTTCTCCAGGTCCGCCAGCGCGGACGGGCTGACCGCCTTGGCGTCGGGCAGGGCTCCCGCGCCGAGCGCGACGACGCCGGCTCCGACGAACGCGGTGGTGACGACAGCGGCGTAGCGGCTGCGCGGGGGTGTGGGGACGCGGCGTCGCCCTCGATAGCGATCGGGCTCAGACGACAGGCGCTGGCGCACGCACACCCTCCGTTGTCGGGTCAGTGTTGCGACCGTGACCGATGTTCGACGATCGAGGTGAACTCCGGTTGACCGCGTTGTCGCCGGGTCATAGACCTGATGACAACCGTGGGCCACGGTAGCCAACCCCTAGGCGCGCCACAAGTCGCAGCGCCAGATTGCCGGTTCACTGTGCGGTTGTGCGTCATGGAATGCCATATCTCGTAACCTTTTGCGACCAGCCTCGTTAGTAACTCTCGGTTACTTGTGGTGCAGCGTTGTGTCATCGATCCGACCGCTGCGGAAGCCTGCCCGGTGGACTCCCCAGGGGTGTGGCCGGACGTCCGCCCCGCCGCTCGTGGGCTCGTCGTCCCCGGGGGAGTTCCCGGTCGGTCGGCAACCGGGTTACCGTTCGTTAAGGTAACTCTGACCGGTGTCCTGGAGAGGTGTTGCGCTGATGAGTTCTCGGATCCGGGTGGTCGTTGCCAAGCCCGGCCTGGACGGGCACGACCGGGGTGCGAAGGTGGTCGCCCGGGCCCTGCGGGATGCCGGCATGGAGGTCATCTACACCGGTCTGCACCAGACGCCCGAACAGATCGTCGAGACGGCGATCCAGGAGGACGCCGACGCGATCGGCCTCTCGGTGCTCTCCGGCGCGCACATGACGCTCTTCCGCCGGGTGCTGGAACTGCTCGCCGAACGCGACGTGACGGACCTCGTCGTCTTCGGTGGCGGGATCATCCCGGACGCGGACATCCCGGAGCTGGAGCGGCTCGGCGTCGCGAAGATCTTCACCCCGGGCGCCACGACCGGCTCGATCGTGGACTGGGTCCGGAACAACGTCGGGCAACCGGTCGTCGGCTGACGCCGCCGGTCCGACGAGTAGTACGGACGGGCGCCGAGTAGTACGGACGAGGCGCCGGCCCGGAGATGGGGGAGAGGCCGGACGCACCCCTCACACGTCCGGCCTCTCTATGCGCGATGCCCCGCCGCCACCCCTCGACCGACAGGGCATCGGCCGTCTCCGTCATCGCGCTCCCCCAGCGCTCCGACATCAGACTCAACGACGTCCCTTACGCCGGGTTACGCCGCCCGGGAAATCTTTTCCCCGCCTTCCCAGGTCGGCGGCCGCACCGACCGGCCGGCCTGCTGTGCGTTACCGCACACCGAGCACCCACGTGGATGCCGGGCGTGCTCGCCTCGCTAGGCTGCGGCCGATGGCCTGTTCGTGCGTACAGCAGGCCCAACTCATTCACACGCTGGCGGCGGTGCGACGGCGCGCCGCGGAGACGGGACGGGACGCGCAATCGTGGACCTGTACGAATACCAGGGGCGTGAGCTGTTCGAGCGGCACGGGTTGCCCGTGCTGGCCGGCGGTGTCGCGACGACCCCCCAGGAGGCCCGCGCGATCGCCGAGCGCCTCGGCGGCCGGGTGGTCGTCAAGGCTCAGGTGAAGGTCGGCGGCCGGGGCAAGGCGGGCGGCGTCAAGCTGGCCGAGGGGCCGGACGAGGCGGTGGCCCGGTCCACCGACATCCTCGGCATGGACATCAAGGGCCACACGGTCAACAAGGTCATGATCACCGTGACCGCGGACATCGCCGAGGAGTACTACTTCTCCTACCTGCTCGACCGCGCCAACCGCACCTTCCTCTGCATCGCCAGCGTGGCCGGCGGGATGGACATCGAGCAGGTGGCCGCCGAGACGCCGGAGCGGGTCGCCAAGGTGGCGATCGACGCCAACGCCGGGGTCGACGAGGCCAAGGCGCGGGAGATCGTGGAGGCCGCCGGCTTCCCGGCCGAGCTGACCGACCAGATCGTGCCGATCGCCGTACGCCTGTGGCAGGCGTTCGTGGCCGAGGACGCCACCCTGGTCGAGGTGAACCCGCTGGCCCGGACGACCGACGGCACGGTGCTCTGCCTCGACGCGAAGGTCTCGCTCGACGAGAACGCCGGCTTCCGGCACCCCGACCACGAGGCGCTGGTCGACCAGGCCGCGGTCGACCCGCTGGAGCAGCGGGCCAAGGAGAAGGACCTCAACTACGTCAAGCTGGACGGCGAGGTCGGCATCATCGGCAACGGCGCCGGCCTGGTCATGTCCACCCTCGACGTGGTGGCGTACGCGGGCGAGTCGCACGGCGGCGTCAAGCCGGCGAACTTCCTCGACATCGGCGGCGGCGCCAGCGCCGCGGTGATGGCGAACGGGCTGGAGATCGTCCTCTCCGACCCGTCGGTACGCAGCGTCTTCGTCAACGTCTTCGGCGGGATCACCGCCTGCGACGAGGTCGCCAACGGCATCATCCAGGCGCTGGCCCTGCTCGCCGAGCGGGGCGAGACGGTCGACAAGCCCCTCGTGGTACGCCTCGACGGCAACAACGCGGAGGCCGGGCGGGCCATCCTCGACGGCGCCGCGAACCCGCTGGTGCAGCGGGTGGACACTATGGATGGCGCGGCCCAGCGGGCCGCCGAGCTCGCGGCTGCGGGGGTGTGAGATGGCAATCTGGCTGACCAAGGAGTCCAAGGTCGTCGTACAGGGGATGACCGGCTCCGAGGGGATGAAGCACACCAGGCGGATGCTGGCCGCCGGTACCAACGTGGTCGGCGGGGTCAACCCGCGCAAGGCCGGTCAGAAGGTCGCCTTCGACAACGTCGAGCTGCCGGTCTTCGCCAACGTCGCCGAGGCGATGGCGGCCACCGGTGCCGACGTCACCGTCATCTTCGTACCGCCGCAGTTCACCCGGGGCGCCGTGGTCGAGGCGATCGACGCCGGCATCCCGCTCGCCGTGGTGATCACCGAGGGCGTACCGGTGCACGACACCGCCGCGTTCTGGGCGTACAACGTGGCGCAGGGGGAGCGGACCCGGATCATCGGGCCGAACTGCCCCGGTATCGCCTCGCCGGGTGCCTCCAACGCCGGCATCATCCCGGCCGACATCACCGGTGCGGGCCGGATCGGCCTGGTCAGCAAGAGCGGCACCCTGACCTACCAGATGATGTACGAGCTGCGCGACATCGGCTTCTCCACCTGCGTCGGCATCGGTGGTGACCCGATCATCGGCACCACCCACATCGACGCGCTCGCGGCGTTCCAGGCCGACCCGGAGACCGACGCGATCGTGATGATCGGCGAGATCGGCGGTGACGCCGAGGAGCGGGCGGCCGAGTTCATCAAGGCCAACGTCACCAAGCCGGTGGTCGGCTACATCGCCGGCTTCACCGCGCCGCCCGGCAAGACCATGGGACACGCCGGGGCCATCATCTCCGGTTCGGCCGGTACCGCCGACGCGAAGAAGGCCGCCCTGGAGGCGGTCGGGGTCAAGGTCGGCAAGACGCCGAGCGAGACCGCGCGGCTGATGCGGGAGCTGATGTCCGGCGGCTGAGCCGTCGACGCGTTCTCCCCGGGGTGGTCGGCCTGTGCCGACCACCCCGGTTCCGTACCGGCGCGACCGGGGCTTCGGGCGTGGACAAAGCGGATATCGCGCTGGCCTCGCTCATCCGTACGGTGGTGTCGCGAACCGGCCGACCCGCCGCCGTGCCAGAGTAGGCGCTGATGCCACCACCCACCGTTCCCGACCGGCCGGAGCTGCCGGAGACCACGCCGGCCGAGCCGCGCGAGTCGGCCGCTGCCGTGAAACCGGCCGGCCGCACCGGGTCGGCGGACGGCCGGGAGCCACGCCGCAGCCGGCCGGCCGGGGAGTCACCGGCCGGGCCGCGCCGGGTGCCCCGGCCGAGGCCGGCCGGGACGACCCGGCGCGGCCGGGCTCCGCTGGCGGTCGCGGCGGCGGTCGCCGCCGGCTGGGCCGCGCTGGTCGGCTACCTGCCGGTCGCCGTGGTGCTCGGGGTGGCCCGGTTCGCCGAGGGCAGCGGCGAGGTCGTCGGCGCCGCCCGGCTGGGCCTGGCCGGATGGCTGCTCGGGCACGGCGTGCCACTACAGACCGACGCCGGGGCGTTCGGCCTGCCGCCACTCGCCCTCGCCATGCTGGCCGCCTGGCGGCTGAACCGGGCCGGGGTGCACGTCAGCCGGGCGGTCCGGGTCCGGGAACGGCCGAGCGCGGGTCGGGCCCTCGCCGTCGCGGTGGCGGTCGGCATCGGGTACGGCGTCATCGGCGGGCTCGCCGCGCTGCTGCTCGGTGGTGCCGGGCCGACCGCCGACCCCGTACGCGCCGTGCTGACGCTGACCGGCTTCGGCACCCTCGCCGCGTTCTTCGGTGCGGCCCGGGCCAGCGGGGTGCTGGTGGCGGTGGCCCGGCGTACTCCGCTGGTGCTCCGGGACGGGCTGCGTACCGGGGTGGTCGCCGCCATGCTGCTGCTCGGGGCCGGTGCCGGGGTGGCCGGACTGGCGGTCGCCACCGGCGGGGGCGAGGCCGGCGACATGATCGGGGCCTACCGCACCGGTGTGCTGGGCCAGGCGGGCATTACCCTGGTCAGTCTCGGCTACGCGCCGAACGCCGCGGTCTGGGCGGCCAGCTATCTCCTCGGGCCGGGCTTCGCGGTCGGCACCGACACGGTGATCCGGACCTCCGAGGTCACCATCGGGGCGCTGCCGGCCGTACCCCTGCTGGCCGGACTGCCGCAGGGCCCGCTCGGCGGGGTCGGCGGCGTCGTACTGGCCGTACCGGTGCTGGCCGGTATGGCCGCGGGCTGGTTGCTCGCCCGCCGCCGGATGCGTTCGGCGGCCGAACGGAACGTGGCGCCGCCCGGCTGGGCCGCGCTGCTGGGCGCGGCGGCGGTCGGCGGCCCGGTCGCCGGGGTGGTACTCGGGGTGGCGGCGCTGCTCTCCGGCGGCCCGCTCGGCGGCGGCCGGCTCGCCGAGGTGGGGCCGGCGCACTGGCAGGTGGCCGCCGGGGCGACCGTCGTCGTGCTGGTCGGTACCCTGATCGGCGCCGCCGCGACCCGGGCTCTCGCCCGGGGCTGAGCCGCCGGCCGGTCCGGCCCGGAAACGCGCTCGGGGCGCCCCGGAAATTCCAGGACGCCCCGGTGCGGCTGTCACGACTCGCGGGCTGTCACCTTCCAGGGCGGCCGTACGCCGCCCGGTCGGTAGTCACGGCGTGTAGCTGAAACCGTTGACGTTCAGCACGACCGCGAGGATCACGTTGACCACCCCGAGGAGCAGGCCGACGGCACCGCAGATGAGGCCGGCCAGCGCCTGACCCCCGTTGCTCGCCTCACCCCGGCTGGCCTTGCCCCGGCCGAGGAAGCCGAGCACGACACCGGCGATGCCGGCGATGATGCCCAGCGCGGCACAGCACGCCGCCGGAATGGAGATGATGCCGACGATCATCGCGATCAGGCCGAGGGTGTTGTTCTGCCCGCCGCCCGGTGCGTATCCGCCGGTCTGGTAACCGGGTGCCGCACCGTAGGGCTGGCCCGGCATCGGCTGCTGACCGTACGGGTCCTGGTACGGCTGCTGCGCGTCCTGGTACTGCGGCTGGCCGTACGGCTGTCCCGAGGTCGGTTGCCCGTACGGTTGCCCCGAGGTCGGTTGCCCGTACGGCTGGCCGGAGGTCGGCTGCGGTGGCTGCGCGTACGGATCCTGGTGCTGCGGCGCGTTCGGATCCGACGGCTGCTGCCCGTACGGGTCCTGACCTGGGTAGCCGGGCTGCATGACAAGACTCCTTCGACAGGTCTCTCAGACTAGATGTTCGACGCCGAGTTGGCGCTGACGATGAAACTGATGACGCAGCAGACCAGCGAGACCGCCCAGAGGCAGATGCCGATGATCAGGGCCAGCTTCGACCACTTGCGGGACTCGGCGGCGGCGGCCTGGGCCGCCGGGTAGTTGCCCTGCTGGAGCAGGGGGTTCACCTTCGAGGCGTTCATGATGGCCGGGATGGCCAGCGGCCAGAACAGGAAGATCGCGACGATGGACATCGTCATGTTGTTGTTGATCTCTTGCGGCGGGTGTGAGGGGTAACCGGGTTGCATGTGGGTTGGGCTCCTTGGCCTGCACTCAGCGCATGTATGAAATTACCGAGGGGTATCTCCTGGGGCAGGTCACTGCCCCGAGCGTCCGGCAGCGTACCTAATCAGCGCCACTTTGGTGGCCCGCTCGCCGCCCGACATGCCGATCGTGATCGACACCGCCCTCTCCGGTGACGCCGCACGGGTCGCGCCGCCGGGAAGTCGGCCTGACCTGCCCGGTAGGGTGCTGGGGTGACTGAGCCCGTGTCGGCAGCCCGCGTCGTCGTCCTCGTCTCCGGCTCCGGGAGCAACCTTCAGGCCCTCCTCGACGCCTGCGCGGACCCGGCGTACGGCGTCCGGGTGGTCGCCGTCGGCGCGGACCGGGACAGCATCGCCGGGCTCGACCGGGCCGCCGCTGCCGGGGTACCCACCTTCGTCGACTCGGTCCGGGCGTACCCGACCCGGGAGGAGTGGGACCGGGCGCTCACCGCGCACGTCGCCGATTACCAGCCCGACCTGGTCGTCTCGGCCGGCTTCCTGAAGCTGGTCGGCCCGCACTTCCTGGCGGCCTTCGGCGACCGGTACGTCAACACGCACAACTCGCTGCTGCCCGCCTTTCCCGGCATGCACGGGCCGCGCGACGCCCTCGGCTACGGAGTCAAGCTCGCCGGGGCCACCCTTTTCTTCGTCGACGCCGGTGTGGACACCGGGCCGATCATCGCCCAGGTCGCCGTGCCGGTGCTCGACGACGACGACGAGGAGACCCTCACCGAGCGGATCAAGGTGGCCGAGCGACGGCAGCTCGTCACGCAGGTCGGCCGGCTGCTCCGGGAGGGTTGGACGATCACTGGAAGGAAGGTCACGATCGGAGTGAGCGACACGAGTTCCGGCGCGGACGGCCGGCGGCCGATCAGGCGCGCGCTGCTCAGCGTCTACGACAAGACCGGGCTGGTCGAGCTGGCCCGGGCGCTGCACGACGCCGGAGTCGAGATCGTCTCCACCGGCAGCACGGCGGCGACCATCGAGGGGGCCGGGATGCCGGTCACCCCGGTCGAGACGCTGACCGGGTTTCCCGAGGTCCTCGACGGCCGGGTCAAGACGCTGCACCCGAAGGTGCACGCCGGGCTCCTGGCCGACCTGCGGCTGGAGCGGCACGCGGCGCAGCTCGGCGAGCTGGGCATCGCCCCGTTCGACCTGCTGGTGTCGAACCTCTACCCGTTCACCGAGACGGTGGCGTCCGGCGCGGACTTCGACGCCTGCGTCGAGCAGATCGACATCGGCGGGCCGGCGATGGTCCGGGCGGCGGCCAAGAACCACGCCTCGGTCGCGGTGGTGACGTCGGTGTCGGCGTACCCGTCGGTGCTGGCCGCCCTGGCCGACGGCGGTTTCAGCGCCGGGCAGCGCCAGCAGCTCGCGGCCCGCGCCTTCGCCGACATCGCCGAGTACGACGTGGCGGTGGCGAACTGGTTCGCGGTGCGGACCGGGCCGGCCGAGCAGGAGTGGCCGGCCTTCGCCGGTCAGGTGCTGACCGCGCCCACCCCGCTGCGGTACGGCGAGAACCCGCACCAGGCGGCGGTGCTCTACGTCGACCCGGCGTCCCCGCCCGGGCTGGCCCAGGCCGAGCAGTTGCACGGCAAGGAGATGTCCTACAACAACTACGTCGACGCGGACGCCGCCTGGCGGGCGGTGAACGACTTCGCCGACCGGCCGGCGGTGGCGATCATCAAGCACGCCAACCCGTGCGGCATCGCGATCGGCGCCGACGTGGCCGAGGCGCACCGCCGGGCGCACGCCTGCGACCCGGTCTCCGCGTTCGGCGGGGTGATCGCGGTCAACCGGCCGGTCTCGGTCGAGATGGCGCGGCAGATCGCCGAGGTCTTCACCGAGGTACTGGTGGCACCCGACTTCGAGCCGGGTGCGGTGGACGTACTCTCCGGCAAGAAGAACATCCGGCTGCTGCGCGCGCCCGCCTGGGCGCCGTACCCGGCGGAGTGGCGCCCGGTCAGCGGCGGCGCGCTGGTGCAGATGGCCGACCGGGTGGACGCGCCCGGCGACGATCCGGCCGGCTGGCGGCTGGTCACCGGCGAGCCGGCCGACGAGTCGACCCTCGCCGATCTCGCCTTCGCCTGGCGGGCCGTCCGGGCGGTGAAGAGCAACGCGATCCTGCTCGCCGCCGACGGTGCGACCGTCGGGGTGGGGATGGGCCAGGTCAACCGGGTCGACTCGGCCCACCTGGCGGTCTCCCGGGCCGGTGCCGAGCGGGCCCGGGGCGCGGTCGCCGCCTCGGACGCGTTCTTCCCGTTCCCGGACGGGCTCCAGGTGCTGATCGACGCCGGGGTCCGGGCGGTCGTCCAGCCCGGCGGCTCGCTGCGTGACGAGGAGGTCGTGGCGGCGGCGACGGCGGCCGGGATCACCATGTACCTCACCGGCACCCGGCACTTCTTCCACTGACCGAACCCCACCCACCGGACCGCGAACCGGTGTGGAGGTTCCGGCGGCCGGCGGTGCCCCCTCGGCACCCCGGCCGGCCGGAACCCCGCACCGGTCAGCCGACCCGCAGCACCGCGCTGCCGGTCGCGCCGCCGGACCGGCTGGCCCGTACGGTCCAGCAGCCGGCGGTGGGGAAGTTCCAGCCGGTACCCCACTCGTCGCCCGGCCTGGTCCAGGTGCTTCCGCCGTGCCCGGTGGGTCCCCAGACCGGTTCGATGGTGGTCCCGTCCGGGCCGGTGGCCCGGATGCTGAAGCTGCCGTCGCCGGTCATCCGCCAGACGATCTTCTCGTCCAGGCCGCTGCGCAGACTCGGCCCGCCGCGCGGAAAGAGCAGCCCCCAGAAGGAGTTCCCGGCGTCCGCGACGCCCTGCACCTCGGGTAGCCCGTCGGCCGATCGGGTCTCGGCCGCGCAGGTGCCGGCCGGCTCGGCGGCGGCTCCGGTCGCGGTCACCGGCCCCGCGCCGCTCTCCGGCGACGAGGACGCCCCGGCGACCGGGCTCGGGGCCGGACCGGCGGTGTCGGGGTGCTCCTCGGCACAGCCGAGCAGCGGCACGGTCGAGGCCAGCAGGGCCAGCGTCACGAGCAGTCTTCGCACCATGTAGACGAGAGCCCGGGAACCATTGTGTGGTTCCCGGGCTCTGCACCCCCGCCGTACGTGCGGTCCTGCCGCGCGTACGACGTCCATCCCCACCGGTACGGTCCTGCCGCCCGGTCGGTCCTGCACCTCCCGCCCCCCGGCCCTCGCCCGCACAGGCGATCCGCCGGTCGGGGTCAGGAGACGACGTGCTGCTTGAGTTCGGCGAAGTGGCAGGCGCTCGGGTGCGGCTCGACGGCCCGGAGCACGAGCTGCGGCTCCTGGGTGGCGCAGATCTCCTGCGCCTTCCAGCACCGGGTCCGGAACCGGCAGCCCGAGGGCGGGTTGGCCGGCGACGGCACGTCACCGTCGAGCCGGATGACCTCGCGGTGCGCCCGGGCCTTCGGGTCCGGCACCGGCACCGCCGAGAGCAGCGCCTGGGTGTACGGATGGGTCGGCCGCTCGTAGATCTCGTCCTCGGTACCGATCTCCACGATCTTGCCCAGGTACATCACCGCGACCCGGTCGGCGATGTGCCGCACCACCGACAGGTCGTGCGCGATGAAGATGTACGAGAGCCCCAGTTCGTCCTGGAGGCTCTCCAGGAGGTTGATCACCTGGGCCTGGATCGAGACGTCCAGCGCCGAGACCGGCTCGTCGCAGACGATGATCTCCGGCTTGAGGGCGAGCGCCCGGGCGATCCCGATCCGCTGCCGCTGCCCACCCGAGAACTGGTGCGGATAGCGGTTGATGTGCTCCGGGTTCAACCCGACCAGATCCAGCAGTTCCTGCACCCGCTGCTGGCGGGAGCCGCGCGGCGCCGCGTCCGGGTGGATGTCGAACGGCTCGCCGATGATGTCGCCGACCGTCATCCGCGGGTTCAGCGAGGTGTACGGGTCCTGCATGACCATCTGCACGTTCCGGCGCATCCGGCGCAGTTCCCCGCCGGAGAGCTTGAACATGTCCCGGCCCTCCAGCATCGCCCGGCCCGAGGTCGGCGTCTCCAGCCGCATCAGCAGCTTGGCCAGGGTCGACTTGCCGCAGCCGGACTCGCCGACGATGCCGAGGGTCTCGCCCCGGTTCAGCTCGAAGCTGACCCCGTCGACCGCCTTGACGGCGCCGATCTGCCGCTTGAAGACGATGCCCTGGCTGATCGGGAAGTGCTTGACGACGTTCTCGACCCGCAGCACGGTCTCGCCGCGCGGCTTGGCCGCGGTGGTCTGCTGGTCAGAGCGTGCCATCGAGGACCTCCTGGGCGAAGTGGCAGGCGCTGGTCCGGCCGTTGCCGAGCGACCGGCTCGCCGGCACGACGTCGACGCACTCCTGCCGGGCGTACGGGCAGCGCGGGTGGAACGGGCATCCACTGGGGATCCGCATCAGGTTCGGCGGCAGGCCCTTGATGGTGGTCAACCGCTGGCCCTTGAGGTCGAGCCGGGGAATCGACTCCAGCAACCCCTTGGTGTACGGGTGTGCCGGTGCCTCGTACAGCGAGTGCACGTCGGCGTGCTCGACGATCCGGCCGGCGTACATCACGGCGATCCGGTCGGCGACGTCGGCGACGACCCCGAGGTCGTGGGTGATCAGGATCATCGCCATGTTCAGGTCCCGGCGCAGTTCGCCGAGCAGGTCCATGATCTGCGCCTGCACCGTCACGTCCAGCGCCGTGGTCGGCTCGTCGGCGATCAGCACCGCCGGGTCCAGCGCCAGCGACATCGCGATCATGACGCGTTGGCGCATCCCGCCGGAGAACTGGTGCGGGTAGTCGCCGATCCGCTGCTTCGCGGCCGGGATCTTGACCAGTTCCATCAGCTCGATCGCCCGGCGCTTGGCCTGGGCCCGGGACAGTCCCTCGCGCAGCCGCAGCATCTCGCCGATCTGCCAGCCGACCGGGAAGACCGGGTTCAGCGCGGAGAGCGCGTCCTGGAAGATCATCGAGATCTGCTTGCCGCGTACCTTCCGGCGCTCCTCCTCGGGAAGCTTCAGCAGGTCGGTACCTCGGTAGAGGATCTGGCCGGACGGGATGACCGCCGGCGGCATGTCCAGGATGCCCATGATCGCCTGCGCGGTCACCGACTTGCCGGAGCCCGACTCGCCGAGTACCGCCAGGGTCTCCCCGGCGTCCAGGTGGTACGAGACGCCGTTGATCACCTTGGCCACGCCGTCCCGGGTGCGGAACTCGACGAAGAGGTCCCGTACCTCCAGCAGGTGCCCGCCGTCCCCACCGGCCGGTCGCCGGTCGCCGAGTCCGCTTCGTTCGTTCAGGTAAACCGTCATGTGGTCACCGCAGCTTCGGGTCGAAGGCGTCGCGGATCGCGTCGCCGAGCATGATGAAGGCCAGTACGGTCAGCGCCAGGAAGGTCGAGGGCACCACCAGCGGGACCGCCGACTCCCGCATGTGGGTCCGCCCGGCGTCGATGTCGATGCCCCAGGAGATGGTCGGGGCCTTCAGGCCGATGCCGAGGAAGGAGAGCGTCGCCTCGGCGGCGATGAACGAGCCGAGCGCGATGGTCAGCACGACGATCACCGGGGCCAGCGAGTTGGGCAGGATGTGCCGCCACATGGTCCGGCCGTTGCCGGCGCCGAGCATCCGGGCCGCCGCCACGTAGTCCTGCTGCTTGGCGCTGATCACCGAGGAGCGGATCACCCGGGCGGCCGTGGTCCAGCCGAGGATCGCGAGTACGAAGATCACCGCGACGATCCGGACGTTCGGGCTGTCGCTGCTGATCCGCTTGAGCATCACGATCGCGGCGAGCAGCAGCGGGATCCCGAGGACCACGTCGATCACCCGGGAGAGCGCCGCGTCGACCCACCGGCCGAAATAGCCGGCGAGCATGCCGACGGTGATCGCGATCAGACCGGTGACCAGTGCGGAGAAGGCGCCGACCAGCAGCGACGCCCGGGCGCCGAAGACGGCACGGGCGTAGACGTCGCAGCCCTGGAAGTCGTACCCGAACGGGGCGCCGCCGCCGGGGCCGGCGTGCTGCCGGGCCAGCGTGCACTCGTGCGGGTCGTTCGCGGTGAACAGGCCGGGGACGGCCGCCATCGCGGTGACCGTCAGGACCAGTACCAGCGAGATCCAGAAGATCGGGTTGCGGCGCAGGTCGCGCCAGGCGTCGCCGGCCAGGCTGCGCGGCCGGGCGGCCGGGTCGGTCCCGGCCTTGCCGCCGGCCGTCCCGGCCGCGGCGACAGTCTCAAGCTCACTCATGCCTGTTGATCCCTCACTCGTACCGGATGCGGGGGTCGAGGACGGCGTAGAGGACGTCCACCACGAGGTTCGACACCAGATAGACCACGACCAGCACGCTGACCAGGCCGACCACCAGCGGGCCGTCCTCGGTCTTGATGCCGCGGAAGAGGTTGAACCCGACGCCCGGGATGTTGAAGACCCCCTCGGTGATGATCGCGCCGCTCATCAGGTTGCCGAGTTCGACGCCGAGGAAGGTGATCACCGGGATCAGCGAGTTCCGGAGTACGTGCACGCTGACGATGCGGCGGACCGGCAGCCCCTTGGCCCTCGCGGTCCGTACGTAGTCGGAGCGCAGGTTCTCGGCGACCGAGGTACGGGTCAGCCGCAGCGCGGTGGCCAGGGACAGGGAGCCGAGCACGATGCCGGGCAGCAGCAGGGCGTAGAGGCTGGGCTGGGCGCCGGCGGTCGGCGGGAAGAGCGGCAGCTTGACGCCGAGGAAGTACTGGGCGAGCGGCGCCAGCACGATGGTCGGGATGCCCAGCACCAGCAGGGTCAGCGCCAGGGTGGCGTTGTCGAAGATGCTGCCCCGGCGGAGGCCGGCGATGACCCCGGAGGTGACGCCGACGACGATCGCCACCAGCAGCCCGATGACCGCGAGCTTCACGGTGACCGGCCAGGCCTGGGCCAGCATGTCGCCGATCTCCCGGCCGGTGAGCGAGTCACCGAGGTCGCCCCGGAGCAGGTTGCCGACGTAGTCGAAGTAGCGGTAGAAGAAGCCGCCGACGCCGGTCTGGTCGAGGTGGAACTTCTCGGTCAGGTACGCCCGCTGCGCCTCGCTGACCGGGCGCTCACCGGCGAGTGCCTGGATGGGGTCACCCTGTCCGGCGAACATCAGCGCGTAGACGATCAGAGTGGTCCCGAAGAAGGCCAGGACCATCTGAAGCAGGCGCCGCACGATGTAGCGGAACATGCTGCTTACTCTCCGTGGGGATGGCTGGGGCGCGGTGTGCGGGAAACGGTCCGGGCCACCCGAGGAGTTACCGGGTGGCCCGGACCGGCCGTGCGGTCAGCTCAGCTGACGACCTCGATCTTGGTCATGTCGACGACCTGGAAGAGGTCGACCTCGACGTTCTTGACCCGGGTCGAGTGCGCGTAGACGTTCTGGCCGAACCGGAGCGGGATCACCGGCATCTCGGCGGCCAGGATGTCCTCGGCCTGCTGGTACTTCTTGACCGCCTCGTCCGCGGTCGCGGCGGTCGTGCCCTCCTGCACCAGGCGGTCGAACTCCGGGTTGCTGTACCCGTAGTAGTTCGACGAGCCGTTGGTGGTGTACAGCGGGCCGAGGTAGTTCTCCATGGACGGGTAGTCCATCAGCCAGCCCAGCCGGATCAGGCCGACCGGCTGCTTGTTCTCGACCTTGGTCAGCAGGTCCGAGAACTTCGGCTCGGCGGTACCCACGCACTCCACGCCCAGGTTGGCCTTGAGCTGGTTGCAGGTCGCGTCGACCCAGTCCTTGTGCCCGCCGTCACCGTTGTAGGTGATCTTCAGCTGGCTCGGTCCACCCGCGGCCTGGTAGAGCTCCTTGGCCTTGGCCGGGTTGAACTCGCAGGCCTCGCCGCAGGTGTCGTCGCGGTAGCCGGCGACCACCGGGGAGACGAACGAGCGCGCCGAGATCTGCGACTCCTTGAAGATGGACTTGCTGATCTCGTCCCGGTCGATCGCCATGGAGATCGCCTTGCGGACCTCCGGCTTGCTGAACTCCTTCTCGAACGTGGGGAACGCCACGAACTGGAAGGCGGAGGCCGGGCTCTGCTTGAACCGGTCACCCAGGTCGGTGGCCGCGGTGCTCAGGCTCTCGGTCGGGACGGTCACGTCCACGTCGAGGTTGTCCGAGAGCACGTCCGCGTACGCGGCGGTGAGCTGCTGGTAGATCCGGAACTCGGCACCGGCGATCTTCGGCTTCTCACCCGGGTACGCGTCGTAGCGCTCGACCTCGACCTTGGCGTCGTGCTGCCAGGTGCCCTTCATCTTGAAGGGGCCGTTGCCGACCGGGGCGTCCTCGAAGCCGTCCTTGATCACGCCGGGTGCCGAGAAGGCGGCCGCCGGCAGCGGGTAGAACGCGGTGTAGCCGAGCACGGTCTTGAACTCGGTGTACGGCTTGGCCAGCGTCACCGTGAAGGTCAGGTCGTCGACCTTCTTCAGCCCGCTCATCGTGGTGGCCTTCGGCTCCGGCGCCTTCTGCGGGCCGTCGCCGTCCGGGTCCTCGGACTGGAGGTCCTCGTAGCCGGCGATCTTCTCGAAGAAGTAGCTGTTGCCCTGCCCGTTCGGCGCGTAGGCGCCGTAGTTCCAGGCGTTGATGTAGCTGTCCGCGGTCACCTTCTCGCCGTTGTGGAAGGTGTAGCCGTCCTTCAGCTTGATCGTCCAGGTCACGTTGTCGGTCGAGTTCACGGACTCGGCGGCGACCTCGAACGGCTTGTTCTGCTCGTCGTAGTCGACCAGCGGGGTGAACAGGGCGGAGAGCACCTGGTTACCGCTTGACTCGTTGGTGTTGGTCGGAATCAGGTGCTGCGGTTCCGCGATCTGGATCGAAACCGTCGCATTCGGGTCGCTCTCCCCCGAGTCGCCGCCACTGCCACAGGCCGCGAGGCCGAGGGTCGCGGCGAGGGGGAGGGCGGTCCAGGCAGCGAGCCTACGAACCTGCATTGAGCCTCCTCGTCTCCTTACGCTGAGCAGCCGTCCCCACACAGAGGTAACGCTGTGCAACGCTCGGCAAAGGTAGGTCGGAGCAGGACCCCTGGCCAAACTGGATGATTACGAGTCAGTAACACAGTCCCCCGGCGGGACTTGCACATATACCGGCTGAGCTGCTATCGGGAGTCGACTTGGCCGATCCCGCAGATTCGGTCATCCGGAACTTATACGACCGAACGGTACTGGCCGCCCGAGGTGAGCCGGACAACGCCGGCCCGGAGATTAATCCGTATTCGCCCTGATCGGGCCTTCCATATTGTGGACAACTCCACAAGATCTCACCGAGCGTGACTAAGAACACGACTACGTATAGTTAGCATCCGGTGCCGGTCACCCGGCCGACCGGGCCTTGGCCGAGTGGCCGATCCCGGTACCGACCAGCCGGGTGCCGGGCCGGCCGGCCGTACCGCGTGAGACGATCTGGCTGTGACGGCCACCCTTCTCGACGGCAAAGCGACCGCGGCACACATCAAGGACGAACTCCGCGACCGGGTGAAGGCGCTGGCCGACCGGGGCGTCGTGCCAGGGCTGGGCACCGTACTGGTCGGCGAGGACCCCGGCTCCCAGGCGTACGTCAACGGCAAGCACCGGGACTGCGCCGAGGTCGGCATCGCCTCGATCCGCCGCGAGCTGTCGGCCGACGCCACCCAGGAACAGGTCGACGCCACGGTCGCCGAACTCAACGCCGACCCGGCCTGCCACGGCTACATCGTGCAGCTCCCGCTCCCGGCGCAGCTCGACACCCAGCGGGTGCTGGAGATGATCGACCCGGACAAGGACGCCGACGGGCTGCACCCGGTGAACCTCGGCCGGCTGGTGCTCGGCTATCCCGGGCCGCTGCCCTGCACCCCGCGCGGCATCGTCGAGCTGCTGCGCCGGCACGACGTGCCGCTGCGCGGCGCCGAGGTGGCGGTGGTCGGCCGGGGCAACACCGTCGGTCGGCCGCTCGGGTTGCTGCTGACCCGGCGCAGCGAGAACGCCACCGTGACGCTCTGCCACACCGGCACCCTCGACCTGGCCGCGCACACCCGGGCCGCCGACATCGTGATCGTCGCGGCCGGCGTGCCGGGCCTGCTCACCGCCGACATGGTCCGGCCGGGTGCGGTGGTGGTCGACGTCGGGATCACCCGGGTGATCGGCGCGGACGGCAAGGGCCGCTACACCGGGGACGTCGGTCCGGACGTCGCCGAGGTGGCCGGCAAGCTGGTGCCGATGCCGGGTGGAGTCGGCCCGATGACCCGGGCGATGCTGCTGGCCAACGTGGTGGAGCGGGCCGAGACCGAGCTGGAGTCCGCCGACCGGGGCTGAGGTCGGCACCCGGTCCCGCCCGTCCGGCGACTGTGAGCGACGGCAGGCAATTCCGCCCCTGGCCAAAACCGAACACTCCTGACTGATACCGTCCGGAAATAACCAGACGGGTATCAGGGAGTGGGACGACCATGGGCAAAAAGGTCACCGTAGTCGGTGCCGGCTTCTACGGCTCGACGACCGCGCAGCGCCTCGCGGAGTACGACGTCTTCGACACTGTCGTGATCACCGACATCATCGAGGGCAAGCCCGAGGGCATCGCGCTGGACCTCAACCAGTCGCGCCCGGTCGAGGGCTTCGAGACCAAGGTCGTCGGCGTGACGACCGGCAAGGGCGGCGAGGGCTACGAGCAGATCGAGGGCTCCGACGTCGTCGTGATCACCGCCGGGCTGCCCCGCAAGCCGGGCATGAGCCGGATGGACCTGCTGGAGACCAACGCCCGGATCGTCCGCCAGGTCGCCGAGAACGTCGCCAAGTACGCCCCGAACGCCGTGGTCATCGTCGTCTCCAACCCGCTGGACGAGATGACCGCGCTGGCCCAGATCGCCACCCAGTTCCCCAGGAACCGGGTGCTCGGCCAGGCCGGCATGCTCGACACCGCCCGGTTCACCAACTTCGTCGCCGAGGCGCTCGGCGTGAAGGTCGGCTCGGTGCGGACCCTCACCCTCGGCTCGCACGGTGACACGATGGTGCCGGTGCCGTCCCGCAGCACCGTCGACGGCAAGCCGCTGCGCGACGTGATGCCGGCGGAGCAGATCGAGGAGCTGGTGGTACGCACCCGCAACGGTGGTGCCGAGGTGGTCGCGCTGCTCAAGACCGGTTCGGCGTACTACGCGCCGTCGGCCGCCGCCGCCCGGATGGCCCGGGCCGTGGCGACCGACTCCGGCGAGGTCATGCCGGTCTGCGCCTGGGTCGACGGCGAGTTCGGCATCTCCGGGGTCTACCTCGGCGTCGAGGCGGAGATCGGCCGGGAGGGCGTACGCCGGATCGTGGAGACGCCGCTGGACGCCGACGAGATCGAGAGCCTGAAGGCCGCCGCCGAGGCGGTCCGGGCCAAGCAGGCCGACGTCGCCAACATGTGATCCGGGTGTAAGGAAGGGCCCCTTCTTATCGGTTTTTGTATAAGAAGGGGCCCTTCCTTACACCCGTCAGCGCAGCGGGAACGAGTCCTGGTGCTCGGTCACCGGATAGACCGGCCCGGCGGCCGCCCGGCGCAGCGCGTTGGCGCTCTCGGCCGGTGCCTCCTGGCTGAGCACCGAGATGCCCGGCTCACCGGCGAGCACGAGGAACTCGGCGGCGGTCCGCACCGTGGCGGTGGGTGCCCAGACGGTGTCGACCAGCCGCAACGAGCTGAGCATCCGTTCCGGGGTCACGTCGCAGACCAGGTAGCCGCGCTGGTTGTCGATGTACTTCCAGTGCGGGCTCTCCGCCATGATCGGGTCGTACGTGCGGTGGAAGGCGGCGGTGTCCGGGTTGCCGCCCGAGGTGATCGACGTACCGGTGATCTCGGCGCCGACCACCGGCGAGGCCGGGTCGTCGAAGTCCGGCTTCAGGTCGCAGACCCAGGTGCAGTGCCGGTCCCCGGTCAGCACGACCGGATTGTCCACCTGGCCGGAGCCGAAGAACTCCAGCAGCCGGCGGCGCTGTGCCCGGTACCCGTCCCAGTTGTCCAGGTCGAACGTCTGCGCCGGTCCGGCCTGGCGGTCGTTCGAGGCCCACATCACCTGGTTGGCCAGCAGGTTCCACCGGCTGCCGGACGAGCGCAGCCCGTGCACCAGCCAGCGTTCCTGCTCCGGCCCGGTCATCGACAGCTCCGGGTTCTGCGCGTCGGCGAGGGTGGCCGGCTGGTCGCTGCGGTACTGCCGGGTGTCCAGCACGTGCACGCTGGCCAGGTCGCCGAAGCGGAGCCGGCGGTAGAGCCGCAGGTCCAGGCCGCGGGGCAGGGCCGACCGGCGCAGCGGCATGTGCTCGTAGTACGCCTGGAAGGCGGCTCTGCGGCGGGCCCGGAACGCCTCCGGGGTCTGCTGGGCCGGATCCTGCGGGATCTCGTCGGCCCAGTTGTTGTCCAGTTCATGGTCGTCGAAGGTGACCACCCAGGGAAACGCCGCGTGCGCCCGCTGGAGGTCAAGGTCGGTCTTGTACTGCGCGTGCTGGTTGCGGTAGTCGGTCAGCGAGTACGGCTCGTCGGTGCCCTGGTGCACCCGGTACGCCGCCGGGTTCGGCCGGTTCTCGTAGATGTAGTCGCCGAGGAACGCGACGAAGGCGAGGTCCTCGTCGGCCAGGTGCTGGTGCGCGGTGTACGCCCCGGCCTGGTAGTCCTGGCAGCTCGCGAACGCGAACCGCAGCCGCCGGGGCCGGGCGTGCGCCGCCGGTGCGGCCCGGGTGCGGCCCACCGGGGAGATCTCCCGACCGGCCCGGAACCGGTAGTGGTATTCGGTGTCGGCGCGCAGCCCGGAGACCTCGACGTGCACCGAGTGGGCCAGGTCGGCCACGGCGAGCGCGGTACCCCGGCGACGGATCCGGCGGAACCGCTCGTCCTCGGCGACCTCCCAGTGCACCGGAACCGGCCGGTCCGGCATGCCGCCGCCGAGCAGCGGCTGCGGGGCGAGGCGGGTCCAGAGCACCACGCCGTCCGGCAGCGGATCACCGGAGGCGACACCGAGGGTGAAGAGGCCGGTCGGTAGCGGCCCGCCGGCGCTGGACGGTACGTGCGCGGCCACGCCTGCGGAGTTGAGCAGCATCGGTCCGACCACGAGGCCGGCGGTCGCGGCACCGGCCGCCGAGACGAAGCGTCGGCGGTTGAACGGGTACGCAGGAGTCATGCCCTCGATGCTGCGGAGCTGGGGCGAAGCACGCCACCGGTAACAACCGACCTTAAGCAGTACTACAGCGGAACGAAGGGTGTACTCAGGTGCGGGGTGCCGAGCGTGGCGGCCGGCCGGGTGGCCAGCTCGGTGAGGAGCCGCTCCCGCGAGGCGCGGGCGGTGACCGGGTCGCCCTCGTGGGCGTACGGCAGCTCGGGCGCGACCAGCTGCACCGCGTGCACCAGCAGGTCGCCGGTGAGCAGCAGTGCCTGGTCGGCATGCTCGACCAGCACCGACTGGTGCCCGGGGGTGTGGCCGGGGGTGGCGACGATCCGGATCCCGGGGGCGAGCCGGAGGTCGCCGTCGAGCGCGTCGAGCTGGCCGGCGGCGGTGAGCGGGTCGAGCAGGTAGCCGGTCACCCCGGCGGGGTCGTGCCGGCGGAACGCCGCGATCTCGGCCTGTTGCAGCAGGTAGCGGGCGTTGCCGAAGTACGGGGCACCGGCCCCGCCGGTGACCGCCCAGCCGACGTGGTCGGTGTGCAGGTGGGTGAGTACCACGGTGTCGACCTGTTCCGGCGCGATGCCGGCGGCGGCGAGTTCGGCCGGCAGCCGGCCGGGCACCGGGGCCCAGCTCCGGGCGGGGGCGTCGGCGGGGCCGATGCCGGCGTCGACCAGGATCACCCGGCCGGCTGCGGGGCCGTCGTCGAAGCGGAGCGCGAAGCAGCGGAACGGCAGCCGCCACTGCCCGTCGGCGGTCACCGCGCCCGGGTCGCGTTCGTCGGCCAGCCGCCACTGTGCGGCGGTGGCGGTCGGGAACGCCTCGGTGCGGGGCTGGAAGAACAGCCCTTCGGCGTCCGGCAGCGCGACGACGGTGACCGGGCCCACGGAACGGCTGAGCATGGCAGGCAGTGTACGGGCCCCCGACACTCTCCAGTACGCTCGTACTGCTAGAGCAGATGTCCCGGAGAGGAGCGTCGCCCGATGGCGAAGATCAAGGTTACGAATCCGGTGGTAGAACTCGACGGCGACGAGATGACCCGGATCATCTGGAAGCAGATCCGCGATCAGCTGATCCTGCCGTACCTCGACGTCGACCTGCACTACTACGACCTGTCGATCCAGTACCGCGACGAGACCGACGACCAGGTGACGGTCGACGCGGCGAACGCGATCAAGCAGCACGGCGTGGGCGTGAAGTGCGCCACCATCACCCCGGACGAGGCCCGGGTGGAGGAGTTCGGCCTCAAGAAGATGTGGCGCTCGCCGAACGGCACCATCCGGAACATCCTCGGCGGCGTGGTCTTCCGCGAGCCGATCATCATGTCCAACGTGCCCCGGCTGGTGCCGGGCTGGACCAAGCCGATCATCATCGGCCGGCACGCGCACGGCGACCAGTACAAGGCGACCGACTTCGTGGTGCCGGGGCCGGGCACGGTCACCATCACCTACACCCCGACCGACGGCGGTGCCCCGGTCGAGATGGAGGTGGCGAACTTCCCCGGTGGCGGCGTCACGATGGGGATGTACAACTTCGACGACTCGATCCGGGACTTCGCCCGGGCCTCGTTCCGGTACGGACTGGACCGTGGCTACCCGGTCTACCTCTCCACCAAGAACACCATCCTCAAGGCGTACGACGGCCGGTTCAAGGACATCTTCGCCGAGGTCTTCGAGGCGGAGTTCAAGTCGGACTTCGACGCCGCCGGGATCACCTACGAGCACCGGCTGATCGACGACATGGTCGCCGCCGCGCTGAAGTGGGAGGGCGGCTTCGTCTGGGCCTGCAAGAACTACGACGGTGACGTGCAGTCCGACACCGTCGCGCAGGGCTTCGGCTCGCTGGGCCTGATGACCTCGGTGCTGATGACCCCGGACGGCCGTACGGTCGAGGCCGAGGCGGCGCACGGCACGGTCACCCGGCACTACCGGCAGTGGCAGAAGGGCGAGAAGACCTCGACCAACCCGATCGCGTCGATCTTCGCCTGGACCCGGGGCCTCGCGCACCGGGGCAAGCTGGACGGCACCCCCGAGGTGAGCCGGTTCGCCGAGGCGCTGGAGCGGGTCTGCGTGGAGACCGTCGAGGGTGGTCAGATGACCAAGGACCTGGCGCTGCTGATCTCCCGGGACGCCCCGTGGCTGACCACCGACGAGTTCATGGCCGCGCTCGACCAGAACCTGGCGAAGAAGCTCGGCGCCTGACGTTCTCGCGGCCTGCGGATGTTGACGACTCGTCAGCCATTCCGACGACGAGTCGTCAACATCTGCCGGGCCGCTGGATCGGTGACGTCGGAGATCGGTCGATTTGTGCCGTTACCGTGTGCGGGGTGCCCTCGTTGGACAGGGTGGACGTGATGCCAGTCGCGTCCAGGAAGACCGGCCCGGTCGAGGCCACCGCGAGAGGTCCGTACCGGATGGAGCGGTCTTCCCGGCTGTTGCGCACAGCCGGCCGTCCCTTCCCTGCGGGGGGCCCTGTCCCGGGCCCCCCGCGCCCTCGTCTCCGGCCCGTCGAGCCCGCTGCCGTTCACTCCTCGATCGGGCCGAGCGTCACCCGCCCGTCCTCGGCCACCTGCCAGCCCGGGTTGTGCGCGACCTCCCAGAGCAGCTCGTTCGGATCCGAGAAGTGGCCGTGGTATCCGCCGAAGGCGGCGTTCCGGCCGGACTTGACGATCGTCGCCCCGGCAGCGGCCGCCTGCGCCAGCACCCGGTCGACCTCCGCCGGGCTCTCCACGTTGTGCGACAGGGTGAAGCCGGTGGGTGCGGGCAACAGCGGCGTACCGGCACCGAGGTCGGCGGCGAACGCCTCCGCCTCGAAGAGCCCGAGCACCACCCCCGGCGCCACCTGGAAGAAGAGGATCTCGTCGGGTACGTCCAGGGTCGGCGTCCAGCCCAGCCCTTCGACGTAGAAGTCGCGGGCCCGGTCGAGATCCCGGGTGGCGACGGTGACGAAGTGCACGCGTTGTTCCATGACCAGTCATTGTCCAGACCGACGCGACCGGTGGTGCCGGTTTGCCGAGCCCGGCGCCAGGGTGCGGCGGTCAGGCCAGCTTCCGGAACTCGGCCAGACCACCGTCGGAGAGGAAGTCGGCGGTCTGGGTCATCACGATCGCGATCAGGTCCCGGTGCGGGTCGGTGAACCAGGAGGTGCCGTAGCCGCCGCTCCAGCCGTAGCCGCCGGAAACCGCAGACGCCTCGTCCGGGGTGACGGCGACGGCGACGCAGTAGCCCCAGCCGTAGCCGTCGAGCACCGGGCCGCCACTGGCGATCTGCTCCGGCGTCAGATGATTGGTGGTGATCAGCTCGACCGACTCCTCCGACAGCAGCCGCCGTCCCTGGTGCACCCCTCGGCGCAGCAGCAGGCGGGCGAAGGCCAGATAGTCGGGCGCGGTCGAGACCAACCCGTTCGCGCCGGCCGGAAAGACCGGCGGCACCGCCCACTCGGCCGGACCGGAGACGTCCCGCTCGGCCAGCACACCGGTCGCCGGGTCTCGCGCGTAGAGCCCGGCCAACCGGTCGGCGTGCGCGGCGGGCACGGTGAAACCGGTGTCGACCATTCCCAGCGGCACGAATATCCGGTCCCGGAGCAACTCCGGCAGCGGCCGGCCGGCGGCCCGGGCGACCAGCACGCCGAGCACGTCGGCGGCGGAATCGTACTGCCACCGCTCACCCGGCTGGTGCATCAGCGGCAGGGTGCCGAAGCGCCGGAGCCACTCCGCCGGCTCGTGCGGGGAGCGCGGATCGGGCGGCCCGATCGCCAGCCCAAGCTCGTCGGTGGCGGTGACGATCGGGTACGCCGGCTGGAAGGTCGGCTCGAAGAGCAGACCGTGCCCCATCCGGAAGGTCAGCAGGTCCTCGACGGTGGTCGGGCGCGCGGCCGGCACGGTGTCGTCGAGCGGACCGTCGAGCCGGCGGAGCACGCCGCGCCCGGCCAGCTCGGGCAGCAGCCGGTCGACCGTCTCGTCCAGCGCCAGCCGGCCCTCCTCGACCAGCATCATGGTGGCGACCGCGAGCACCGGCTTGGTCATCGAGGTGATCCGGAAGATGGCGTCGGCGCGCATCGGAGCGGTGCCGCCGGCCGTCAGCGTCCCGATCGGGTCGATCCGCACGTCGTCGCCCCGGGCCAGCACCGTCACCAGGCCGGGCAGGGCGCCCCGGCCGACCCGGGCCGCCATCGCGGAGTGCAGCCGGTCCGCCCCGTCCGAGTCGGTCATGGCGGCAGCCTACGGTCCGGCACCGACAGAACCGGTCGGTGCGCGGGATCAGCCGGCGTCCCGGAGCAGTTGGGCGGCCCGCTCCGGCGCGATGTCGTTGATGAAGACCCCCATCGCCGACTCCGAGCCGGCCAGGTATTTCAGCTTGTCCGCCGCCCGCCGGATGCTGAAGACCTGGAGGTGCAGGTGCGCCAGGGCCGGATCGGCGTGCACCGGCGCCTGGTGCCAGGCCGAGATGTACGGCAGCGGCCGGTCGAAGAGCCGGTCGAGCCGGCGCAGCAGGTCCAGGTAGAGCGGGCCGAAGGCGTCCCGCTCGGCGTCGTCCAGCGCCGGGATGTCCGGTACCGGGCGGTGCGGCGCGACGTGCACCTCGAACGGCCAGCGGGCCGCGGCCGGCACGTACGCCGTCCAGTGCTCGTTGGCCAGTACCACCCGATCCCCGGCGGCCCGCTCGGCGGCGAGTACGTCGGCGTAGAGGTTGCGTCCGCCGGTGCGTTCCGCGTGCCGCTCGGCGGCGGCCAGCAGCGCCCGGCTGCGCGGCGGCAGGAACGGGTACGCGTAGATCTGCCCGTGCGGGTGGTGCAGGGTCACCCCGATCTCCACCCCCCGGTTCTCGAAGCAGAAGACCTGCTCCACCCCGGGCAGCCCGGAGAGTGCGGCGGTACGGTCGGCGAGCGCCTCCAGCACGGTACGCACCCGGCTCGGCGGCAGGCTGGCGAACGACGCGGAGTGGTCGGCGGTGAAGCAGACCACCTCGCACCGCCCCG
Source organism: Plantactinospora veratri (assembly GCF_036421995.1). Lineage (NCBI taxonomy): Bacteria > Bacillati > Actinomycetota > Actinomycetes > Micromonosporales > Micromonosporaceae > Plantactinospora > Plantactinospora veratri. Next base: position 51,434 of record NZ_JAZGQL010000003.1, read on the forward strand.
TCCCCGGCCGCACCGCCGTGTACGGGGTGATCTGGCCGGGCGGGTCGCCGGGCCGGTCGCTGAAGGACGGGAAGCGGTTCTCGAAGACCACCACGTCGTAGTCGTACGCCGGGATCTCGCTGGACCGTTCCGGAGTGGACGGACACAGTGGGCACTGGTCGCTCGGCGGCAGGAAGATCCGGCCCTGCCGGTGCGCGGCGACCGCGACCCACTCGTCGACCAGCGGGTCGTAGCGGAGCTGCGAGGCGGGCGGCGGGAGCGGCAGGTCCCGCCGGTCCGGCCCCTCCCGGACCGCGTCCGGGTGCTCGTCGAAATAGATCAGCTCGCGCCCGTCGGCCAGTTTGACCGCCATCCGCCTCACGGTGTCACCTCACAGAGCAGTAGTTCGGCCACCTGCGCCCGGAGGATCTCCCGGGCCGGTTCGGGCAGGCCGGTGTCGGAGACCACGGTGTGCGCCTCGGCCAGCTCGGCGAAGGACGAGATCCCCACCGTCGCCCACTTGGTGGAGTCGGCCAGCACCACCAGCCGGTCGGCCGAGGCCAGCAGCGCCCGGTTCGTCTCCGCCTCCAGCAGGTTCGGGGTGCTGAACCCGGCCCGCTCGCTCATCCCGTGCACTCCGAGGAAGACCAGGTCCAGGTGGAGCGAGCGGATCGTGGCCACCGCCACCGGCCCGACCAGCGCGTCGGACGGGGTGCGTACCCCGCCGGTGAGTACCACCGTCTGGTCCGGGCGGCCGGAGCGGTGCAGGATCTCGGCGACCGGGATCGAGTTGGTGACCACGGTCAGCGCCGGTACCCCGGCCAGCCGGCGGGCGAGTTCGGCGGTGGTCGTACCCGCGGAGAGCGCGACCGCCATCCCGGGGGTGACCAGCCGGGCGGCCTCGGCCGCGATGGCGGCCTTCTCGGGCCGCTGCCGCACCGACTTGACCGCGAAGCCCGGCTCGTCGGTCGAACCGGGCCGGGCGGTGGTCGCCCCGCCGTGCACCTTGGCCAGCAGGCCGCGTTCGGCCAGCACCTCCAGGTCGCGCCGGATGGTCATGTCGGAGACGCCGAACTCGCCGGCCAGCTCGGTGACCCGGACCCCGCCGGCGGTGCGGACCCGGTCGAGGATCGCCTCCTGGCGCTGCTGGGCCAGCATCAGGGCGCCCCGGTCGGTTCCGGCTCCGGCCGCTGCGCCAGCACCGCGACGCCGTGCGGCTCGACCGTGGTGCGCCCGGCCCACCGGACACCGGTCAGCAGGTCGGTTCCGGCCGCGTCGACCTCCGCCGGCCGGCCGGAGCGGTTGAGCAGGAAGAGGTACGACCGGCCGTCCGGGTGTCGCCGCCGGATCTGCTCCACCCCGGGTACGGCCGGTGCGACCGGCGCGACGCCGGCCTGCTCCGCGATCCGGGCCAGCAGCCGGCCCAGTGCGGTCTGCTCCAGCCGGGTACCGAGATACCAGGCCGCCCCGCCCTCCCCGGCCGAGGGATCCGCAACATGCGTGGCCCCCCGCCGGGTGACGGCCGGGCCGCCCGCGACCGGCCCGTTGTCGTACCTGACCAGCACCTCGGCGTCCGCCGCGACCAGCGCCTCGGTCCAGACCCCGGCCGAGGTGCCGTCGTCGAGCCGGACGGTACCGGCGGCGGGGAGTGGGAAGAACTCCTCGACCCGGATGCCGAGCAGCTCGGCGAAGCCGCCCGGCAGCGGGGCCGGGCGGACCCGGTCGCACTCGTCGACCAGCCCGCTGTACGGGCCGACCACCAGCGTCCCGCCGGAGCGGACGTACCCGGTCAGGTTGCCGATCGCGGCGTCGTCCACCAGGTAGAGCGCGGGGGCCAGCACCAGCTTGTAGCCGGTCAGGTCGGCGCCGGGCGCGGCCAGGTCGGCGGTGATTCCGGCCCGCCAGAGCGCGCTGTGCCAGCGGCGGATCTCGTCGAAGGCGACCATGTCGGTGCTCGGCTGGTTGGCCGCCTCCTGGGCCCAGACGGAGGAGTAGTCCAGCAGTACCGCGACCTCCGCCTCGGTGCGGGAGCCCTCGATCTCGGCCAGCGCCCGCAGGTGGCGGCCGAGCTGGACCACCTCGCGCCAGATCTTCGAGTCGGTGCCGGCGTGCGGCAGCATCGCCGAGTGCCACTTCTCCGAGCCGGCCCGGCTGGCCCGCCACTGGAAGAAGAGCGCCCCCTCCGAGCCCCGGGCCACGTGCGCCAGCGCGTCCCGGACAAGCTGCCCGGCCGGCTTGGCCAGGTTGCGCGGCTGCCAGTTGACCGCGCTGGTGGAGTGCTCCATCAGCAGCCACGGGCCGCCGGCCAGCGACCGGCTCAGGTCGGCGGCGAAGGCGATCTGGGCCGGTGGTTCGAGCGGGTGCTCACCGAGCAGGTAGTGGTCGTTGGAGAGCAGCCGGTCCGGGCCGGTCAGCTCCCGGCCCCAGGCCCAGTAGTCCAGGTTGACGCAGCTCGCCGTCATCAGGTTGGTGGTGATCGGGATTCCGGGGGAGAGCCGGTGCAGCGCGTCGCGTTCGGCGGTGAAGCAGGCCAGGTGCTCGTCCGAGCTGAACCGCTTGAAGTCCAGCACCTGCGTCGGGTTGGACGAGGTCGGGGTGGCCCGGGGCGGCTGCACCTGCGCCCAGTCGGTGTAGGTCTGCGACCAGAACGCCGTACCCCAGGCCGTGTTGAGGCCGTCGAGGTCGCCGTACCGGGCCTGGAGCCAGCCGCGGAACGCCTCGGCCGAGGTGTCGCAGTAGCAGTGCGCGTTGTGGCAGGCGTACTCGTTGTGCACGTGCCAGACGGCCAGCGCCGGGTGGTCCGCGTAGCGCCGGGCGAGCTGCTCGGTCAGCGCCACCGCGGCCCGCCGGTACACCGGTGAACTGGCGCAGATCGCCTGCCGGCTGCCGTACGTCAACCGCCGCCCGTCCGCGTCCACCGGCAGCGTCTCGGGGTGGGCGTGGGAGAACCAGGGCGGTGGCGAGGCGGTGGCGGTGGCGAGGCAGACCCGGATCCCTCCGGCGTGCAGCATGTCCATGATCCGGTCCAGCCGGTCGAAGTCGTACCGCCCGGGAGCCGGTTCGAGCCAGGCCCAGGCGAAGACGCCGACGGTGACCAGGTTGACCCCGGCCTCGCGCATCAGGGCCACGTCCTGCGGCCAGACCTCCTCGGGCCACTGCTCCGGGTTGTAGTCCCCGCCGTAGCTCAGGCCCTCGACGCCTCGCACCAGACCGCCCACACCGCCTCCAACGCGCTCGCACGAAATCCAACAGATACGCACACTAGCGCCTGCGGGCGGTGCGGACGGCTCAGGGAGTGTTAGGCGGGGGCCCTTCCTATGCAAAATGCGATAACAAGGGGCCCTTCCTTACAGTTGTTGCAGGCGGGACTCGACCCAGCCGGTCTCGGTCAGGTGCGTGAGCAGCAGGTGTACGCACTCGTCCACCGTCAGGTCCGTGGTGTCGAGTACCAGCTCGGCGTCGGTCGGCTCCTCGTACGGGTCGTCGACGCCGGTCATCCCGGTGAGCTGGCCGGCCCGGGCGCGGGCGTACAGGCCCTTGCGGTCGCGCCGCTCGCAGACCGCCAGCGGGGTGGCGACGTGCACCAGCACGAAACCGGCACCGGCCGAGCGGGCCATCTCCCGGGCGATAGACCGGGCCCGGTGGTAGGGCGCGATCGGGCAGCAGATGGCGAGACCCCGGTGCCGGGCGACCTCGGCGGCGACCCAGCCGATCCGGCGTACGTTCAGATCCCGGTCCGCCCGGCTGAAACCCAACCCGGCGGAGAGTTCCCGGCGGACCACGTCGCCGTCGAGCAGGGTGATCGTGCGGTCCCCGCTCTCCCGCAGCGCGTCGGCCAACCCCCGGGCGATGGTCGACTTGCCCGAGCCGGAGAGCCCGGTGAAGAAGACCACCAGACCCCGGTGCCGGCGGGGCGGCCGGGCCCGGGTCAGCTCCTTGGCGACCGCCGGCGGGGTGTGCCACTCCGGCAGCGGGAAGCCCCGGTCGAGCAGGTCCTCGATCTCCTCCTGCCCGAGCGGCAGCCGCCGGTTGCGCGGCGGGATGTCGTCCCGCCACCGCCACTGCCCGTCCCGGTTGTCGTAGGCCAGCTCGCGGGGGACCAGCATCCGCAGCCCGCCGCCGGTGAGCATCTCGGTGGTGGAGAGGACGTGCGTCACCCCGTAGGCCCGGGCCACCCGGGCCCGCAGCAGGGCGTCCCAGATGTCGTCGCCGCGCCGGGCGATCGGCACCGCGACGATGGTGGCCGGCGGCATCCGGTCCCGGGCCCCGAAGATGCTCCGGACCAGCACCTCCGGCGGCAACCCGTCCGAGCTGGTGTTGGCGACCGGGATCAGGATGAGCAGGTGGGCGGCGAGGGTCCGGACCGCGTGCGCGATCTGCGCGAGCTGCGGCCGGTGCAGCGGCCGGTCGGCGATCACCCCGAGCACCCGGCCCGGCGGCAGCAACTCCCGCACCTCGGCCGGGGCGCGGCGGAGCCGCTGGAACGGGCCGTGCCCGCCGTCGCCGATCCGGCGTACCGGGCCGCCGACGCCGAACCAGCCCTGGGTGGTGGGCCAGAGGTCGGCGACCTCCAGCAGCGCGGTCGGCGCCCCCTCCGGGTCGGTGAGGACCAGGCCGCGCTCGACCGGATTGTTCAGGTCGATTCCGCTGACCAGGTCGGCCGGGACCTGGAGGGTCACCGGCACCGGCCAGGCGGAGCCGTCGGCGAGCCGGCCGCGCCGGGCCACCGAGGCCAGGTCGGCCCGGCCCATGAAGCCGGTGAGCGGGGCGTACGCTCCGGAGAGCAGCAACTCCAGGTCGGCCAGCTCATAGGGGCGCGGCGTGTACGCCGGAGCGTCACGCAGCAACTCATCGGGCAGCACCCACCCGTTGCTCATCGCACCCCCAACTACCCGGCCGGCCGGCACACAGTTTCGCAGCCGGCCGTCGATCGGTCGAGACCGCCACTCCCGTTTGGACGCCCGGATCGGTGGCGTCCGCGTTCGTTCGGTGGCCATCAGGAGGTTACCCAACCGGACGCGGGGATTACGAAAGTCTTGCCCGGCCCCTAGGGGAGGCGGCCGCCACCGCCCGGGCGATTCAGGGGTACTTCCAGGGTGGTTTCCTGACCTCCGGTACGTGCCACCGGCCCTACCCTGGCAGCGTGACACTGATCGCGACCCAGTCGCTGACCAAGACGTACGGCAATCGGGTGACCGCGTTGTCCGACCTGACGGTCACCGTCGAGCCGGGCATCGTCGGTCTGGTCGGAGCCAACGGAGCGGGCAAGTCGACCTTCATCAAGATCATGCTCGGTCTGCTGGAGCCGACCGGCGGACAGGCCCGGGTGCTCGGCCTCGATCCGACCGTGGACGGCCACCAGGTCCGGGCCCGGGTCGGCTACATGCCCGAGCACGACTGCCTGCCGCCGGACCTGTCGGCCGCGGAGTTCGTCACGCACATGGGACGGATGAGCGGGCTGCCCAAGACGACGGCCCGGGAGCGGGCCTCCGAGACGCTGCGGCACGTCGGCCTCTACGAGGAGCGCTACCGCCAGGTCGGCGGCTACTCCACCGGCATGAAACAGCGGGTCAAGCTGGCCCAGGCGCTGGTGCACGACCCGGACCTGCTGCTGCTCGACGAGCCGACCAACGGGCTGGACCCGGCCGGCCGGGACGCCATGCTCGCCCTGATCGAGCGGATCGGCACCGAGTTCGGCATCTCCGTGCTGGTCTGCTCGCACCTGCTCGGCGAGGTCGAGCGGATCTGCGACGCACTCGTCGCGATCGAGGGCGGCAAGCTGCTCCGGTCGGCGCAACTGGCCGACATGACCGCGGTGACCGAGGTGCTCTCGGTGGAGGTGAGCGAGGGCACCGAGGATCTGGCCGCCCGGCTCGCCGCCGCCGGGCTGCCGGTCCGGCAGGACGGCCGGCTGCTGCTCGTACCGCTGCTCGACCCCGGTGCGGTGGCGGCCGGCGCGCAGGCGCGGGACTCGGCCCTCGACAGGACGTACGACCTCATCCTGACCGCGGTCGCCGAACTGGACCTGCCGCTGCACCGGCTCGACCAGCGGCGGCACCGGGTCGTCGAACTCTTCGCCACCGATCCGGCCCGGGTTGCCGAGCCGATCGCCACCGGCACCGCCCTGGAGGGCGCCTGATGACCACGCTCGACACCCCGCGGACCGACCGTCCGGCCGGGGTCATCCACGATATCGGCTACCAGCGGTACGACGGTCCCCGGCTCGGCCGGCGGCACCTGGTCGGCGCGCTCTACCTGCACAGCCTGCGTACCGCCTTCGGGCTCGGGCGCACCTTCAAGGCGAAGATCTTCCCGTGGCTGATCGTCGGGGTGGTCGGGGTGGTCGCCGCGGTGCTGACCGCCGTCCGGGCCCAGATCGGCGAGTCGCCGTTGAGCTACGCGGAGTTCCCCGAGACGCTCAGCGTGCTGATCATCTTCTTCTGCGCCATCGTCGCCCCGGAACTCGCCTCCCGGGACCTGCACAGCGGGGTACTGCCGCTCTACTTCGCCCGCCCGCTGCACCGCTCGGACTACGCGCTGGTCAAGCTGGCCGCGCTGATCTCGGCGACCTTCCTGACCATCGGCGTACCGCTGACCGTGATGTTCGCCGGCGCCGCGTTCATGGTCGACGGCATCGGGGCGGTCTGGGACGAACTCGGCGACTTCCTGCCGGCGCTCGGCTATGTCGCCGTACACGCGGTCGTCTACTCGGCGCTCGCGCTGCTGGTCGCCTCCCTGGTCCGGCGCCGCGCGGTCGCGGCCGGTGCGATCGTCGGCGCGTTCCTGCTGACCACCCCGGTGGTCGCGGTGCTGTCGGTGATGCCGTACGAGGCGGCGAACCAGCTCGCCGGGCTGGCCAGCCCGGTCACCCTGGTCGCCGGGATCGGTGACTGGGCGGTCGATGCGAGTAGTGACCTCGACGTCGGCCCGTACGGCCCGCTCTACGGCCTGGTCGCCGTCGGGTTCGTCGTCGCCGGCACCCTGCTGCTGCTCGCCCGTTACCGGAAGGTCGCCGCCCGATGAGCAACCTGGAACTGACCGGGGTCTCCCGCTGGTACGGCAACGTGGTGGCCGTCAACGACGTGTCGATGAATCTCGGCCCCGGGGTCACCGGGCTGCTCGGGCCGAACGGCGCCGGCAAGACCACCGTGCTGCACATGATGGCCGGGTTCCTGGCCCCCTCGAAGGGCACGGTGACGCTCGACGGGGAACCCACCTGGAAGAACCCGGAGGTCTACCGGCGGCTCGGCCTGGTCACCGAGCGGGAGTCGGTCTACGACTTCCTCAGCGCGTACGAGTTCGCGCTGGCCAGCGCCCGGCTGCACCGGATGGCCGAGCCGGAGGCGGCGGCGCGGCGGGCGATCGAGCTGGTCGAGCTGACCGACGCGCAGGACCGCCGGATCGGCACCTACTCCAAGGGCATGCGCCAGCGGGCCCGGGTCGCCGCCGCCCTGGTGCACGACCCGCAGGTACTGCTGCTGGACGAGCCGTTCAACGGGATGGACCCGAGGCAGCGGCTGCACATGATGGAGCTGCTGCACTCGCTCGGCGGGCAGGGCCGGACGATCCTGTTCAGCTCGCACATCCTGGAGGAGGTCGAGCAGGTCTCCGGCACCGTCCAGGTGATCGTCTCGGGCCGGCTGGCCGCCTCCGGCGACTTCCGGACCATCCGGCGGCTGATGACCAACCGGCCGCACGTCTTCGCGGTGCAGTCCAGCGACGACCGGCGGCTCGCCGTGGAGCTGATCGGCCAGCCCTCGGTCACCGGGGTGGACCTCAACCGGGACGGGCTGACCGTCCGGGCCGGTGACTACGGCAGCTTCACCCGGGCCCTGCCGAAGATCGCGCTGGCCTCCGGCATCCGGATACGCCGGCTGCTGCCCTCGGACGAGTCCCTGGAGAGCGTGTTCTCCTACCTGGTAGAGGCGTGAGGATCATGGCGACTGTTTCCTGGATCACCGCGCGTGGGCTGCTCGGCCGGCGCCGGTTCCTGCTGCTCTTTCCGCTGCCGCTGCTGCTGGTCGGGCTGGCCGTGCTGGCCCGGGTGACCGGCATCGCCCCGACCGAGTGGGGTCAGCCGGTCGTCTACGGGCTGGGGCTGGGCGTGGTGCTGCCGGTCACCGCGCTGATCGTCGGTACGGCGGTGCTCGGCTCCGAGATCGACGACGGCACGCTGCTGCACATCCTGACCAAGCCGCTGCCCCGGTGGCAGATCGTGCTGCCGAAGCTGGCCGTGGCGACCGGGGTCACCGCCCTGACCGTCGCCATCCCGCTCTACGTCGCCGGGGTACTGGTCGAGTCCGTACGGTTCGGGCTCGGGCTGGCCGCCGCGAGCGCGGTCGGCGCGCTGGCGTACTCGGCGTTCTTCCTGGCCCTGAGCCTGCTGACCCGCCGCCCGGTGCTGCTCGGCCTGGTCTACGTGCTGATCTGGGAGGGCCTGCTCAGCAGCATCGTCAGCGGTACCCGGGTGCTGTCGGTGCAGCACTACGTGGTGACCCTGACCGACCGGATCGCGCCGACGGCGCTGCTGGACGGTTCGGTGTCACTGCCGGTGGCGATCGTGATGAGCGGGGTCTTCACGGTCGGCTTCACCCTGCTGGCGATCCGCCGGCTGGGCAGGTTCAGCGTGGCCGGCGAGACGAGCTAGCCGGTCGGGTGGCGGCCCGGCGCTGCGGGCCGCCACTCCAGCGCCCGGCGTACCGTGACCGCCATCGCCCCTCCCGCTGCCTGCTCGACGTCCGGGTGACCTGTGGCCGGGACGCCCCGGCCGAGGGAGATCAGCCGGTGTTGCGCATCCCGGCGGCGATCCCGTTGACGGTGGTGAGCAGGGCCCGTTCCAGCGCCGTACCGTCGCCGGGGGCGCGCCGGCCGCCCGGAGCGGTGGCCATGGCCCGGCCGGCGGCACCCGAGTCGCGGTACTGCCGCAGCAGCGCCACCTGGAGGTGGTGCAGCGGCTCCAGATAGGTGTCCCGGACGGCGAGGGTGCGCTGGAGCACCGGAGAGTTCTCCAGCAGCGCGGGGGAGGCGGTGATGGCCAGCACCTCCCGTTTGGTCAGCTCGTACTCCGCCTCGATCATGTGGAAGATCGGGTGCAGCGGCTCCGGTACCAGGGTGTCGACGTACCGGCGGGCGATGTTCAGGTCGGTCTTGCTCAGCATCATCTCGACGTTCGACAGGAACGTGCCGAAGAAGTGCCAGGCCCGGTGCATCTCGGTCAGGATGTCGGCCATCCCGGCCTCGCGGGCGGCGGCCAGCCCGGACCCGACGCCGAACCAGCCGGGGACGATCTGCCGGGTCTGGGTCCAGCCGAAGACCCACGGGATGGCGCGCAGCCCGGCCAGCCCGGCCCCGGTGTTCGGCCGCTTCGCCGGCCGGGAGCCGATGTTGAGCGCGCCGAGCAGCTCGGTCGGGGTGGAGGCCCAGAAGTACGCCGGCAGGTCCGGGTTCTCCACCAGCGACCGGTAGCGCCGGTATGCCGCGCCGGAGACCACGTCCATGGTGGCGTCCCAGCGGTCCAGCGCCTCGGCGGGCTGCCGGGGGGTGGTGTGCAGCAGGGTGCTCTGCAACACCGCCGCCAGGGTGAGTTCCAGGTTCTCCCGGGCCAGCGAGGGGAGCGTGTACTTGTCGGAGATGACCTCGCCCTGCTCGGTCACCTTGATCTCGCCGTCCAGCGTGCCGTACGGCTGGGCGAGGATCGCCTCGTGGGTGGGGCCGCCGCCCCGGCCGACCGTACCGCCCCGGCCGTGGAAGAGCCGCAGCCGTACGTTGTGCCGGGCGGCCACGTCCCGCAGTGCCCGCTGCGCCCGGTGGATGGACCACTGCGAGGTGGTGATCCCGGCCTCCTTGTTGGAGTCGGAGTAGCCGAGCATCACCTCCTGCACGTCGCCCCGGGCCGCCACGATCGCCCGGTACGCCGGCAGCGACAGCATCTCGTCCAGCAGCTCGCCACCGGCGTCCAGCTCGGCCGGGGTCTCCAGCAGCGGCACGAAGCCGACCCGGGCCCGGCCGGTGTGCACGTCGACCAGCCCGGCCTCCCGGGCCAGCACCACGGCGGCGAGTACGTCGTCCACGCCGAGCGTCATCGAGATGATGTACGACTCGATCACCTCGACGCCGAACCGCTCCTGCACCTCGCGGATGGTGCCGAAGACGTCGAAGGTCTTCCGGGCCGGCTCGGTCAGCGGGGTGTCCATGGTGGAGAGCGGACGGCGTCCGGCCAGCTCCTCGGCGAGCAGCTTGGTCCGCTCGGTCCGGCTCAGCGTCGCGTAGTCCGGCACCTCGCCGACCTGGGTGTAGAACTGGGAGAGCACCACGTGGTGCGCCTCGGCGTGCTCCCGGATGTCCATCGTCGCCAGGTGCGGGCCGAAGGCGGCGACGGTGCGGATCGCCGAGGCGAGCCGGCCGACGGCGGTGAGCTGGCCGGAGTTGCGGGCCAGCGAGGCGCGCATCAGCTCCAGGTCGGCGAGGAGGTCGGCCGAGCCCCGGTAGTCCCGCCCCGGCACGTGCGCGGTGCCCTGGTTGAGCCGGCGCCGGGTGTTGGCGAGCTTGGCCCGGACGCAGCGCGCCTTGAGCCGGTACGGTTCCTCGGCGTTGACCCGGCGGAACCGGGGGGCCACCTCGGGGAGCGCGTCCAGGTCCTTGGCGAGGCTGGCGCTCAGGTCGAGGCTGACCCCGCGCAGCCGGCGGGAGACCGAGATCTCGTTGATCAGCGCCTCCATCGCCGCCTCGGTCGCCTGGATGCCGTGCTCGTACTGGATCAGCAGCACGTCCCGGGTGACCTGCGGGGTGACGAACGGGTTGCCGTCGCGGTCGCCGCCGATCCAGGTGCCGAAGGTCAGCGGCCGGGCGGTCGGCGCGGTCTCCACGCCGAGCCCGCGCAGGGTGTCGGCGAGGTCGTCGAGGACCTGCGGCGCCGCCTCGGCGTAGAGGTCGCGCAGGTAGTAGATGGCGTTGCGGGCCTCGTCGGTCGGGTCCGGCCGGTCGAGCCGCAGCTCGTCGGTCTGCCAGAGCAGGTCGAGCAGTTCGGCCAGCCGCCGGCTGGCCGGGCCCTCGTCGCTGGCGCCGTAGAGGATCGCGGCGGCGGCCTCGGCGTCGAGTTCGTCGGCGACGGCGCGCAGCTTGGAGAGGATCGACCGGCGGGCCGCCTCGGTCGGGTGGGCGGTGAAGACCGGCCGGACGGAGAGCCGGCGGGCGACCGAGGCGATCTCCTCCGGCGGCACCCCGCGCTCCCGGATCAGCCGGGCGGCCTGGTCCAGCCAGCCGCCGTGCGCGGCCCGCTGCCGGCGCAGGTCGCGGGAGCGGTGCACCTGTTCGGTGATGTTGGCCAGGTGGAAGTAGGTGGAGAAGGCCCGGGCCAGCTTGGTGCCGGTGGTCACGTCCATAGCGCCGAGCCGCTGGGCGGCCGCCTCCGCGTCGTGCCGGACCAGGGCGCGGACCTCCTCGACCAGGTCGAGCAGGGGCGGGCCCTCCTGGCGGGCGAGGGTCTGGCCGAGGAGCTTGCCGAGCCGGCGGATGTCGGCCCGCAGCGCGGCGTCGGGTCCGTCGTGATCATGCTGGTCGGTCACCGTGCGCTCCTTGATCGAGTACGGAGGACAGCGTTGTCCGACACAGTGGATGCTATCGGCGGCCGGTCCCGGAACGCTAACGAGGCTCGTGCCGTACTGGTTGGCCGCAGGTACTGGTAGAGCCTATCCGGTGCCGACAAAACGTACGTTATGTCGAGTCCCGGGCACCGGTACCCGTGATCGTTAATTTGCTCACGTCCTGCCCGTACGCCGCCGCCCACTAGCCTGGCGGAATGTCCGAGCGGTCCGGTCCGACACCGCGCTACCCGCCGAAGCCCCGCCCCGGCGACCGGGTCGCGGTGGTCTCCCCCTCCGCCGGCCTGCCCGGGCTCTTCCCCGAGGTCCACGAGCTGGGCCTGCGCCGGCTGCGCGACGAGTTCGACCTGGTGCCGGTCGAGTACCCGACCACCCGGGCGGTCGACGCCGACCCCCGGGACCGGGCCCGGGACCTCACCGCCGCCTTCGCGGACCCGTCGGTCACGGCGGTGCTGGCCACCATCGGCGGCGAGGACCAGATCACCGTCGTCCCGCACCTGGACGACGCGGTGCTGCGGGCGAACCCGAAGCCGTTCTACGGCTACTCCGACAACACCAACCTGCTGGCCCACCTCTTCGACCTGGGCATCGTCGGCTACCACGGCGGCTCGGTGATGGTGCACCTCGGCCGGGGCGGCGCGACCCATCCGGTGACGGTGGAGTCGCTGCGTACCGCCCTGTTCGGCGAGGGCTGGCACGAGCTGCTCGAGGTCGCCGAATACACCGACGAGTCCGGCGACTGGCGCGACCCGACCGGGTTGGCCCGGACCCCGACGATGTTCCCGGCCTCCGCCCGGCGCTGGTACGGGCCGGAGCGGCCGGTCGAGGGGCGGATCTGGGGCGGCAACCTGGAGGTGCTCTCCTGGCTGCTCCGGGCCGGCCGGGTCGGCCCGAACGAGGCGTACGCGGGCTGCGTGCTGCTGATCGAGACCTCCGAGGAGCTGCCCCCGGACGCCGAGGTCTACCGGATCCTGCGGGACATGGGGGAGCGGGGCCTGCTCGGCGGCTTTCCCGCCGTGCTGGTCGGCCGGGCCAAGGCCTGGGACCTGGCCCGACGGCACACCCCGGAGGAGAAGCGGGCGTACGCCGACGCCCAGCGGGCCGCCGTACGCCGGGCCTGCGCCGAATACGCCCCCGACGCGGTGGTCGTCTTCGACCTGGAGGTCGGGCACACCGACCCGCAGCTCGTCGTCCCGTACGGCGGCGAGGTCCGGCTCGACGCGGCGGCGAAGCGGATCAGCGTCCGCTACTGACCGGCGGCCTCGACCGCGCGCTGGATGCCGTCGAGCAGCAGGCGCAGCCCGAACCGGTAGGCGTCGGCCATCGCGTCCGGGGTGTCGACGAAGCCGCCCGCCTCCCAGGTGCGGTTCATCGCCGGATAACGCTCGACGTCGAAGTGTTCCGCCCAGAACGAGTCCCGGTCCGACCACCACTCGTCGGTCGACTGCCCGGTGGCCCGCTCCAACTGGTCCGCCTCGGCCTGCTGCCGGGCGGCGGCGTCGACGAAGTTGACGATCGCGTTCCCGGCGGCGACCGTCTGCCGGGCCGGCAGGCCGAGGTCGGCCAGGGCGGCCAGCAGGTACTCCTGCTGGGCGAGCAGGCCCGGCCCGAGCGGCGGGCGGACGGTGGAGACCTCCCGCAGCCACGGGTGGCGCTGGTACATCGTCCGGGTCCGCTCGGCGTACAGCTCGATCCGGGCCCGCCAGTCCGTCGGGCGTACGTCGCCCGGGCCGGGGAGGTCGCGGTCGGCCATCACCCCGTCGACCATCAGGTCGATCAGTTCGGCCTTGCCCGGGACGTACGTGTAGAGCGACATCGTGCCGACGCCGAGTTCCTCGGCGACCCGGGCCATCGACATGGTGGCCAGGCCCTCCCGGTCGGCGACCGTGATCGCGGCCTGCCGGATCTGCCCTACGGTCAGCCGGGGCGGGCGGCCCCGAGCGGGCCGGCCGGCGGCTCCGGGGGTGCCGGGCGGCGGCTGGGCGGTCCAGAGCAGTGCCAGGGTGCGGTCGGGGTCCCCGCCACCGCTGCGCTCCACCGGCATCGTCCGCCTCCTCCCGGGTACGGCCCGATGTTACTTCCCGTACCCGGTACGCGAATGTTGCCGCGCCCGGCGACCACCTGCCGACGGCCCGAGCGAAGTTGTCGGGTTGTCGCCTGATCCTGCCGGAAACGGCAGTCGGCTCCGCCACGGGCCGGACCTGCGGTGCCGGCCGTGCCGCAGGGTTTGTCGGGCTCAGGGGATAGGCTTGACGACGGCGTTGAGGAGGGGCCCTTCCGGCACGGCAACGCCCCGGGTCCTGCCTCACCCGCACCCCCCGCCCGCGTCGGGCGCGGGGCATTTTCCGCGTGCCCATCTGCAAGGTTGTGATCTGCGTGCTCACCGGTCTGCTCACCGCCGCGCTCCGCGATCCCGCGCTGGCCCGGGCCCGCTCGCTGGCCCGCACCGGCGGTCCGGACGTCGACGGGCTCGACCTCACCGCCCCGCCCGCGCTGCGGCCCTTCCTGGTCGCCGCCGTGGCGGCCGGTGAGGAGGCGGGCGGTGCCGGGCGCCCGGTGCTCGCCGTCACCGCCACCACCCGGGAGGCCGACGACCTGGCCGCCGCGCTGGGCAGCCTGCTCCCGCCGGAGCAGGTAGTGGTCTATCCGGCCTGGGAGACCCTGCCGCACGAGCGGCTCTCGCCGCGTTCCGACACCGTCGGCCGGCGGCTCGGTGTGCTCCGCCGGCTGGCCCACCCCGACCTCGCCGAGCACCCCGGCCCGGTCCGGGTCGTCGTCGCCCCGGTCCGCTCGGTGTTGCAGCCCCAGCTCAAAGGGCTGGGCGACCTGGAGCCGGTCCGGCTCGCCGCCGGGGCCGAGGCCGGGCTGGAGGAGACCGCCCGCCGGCTCACCGACCTGGCGTACGCCCGGGTCGACCTGGTCACCAAGCGCGGGGAGTACGCCGTCCGGGGCGGCATCCTGGACGTCTTCCCGCCCACCGACGAGCACCCGTCCCGGGTCGAGTTCTGGGGCGACGAGGTGGAGGAGATCCGCACCTTCGCCGTCGCCGACCAGCGGACCATCGAGGCCGTGCCCGCGCTCTGGGCGCCGCCCTGCCGGGAGCTGCTGCTCACCGACCCGGTCCGGCAGCGGGCCGCCGAACTGGCGGCGGAGCACCCCGAACTGGCCGAGATCCTGGACAAGCTCGCCGAGGGGATCCCGGTCGAGGGGATGGAGTCGCTGGCCCCGGCCCTGATCGGCGCGGACTCGCTCGAACTCGTCCTGCACTGCATGCCGGCCGGCAGCCACGTACTGCTCTGCGACCCGGAGCGGATCCGGACCCGGGCGCACGACCTGGTGCGTACCTCGGCGGAGTTCCTGGAGGCGAGCTGGGCCGCGGCCGCCGTCGGCGGCCAGGCCCCGGTCGACCTCGGCGCCGCCGCCTTCAAGACCCTGGCGGAGGTACGCGCCACCGCCGCGACCCTCGGCCAGCCCTGGTGGTCGGCATCCCCGTTCGGCCTGGTGGAGGCCGCGCCGGGGCCGGCCGCCACGGTCGAGCCGTGGGCGGTGGAGCCGGAGCCCGAGGTGACGGTGGTGCCGGACGTCGGCGAGTCGGTGGCGCTGGCCGCCCAGCCGGTGCCGCTCTACCACGGCGAGACGGCCCGGGTCGTCGACGACCTCAAGCGCTGGGTCGGCGACGGCTGGGCGGTGGCGCTGGTCTTCGAGGGGCACGGGCCGGCGCAGCGCGCCGTCGAGGTGCTCCGGGACGCCGGGCTCGGCGCCGCGCTGACCGAGACCGTGCCGGCACCGCCGGCCGCCGGTGAGCTGGTGGTGACCTGCGGCTCGCTCAACCACGGGTTCCTGGACGGCGCCTCCCGGATCGCGGTCGTCACCGGCAACGACATCACCGGCGGCCGGGGCTCGTCGACCCGGGACATGCGCAAGATGCCGAGCCGGCGGCGCAACACCATCGACCCGCTGGAGCTGCGGGCCGGCGACTACGTCGTGCACGAGCAGCACGGCATCGGCCGGTACGTCGAGCTGGTCCAGCGCACCGTCAACGGCGCCGACCGGGAATACCTGGTCATCGAGTACGCGGCCAGCAAGCGCGGCCAGCCCGGCGACCGGCTCTTCGTCCCCACCGACCAGCTCGACCAGCTCTCCCGCTACGTCGGAGGCGAGCAGCCGACCCTGCACAAGATGGGTGGCGCCGAGTGGCAGAAGGCCAAGGCGCGGGCCCGCAAGGCGGTCAAGGAGATCGCCGCCCAGCTCGTCCAGCTCTACGCCGCCCGCAAGGCGTCCAAGGGGTACGCGTTCGCCCCGGACACCCCGTGGCAGCGGGAGCTGGAGGACGCCTTCCCGTACACCGAGACGCCGGACCAGCTCGCGGCGATCGAGGAGGTCAAGCGGGACATGGAGCAGCCGACTCCGATGGACCGGCTGATCTGTGGCGACGTGGGCTACGGCAAGACCGAGATCGCGGTCCGGGCGGCGTTCAAGGCGGTGCAGGACGGCAAGCAGGTGGCCGTGCTCGTCCCGACCACGCTGCTGGCCCAACAGCACTACAACACCTTCGCCGAGCGGATGGGGCAGTTCCCGGTGCAGATCCGGCAGCTCTCCCGGTTCCAGACGCCGAAGGAGGCCGAGCGGACCCTGGAGGCCGCCGCCGACGGCAGCGCCGACATCGTGATCGGTACCCACCGGCTGCTCCAGTCGGCGACCCGGTTCAAGTCCCTCGGCATGGTGGTGGTGGACGAGGAGCAGCGGTTCGGCGTCGAGCACAAGGAGCACCTGAAGACGCTGCGTACCGCCGTGGACGTGTTGACCATGTCGGCGACGCCGATTCCCCGGACCCTGGAGATGGCGATCACCGGCATCCGGGAGATGTCGACCATCGCCACCCCGCCGGAGGAGCGGCACCCGGTGTTGACCTTCGTCGGGGCGTACGACGACAAGCAGGTCGCCGCGGCGATCCACCGCGAGCTGCTCCGCGACGGCCAGGTCTTCTACCTGCACAACCGGGTCGAGTCGATCGACCGGGCAGCGCGGCGGATCCGGGAGCTGGTGCCGGAGGCCCGGGTCGCGGTGGCGCACGGCCAGATGGGCGAGGACGCCCTGGAGAAGGTCATGGTCGGCTTCTGGGAGAAGGAGTACGACGTCCTGGTCTGCACCACGATCGTCGAGTCCGGCATCGACATCCCGAACGCCAACACGCTGATCGTGGAGCGGGCCGACCTGCTCGGGCTGGCCCAGTTGCACCAGATCCGGGGCCGGGTCGGCCGGGGCCGGGAGCGGGCGTACGCCTATTTCCTCTACCCGCCGGAGAAGCCGCTGACCGAGCACGCGCACGAGCGGCTGGCCACCATCGCCCAGCACACCGAGCTGGGCGCCGGGATGTACGTGGCGATGAAGGACCTGGAGATCCGGGGCGCCGGCAACCTGCTCGGCGGCGAGCAGTCCGGGCACATCGAGGGGGTCGGCTTCGACCTCTACGTCCGGATGGTCGGCGAGGCGGTGCAGGCGTTCAAGGGCGAGGCGCCGGAGGAGGAGGCCGACATCAAGATCGACCTGCCGGTCGATGCGCACCTGCCGCACGACTACATCGGGGTGGAGCGGCTGCGCCTGGAGATGTACCGCAAGCTCGCCGAGGCCCGGGACGCCGGCCGGCTGGCCGAGGTGGTCGCCGAGATGACCGACCGGTACGGCGAGCCGCCGGAGCAGGTCGCCAACCTGGTGGCGGTGGCCCGGTTCCGGCTGCTGGCCCGGGCGTACGGCCTCACCGACGTCTCGGCCCAGGGCCGGCACCTGCGGTTCTCCCCGCTGCCGCTGCCGGACTCGAAGCAGTTGCGGCTCAAGCGCTACCACCCGGACGCGGTCTACAAGTCGGCGACCGACCAGGTGAGCGTGCCGCGCCCGACTACCCGGCGGATCGGCGGCGAGCCGCTGCGTGACCAGGCGCTGCTGGACTGGTGCGCGCAACTGCTCAAGGACGTGCTCGGGGAGCCGGCGCGGGCGGCGACGGGTGAGCCCGCGAGGTGAGCGCCCGGGTGGGCCCGCGAGGTGGGCGCCCCGAGCGGGGGCGGGCCCCGGGTGGGTCCGACCCCGTGCCGCAGGCGGCCGGGCTGCGTGAGAGAGTGTCGAGCATGCAGCGTGCCCGTCGTCTGGCGTCGATCGCGGTCATCGCCGTGCTCGGCAGCACCCTCCTGTCCGCCTGCCGGTCCGACTCCAGCGTCGCCGTCTACCTCGGGGATAAGAAGATCACCGAGGACGAGGTGTCCTCGGTGCTCGACGACGTCCGGAGCAAGGCGGTCTCGCCGGCCCCCACCGAGCCGGGCGCCACGCCCGCCCCGGGCGCCCCCGCGCCCAAGACGCCGAGCCGGGCCGAGGTGGTCGGCACCCTGGTGATGCGGGAGGTCTGCCTCAAGCTCGCCACCGACAAGGGCTTCAAGCCGTCCGAGCAGGCTCCGATCGAGCGGATCGCCGAGGCGACCGGTCTGCCGGCGGACTCCCGCTACGTGCGGCTCTTCTCCGAGCTGGACGCCTGCCGGGCCGGCATTCCGGTCACCCAGCCGGTGGCGCCGACCCAGGAGGAGCTGATGGACGTGGTGGCCCGGGGCCGGGTCGCCGGGGTGATCCCACCGGACGCCAAGGACGGCGAGGCCGGGCAGCAGCTCGACGGTGACGTGCTGCGCCGCGCGCTGGCGATGCGCAACACCCTGACCGAGGCGCTGGAGGGTTCCGACGTCACGGTCAACCCGCGCTACCGGCCGCTGGAGTACCCGGTGCTGACCTTCTCGGACAGCAGCCCCGCGCTGGTCGTGCCGATCGGCCAGTCCGGCTCCGACACCGTGGTCGACGCCCGCTGAACGGCGCCCGAACCGCCAGCCCGCGCCACCGGCCGTGTCACGTGACTCCGCCGCCGACCAGGCCCGCCCGCCGATGACCGGCGTACCGCCCGGCCCGGCCGGCCGGATCGTGCTGCTGGTCACCTCGCCCCGGCTGCCGGCCGGGCTGCTGACCGCGTCCGCCTGGGACGTCGTACGCGGCTGTCCGGTGCTGGCCGGCGCGGAGAGCGAGCTGGCCACGGCGGTACGCGCGGCCGGCGCCGAGGTGAGGGTCACCGCGACTCCGGTCCCGGACCTGCTGGCCACGGTCGCCACGCACGGTACGGCGGTCTGGCTGGCCGGCCCGGCCGGGGACGAGGAACTCGCCCGGGAGCTCGGGCTGCGGCTGGCCCGGCAACCCGGGCTGGCCGAGCTGGAGTTGATGTACGGCTCCTGGGATCCGCCGGGCGCCCGGCTGCTCGACGCGGTCGAGGTGATGGACCGGCTCGCCTCGCCCGGCGGTGACCCGTGGAAGCGGGCCCAGACCCACGCCTCGCTGGCGCAGTACCTGCTCGAAGAGTGCTACGAGGCGTACGACGCCATCGCCGCGAACGATCTCGTGGCGCTCCGCGAGGAGCTGGGCGACGTGTTGTTGCAGGTGGTGCTGCACGCCCGGCTGGCGGAGAACCTGCCCGAGGCGGAGCGCTGGTCGATCGACGACGTCGCCGGCGGGCTGGTGGCGAAGATGGTCCGGCGCAACCCGCACGTCTTCGCCGGCACCGAGGTCGGCGGCATCGACGAGATCATCGAGAACTGGGAACGGATCAAGCGGGCGGAGAAGCCGCGTGCCTCCGTACTCGACGGGGTCGCGCTCTCCCAGCCGGCGCTGGCGCTGGCGGCGAAGGTGCTGCACCGGGTCGCCCGGGCCGGGCTCGACCTGCCGCCTGCGGAGCCGCCGGCCGGGGCGGACGAGACCGTCCGGCTCGGCGCGACCCTGCTGGAGACGGTGGCCCGGGCCCGGACGGCGGGGCTGGACGCCGAGGCGGCGCTGCGCCAGGCGACCCTGGCCTACGCGGCCACGGTGCGCGCGGCCGAACAGGATTCGATACCGCCGTCCTGACGCCGGGGCGGCGCGCGGGCGCGGCAGGTGCGCGGGATGGCATGATGAATCGAAGCCTGTAAATGGGAGTCAGCGTCATGACCATGCCCCGTTCCGGACGCGTAGCCGCCACCCGGGGGCGTACGACCCTCGCCGTCCTCGCCGTACCCGCCCTGCTCGCGGCGGCGCTCGGCGGCGCCGGTCCGGCCGGTGCCGTCAAGCCGCCGCACCTGCTGGGCAACCCGTACACCGGGGCCCGGGTGTACGTCGATCCCGAGTGGTCCGCCCGGGCCGCCGCCGAGCCCGGTGGCGACGCGGTCGCCCAGCAGCCGACCGCCGTCTGGCTGGACCGGATCGCCGCGATCGAGGGCGCGGACGGAGCGATGGGACTGCGCGACCATCTGGACGCCGCCGTGGCGCAGCGGGCCGACCTCGTCCAGTTGACCATCTACGACCTGCCGTCCCGGGACTGTGGCCGGCCCGTCCCGCACGGCGAACTCTCGATCGACGAACTCGACCGGTACCGGACGGAGTTCATCGATCCGATCGTCGAGATCCTCGCCGCCCCCCGCTACGCCGGCCTGCGGATCGTCGCCCTCGTCGAGCCGAACTCGCTGTCCAACCTGGTCGTCAACACGGATCCCCGGAACACCGCCACCCCGGCCTGCAACGAGGTGCGGGCCCGGGGCATCTATCCGGACGGGATCGGGTACGCCCTGTCCCGGCTCGGCGCCCTGCCGAACGTCTACCCGTACCTGGACATCAGCCACCACGGCGAACTCGGCTGGCCGGACAACTCCGGCCCGATGGCGGCGCTGCTGCGCCAGGCCGCGACCAGCGCGGGCAGCACGGTGGCGAACGTGCACGGCTTCGTCGCCAACACCGCCAACTACTCCGCGCTGCACGAGGAGTACTTCCGGGCCGACGACGTCGTCAACGGCCAACCGGTGCACCAGTCGAGATGGGTCGACTGGAACCCGTTCGTCGACGAGGTGCCGTACGCCCGACACATGCGGGAACTGCTGGCCGGGGTGGGCTTCTCGACCCGGGCGAGCCTGCTGGTCGACACCTCGCGCAACGGCTGGGGCGGCCCGAACCGGCCCACCGGACCGGCGCCGGTCACCGGCGACCTGAACGAGTACGTCGACCGAAGCCGGATCGACCGGCGAACGCAGATCACGAACTGGTGCAACCAGACGGGCTCCGGCCTCGGCGAGCGGCCAGCCGCCGACCCGGAGCCCGGCATCGACGCGTACGTGTGGGTCAAACCGCCCGGTGAGTCCGACGGTACCGGTGTCAGCCGGGAGGTGGGCCAGCCGTACGAGCCGATGTGCGATCCCACCTACGACCCGCCGGGCGAGTCCTACCGCAGCACCGGGGCGCTGCCGGACGCCCCGCCGTTGCGGCAGTGGTTCCCGGCGCACTTCCGGCAGTTGCTGGCCAATGCCTGGCCGCCGCTGTGACGGGCGCTCACCGGGATGGCGCGGCGCCCGGGGTCAGCGCTTCGGGCGGAGCGTGTCGACCCGGGCGACCGACTCGTCGATCCGCTGTTCGGTGAGGCGCCCGGAGCGGACCAGCCGGACGACGGTGTCGAGGGTGTGGCCGACGACGTTCGGGTCGTACTCCTGCTGGTTGCCGAAGACCAGCAGGTCGACGCCGGCCTCCAGGGCCAGCGCGACCGCCTCGTCCCGGCCGAACCGGCTGGTGACCGCCACGGCCTGCATGTCGTCGCTGACCACCGGGCCGCGCCAGCCGAGCCGGCCGCGCAGCAGGTCGGTGACGACCGCCCGGGACAGCGAGGCCGGCCGGTCCGGGTCGAGCTTCCGGTTGAGTACGTGGCCGACCAGCACCGAGTCGGCGGCGCCGGACGCGATCAGCCTCTGGAAAGGTTCGAGTTCGGTCTCCCGCCACGAGCCGGTGACGTCGACGGCGGTGAAGTCGGTGTTGCCGGTCGCGCTGCCCAGCCCGGGAAAGTGCTTGAGCGACGTGCGTACCCCGGCGGCCCGGTGCACCCGCACCTCCTCGGCCGCGTTCCGGACCACCACGTCCGGGTTGGCGGAGAAGCTGCGGTCGAGCTTGCCGACGGCGGGACCGTCCGGTCGCAGGTTCAGGTCGACCACCGGCGCGTAGTTGAGGTTGACGCCGATCGAGGTGAGACTCCGGACGAGTCCCTCCGCCCACTGCCGGGTGACCGGGATCGAGTCCGCCCGGCCGATCTCGGCCTCCGAGCGGGTGGCCGGGAAGCCGTTGCCGGGGTTGAGCCGGGCGACCCGGCCACCCTCCTGGTCGATCGAGACGATGAGCCGGCCGGGCGACGCCTGTTTCAGGGCCTTCACCAGCGCGGTCACCTGGCCGGGCGAGCTGATGTTGCGTACGGTGTCGGTCTTCAGGTCGCGGTCGAAGAGGATGACGCCGCCGAGCCCCTGCCGGATCGCCGTCAGCACCCAGCCGGCCTCGGTTGCCTGCTGGCCACGGAAGCCGACCACCAGCAGACTCGCGATCTTGCGGCGCAGGGTGGCCTCGTCGCGCCGGGCCGGTCCGGGCGGCCGGGACGGGGTGGGCGCGAGCCGGGCCGGCGTCCGCCCCGAGCCGCACCCGGCGGTACCCGCCGCCAGCCCGGCCGAGCCGAGCCCGGCGAGCAGCAGTCGGCGGCTGAGACGGGCATCCCTCACCCGATCCACGCTACGGTCGCTGACCGGGGCTGCGCGGCACAATGCGGACACCAGCCCGAGGTCCGGCCGGTCGACGCGGGTGGAGTTTCTGGCCCCCCGCCACAAACCCGGCGTCGCGCTCAGCGGCGTTGTCGAGGCTCCGCCGGACAATCGTGGTCGCAGTTGCCTGCTCCTGTTAGCTCACGCTGGAGTCGGACCGCGTGCGCGCCGCCGATGCGCTGATAGATGTCGTACGCCTGCCACAGAAAGGTCTTCCCGTCCGCGTCCCCCATGGCCAACGCGCACCGGCCGATACCTTCCAGGCTTGCTGCCTCTTCGTTCGGGCTGCGGATCGCCCGTGCCCATTCCAGTGCCTGCTGGTGCTGAGTCAGCCCCTGCGCGGGTTGCCCCGAGACCCGGTACAGCCTGCCGAGGTGGTTCAGAGCTTCGACCTCATGCCGCTGGGCGCCGACGCGCCGGCAGATGGCGAGGGCGCGGTCGAGCGCCCGCGCCGCACCGCCGTAGTCACCAACGGCCTGTCTGACGCCTCCCAGGTTGTTCAGGGAACCGACTTCACCGACGAGGTCACCGAGGTCCCGATAGATGCCCAGTGCCTCGTCGAGCAGTTCGGCGGCGGCAACGTAGTCGCCGGTCTGATGCCGCACGGCACCGAGGTTGCTCAGGGCGTTAACCTCGCCGGGCCGGTTGCCGAGAGCCCGGTGGATGCCGAGCGCCTCCCCGAGCACGTCAGCCGCGCTGGCGTAATCGCCGGTGGAGTACTGCACGCCGCCCAGGTAGTTGAGTGCGTGTGCCACACCCCGCCGGTCCCCCAGCCGCCGGTAGCGGCTCAGCGCCCGCTCCTGGGTCCTTCGGATTGGGGTGAGCGACGAATCTGTCGTCGCATTACTGGATGCGGCGGGCGGATCACGAGCCCGTGCACAGATTTATGTTCGGCGCCCCGGTTGGAAGGAGCAAGGGTAATTGCATCCGGAACCGTACGGGACGGTACGGGACGGGGCCGTACGGGACGGCTTCCGGCTTCGCGGGCGTCTCCGCCGGGACGGCATCGCCGCTACAGACGTTGAAAGGCAGAGGCTGTCGTGGAGTGTGCCCGGCGTGTCGCGCTGACGTGGTCGGGGTTGATCAACGGGACCGGTGGGTGGGGTATGCCGATGCTGGCGGCCCGAACGTCGCTTCCGGCTGCGCCGGGAAGCGGTACGGCGGCAGGCGACCGGAATGTTCGCCCTGGGGGAGACGCCCGCGTAGGTCGCGCAGTGGTTGCGGGTGTCGAAGAGGTCGGTGCGGCAGTGGCGGCGTGCAACGGTCCGCAATAACCGCCCCGCCGCCAGCCCACGGAGCCGAATCACCACCGAGCGCGCGTTCCCGAGACCGAATTGACATGATCGTCAAAGGAGATCCACGATGTGGTCATGCGGAGAATTGTCGTGCTGGACGCGGCGTCGAACCTCGGCCTGGTGCAGCCGAGAGACGGGCATGAGCCCGGCGTGCGCAAGATGCCTGACGCTTTACGGGGTCAAGGAATCGTTGCGCGGTTGTCCGCCGAGGACGGCGGTCGCGTTGTGCCGCCGCCGTACTCGTTCGACCTGGAGCCTGTCACCGGCTATCGGAACGCCCCCGCGATAGCGCAGTTCAGCGTCGATCTGGCGGACCGGCTCGGCGCCCTGCTCGACACCGGCGCGTTTCCCTTCGTGTTGGGGGGTGACTGCAGCATCCTCCTCGGCCCGGCGCTGGCACTGCGCCGTCGAGGGACCTATGGTCTGGCTTTCTTGGACGGACACGACGACTACTCGCCGCCGCGCTACCCGCCGACCGTCCCGGGCCGCTATACGGCGGCTGGCCACGATCTCGGCCTTGCCGCTGGACACGGCCCGAATCTGCTGACCGACCTCGATGGCCTGCGGCCCTACGTCGAGGAACGGCACGTCGTGCACATCGGGTTACAGCGCGAACCCGACAACGAACTGATCCGCACCGAGGACTTCGACGCTTCAGCCATCCGCAGCTACCCCGTCGAGCACATCCGCAGCCACGGCGCGGCCACCACCGCCGCACAAGCCCGCGCCGACCTCGACGCGATGCCGATCGGCGGCTTCTGGATCCACGTCGACGCCGACGTCCTGGACAGGACCGTTATGCCGGCGGTCGACTCCCCCAACTCCAACGGCCTGTCGCTCAGCGAGTTTTCGACGGTGCTGGCTGCCCTGCTGGCATCACCCCGCGCGATCGGTATGCACGTGGCGATCTACGACCCCGAACGCGACCCCACCGGCCAGGCTGCGGCGGCGCTGGTCGACGCCATCGTCAACGCTTTCCAGGATGCGAACGCCCGCCGCTGACCACGCCTCCTTCGTTCCTACGGCTCGCCCCGGGCGAGGACACCTCGCCCCACCGGTCTAGTCGATCGTCCGGCCCCGTCAGCGCGACACGCCGATCAGCCTCGACAACAGACCCCAGCCTTTCAGCCTCTGTAGCCGGCTCGGGCGGCGACGCCCTGCGGCGGGGTCCGGTCGCGGCGTCGACGGCCGGCGCCGAGCCCGACGGCGATGCCGAGCGCCGCCACCAGCACCCCGGTGGTCTGCCCCGGGTCCGGCAGCCGGCCGGCCTGGACGGCGGCGGTCAGCAGGGTGGCGATCGGCATCAACCCGACGAGCACCCCGGCCCGATCCACCCCGAGCTGGCGCAGCCCGGTGAACCAGGCGAGAAAGGCGACCACGGTCATCATCGCCGCCAGATAGCCGAACGCGGCGGCCTCGGTGGGAGTGGGCAGCCGCCACCGGGCCAGCTCACCCGCCGGGATCGCGGCCAGCAGCAACAGCGGTACGGCCAGCCCGCAGCTGTAGGCCGCCACCCGTACCGGCCCGAGCCGGGGCAGTACGGCCGCGGCCAGCAGCGAGAACGCGATCTCGCCGCCGAACGCCCCCAGCGAGGCGACGATGCCGACCGCGTCCGCCCGGCCGCTGCCCTGCACCAGTGCGGTACCGGCGACGACGATTCCGGCCGCCGCGACCAGTCGGGGTGCCGGACGGCGTCCGCCGGTGAGCGGACCGAGCAGGGCGAGCCCGAGCGGGGCGGCGCCGATGAAGGTGCCCACCACGGCCGGGTCGGCGTGCGGCAGCGCGACCAGGATGCAGGCGTTGAACCCGGCCATGCCGGTCAGCGCGAGCGTGGTCAGCACGACCAGTTCCCGCCGGTTCGGGCGGCCGGGCGGGGGCGTGTCACCGGCCAGCAGTCCGGGAAAGCGGCGGACCAGGGCGAAGAGTACGGCGGCGGCCAGCGCGTACCGGGCCGCCTGCCCGGTGAGGTGCGGATAGTCGAGGACCAGTTGGCTGAGCGAGACGGAGCTGCCGACCAGCACCATTCCGCCGACACAGAGCAGCACCGCGACCGGGTTGGAGAGCTTCACCCGATCGACGCTAGGGGCCGTTTGGCTCATGGGGCAGAGCCAAACGAGGGCATCGTGACAGGACCATTCGCTCGGGTACCGCCGGCACCGCGAGTGGTCGGGCCGATGTGCCGGCCGACGGAGGAAGAGCTGATCGTCTAGGTTTTTCCCATGCCACCATTCGTCC
The DNA here is from genome assembly GCF_036421995.1 of Plantactinospora veratri. Classification (NCBI taxonomy): domain Bacteria; kingdom Bacillati; phylum Actinomycetota; class Actinomycetes; order Micromonosporales; family Micromonosporaceae; genus Plantactinospora; species Plantactinospora veratri. Next base: position 77,156 of record NZ_JAZGQL010000003.1, read on the forward strand.
CGCTCGCCGAACGGATCGTCGACGCGCTCCTGGCGAGCGACCCCGAACTGGCCTCGTCGGTCGGCGAACACGGTTTCGACGACCAGTTGCCGGACCGTTCCGCCGACGCCGTCGCGGGGCGGGTGGCGATGCTGCGGGACGCCGCGCACGCGCTCTCCGAGGTGGACGCCGAGGAGTTGGACGTACCGGAACAGGTCGACCATGCCGTGCTCACCGCACTGGTGGACCGGGGGATCTTCGAGCTGACCGAGGTGCGGTCGCACGAGTGGAACCCGCTGGTGCACAACCCGGGACCGCTGCTGCACGCGCTCGTCGCCCGGCCCTTCGCCCCGGCCGAGGTACGGCTGACCAGCCTGGCCGGGCGGCTGGCCGCCGTACCGGACGCGTTGGCGACGGCGCGGGCCGTGCTGCACGACGTACCCCGGATCCACGCCGAGACCGCCGTCGGGCAGTTCGAGGGCGCGGCGACCCTGGTCCGGGACCAGGTGCCGGCCCTGCTGGCCGAGGCGCCCGAGCTGCGCGACCTGGTCGAGCCGGTCGCCGGGGCGGCGATCCGTGAGCTGACCGGGTTCGCCGAGCGGCTCCGCGCCGGGCTGCGCGACGACGCCGGGCCGGGCCGGGACCCCCGGCTGGGGCGGCGACTCTGGGAGGCGCGGCTCTGGCACACCCTGGACACCGAGCTGGGGGCCCGGCAGGTCCTCGACTCGGCCTGGGCGAACCTGGAGCGGGTCACCGAGGAGATCCGGGCGGCGGCGGTCGAGCTGGTCGGTGGTCCGGCCTCGGACGAGACGGTACGCCAGGCGCTGGCCCTGCTCGCCGACGAGCACCCGGACAACTCCTCGGTGGTGCCGCTGGCCCGGACCACCCTGGACGAGGTACTCGACTTCGTCGCCGACACCGACCTGGTGTCGCTGGTCGACGACGCCTGCGTGATCAGGGAGATGCCCGAGCACGACCGGGGGGTCGCGGTCGCCTACTGCGACGCGCCGGGTCCGCTGGAGCCGGCGGCGGTGCCGACGTACTACTGCATCGCGCCGACCCCGGCGGACTGGCCGGCGGCCCGGGTGGAGTCCTTCTTCCGGGAGTACAACGACCACATGATCCGCAACCTGACCGTGCACGAGGCGGTGCCGGGACACTTCCTCCAGTTGGCGCACGCCCGCCGCTACCGGGGCAGCAGCCGGGCCCGCGCGCTCGGCCACTCGGGGCCGTTCATCGAGGGTTGGGCGGTCTACTCCGAGGAGGCGATGGTCGAGCGGGGCTTCGGCGGCCTGGCGGTGCGGTTGCAGCAGCTCAAGATGCAGCTCCGGATGACCATCAACGCGATCCTCGACCAGTTGACGCACTGCGAGGAGCTGTCCGAGTCCGACGCGCTGGCGCTGATGACCGGGCGGGGCTTCCAGGAGGAGGGCGAGGCGGCCGGTAAGTGGCGCCGGGCCCTGCTCACCTCGACCCAGCTCTCCACCTATTTCGTCGGCTACCACCAGGTCGCCGGGATCGCCGCGCGCCGGCCGGCCGGGGTGCCGGTCCGGCAGTGGCACGACGCGATGCTGGCGCACGGTTCACCGGCGCCACGGCACCTGCCGGCGCTGCTCGGCCTGGACGAGTACGACCTGGCCTGAGGGTCAGGCGGCCGGTTGCCCCGCCCTGGCCCGCCGGTCGACCAGTCCGGCACCGGCGGGCAGGTCGAACGCGCTCTTCTCGACGGCGTCGCGGTAGCGGCTCAGCGCCACCTCCAGGTCGGTGCCGTCGACCGTACCGGTGAAGCTGCCCAACGCGCCCTCGCTGGTGATGCAGGCGTCGAAACCGGCCGCCGGGGCGTCGCTGAGCTGGTCGACCTCGACACAGGTGGCGTGCCGCCCGGCGACCGTGGTGTCGTACTGCCGGATCGTCGCGTCCGGGTCGAGCGCGGCGGCGGTGAGCAGGCCGACCACCACCGGCGGGCTGACCAGGCCGCGCCTGTTCATGTCGGCGAAGACGGTGACCGACGGCTTGGCGTTCGGGGCCGGCGGTGCGGTGACGGTGCAGGTCGGTTTCCTCGTGCTGGTGTCGCAGGCCGTGGTCGCGTCCGTGGTGACCGTCAACTTGCCACCCGGATAGGTGTACGCCGCGCGCAACGGGTCCTGCGACTGCGCGATGGAGGCGCTCCGGCCGCCCGGGAGCTGGTAGTCGGCCGAGTAGGTCAGCTCGTTGGCCCGGTCCAGTCGGGCGGCCAGGTCGTTGACCAGGTCTGCCCGACCGATCACCCGACCGGCGTCGTCCAGGGTCTGGCACCCGGAGACCGTCAGTACGGAAATGATCGCCCCCGCGAGTACCCGGAGTGAGATCGACACAGCCGGCATGGCCCACAGCCTTCACGATCGGGTCAAGCGCGCGCAAACCGGTTCCCACGTACTGTGAAGGATCTCCTCAAATGTCGGAGGGCCCCGCGCTCGGGCGGCCGGGCCCGGAGGCAGCGCCCGAAGCCCCGGGCCGGACCGATAGGCTGCCTGCGGGAGCCTGCGCCGCACCGCCGCGACGGGGACGGACCGCCATCGGCTATCGATGGACAGACTTCGATTTTGAGGAGCAGGACAGTGGCCACCATCGAGGGAATCGTCGCCCGGGAGATTCTCGACTCGCGCGGCAACCCGACCGTCGAGGTCGAGGTCGGGCTGGACGACGGTACGGTCGCCCGCGCCGCGGTGCCGTCCGGCGCGTCGACCGGAGCCTTCGAGGCGATCGAGCTGCGCGACGGGGACTCCGACCGCTACAACGGCAAGGGCGTGGAGAAGGCCGTCGCCAACATCGAGGACCGGATCGTCGACCAGCTCGTCGGCTACGAGGCCAGCGAGCAGCGGCTGATCGACCAGAAGATGCTCGACATCGACGGCACCGACGACAAGTCGGAGCTGGGCGCCAACGCCATCCTCGGGGTCTCGCTGGCGGTGGCCAAGGCGGCGGCGAACAGCGCCGAGCTGAGCCTCTTCCGCTACCTGGGCGGCCCGCACGCGCACCTGCTGCCGGTGCCGATGATGAACATCCTCAACGGTGGCGCGCACGCCGACTCCAACGTCGACGTGCAGGAGTTCATGATCGCCCCGATCGGCGCGCCCTCGTTCCGCGAGGCGCTGCGCTCGGGCGCCGAGGTCTACCACGCGCTCAAGTCGGTGCTGAAGAAGAAGGGCCTGGCCACCGGCCTCGGCGACGAGGGCGGCTTCGCCCCCGACCTGCCGACCAACTCCACCGCGCTCGACCTGATCGCCGAGGCGGTCGAGAAGGCCGGCTACCGGCTCGGCACCGACATCGTCTTCGCGCTCGACGTCGCCGCCACCGAGTTCTTCGACGACGGGGTCTACACCTTCGAGGGCAGCACCAAGACGGCGGACGAGATGACCGCCTACTACCACAAGCTGGCCGACGAGTACCCGATCGTCTCCATCGAGGACCCGCTCTCCGAGGACGACTGGTCCGGCTGGGCCGGGCTGACCGCCGCGCTCGGCGACCGGGTCCAGATCGTCGGTGACGACCTCTTCGTCACCAACCCGCAGCGGATCGCCCGGGGCATCGCCGAGCGGACCGCGAACGCCGTACTGGTCAAGGTGAACCAGATCGGTTCGCTGACCGAGACCTTCGAAGCGGTCGACATGGCGCACCGGGCCGGCTTCAAGTGCATGATGAGCCACCGCTCCGGCGAGACCGAGGACACCACCATCGCCGACCTGGCGGTGGCGACCGGCTGTGGCCAGATCAAGACCGGTGCGCCGGCCCGCTCCGACCGGGTGGCGAAATACAACCAGCTGCTGCGGATCGAGGAGGAGCTGGCCGACGCGGCGCGGTACGCCGGCACCGGCGCCTTTCCGCGTTACCGTTCGAACTGACGGGTCAGCCTTCGGGGGAGGGGTGCGACGGCGATGACGCAACGCCGTACGCCGAGCGGGCAGGGCCCGGCTCGACGGCCGGATCGTGCCGGCCGGGGCCGGCCCGCCCCGCCCCGCCCGCGCCTCGGGTCGGGAGCCAGGATCCCGGGCCGAGCCACGACAGGGTCAGGCGCGCTCTCCCGGAGCCACCCGGGCCACCGGTGCGACCCGGGCCTCCGGCACCGGCCGGAGCGCGGACGGCTCCCGCTCGGGCAGCCGGCCCGCGGCGGCCCGCCGGACCGTCGCCGCCCGCGCGGTGAAACGCACGTACGCCCAGCATCCCCGGCGCTACACCGGCCGGGCGACCGTACTCGCCGGGGTGCTGGTGGCGCTCGCGCTGGCCTACACCTATCCGGTGCGGGTCTATCTCAACCAGCAGGCCGACATCGCCCGGATCGAGGCGGCCCAGCAGGCGCAGCGGGAACTCATCGGTGACCTGACCGAGGAGGCGGCGCTCTGGGACGACCCGGAATACGTCAAGATCCAGGCGAGGGAGCGGTTCTACATGGTGGTGCCCGGCGAGGCGCCGTACGTGGTGCTCACCGACCACAAGGGCGCCGCCCGGGACGCCGGGGTCGACCCCAACGCGACCGAACGGGCCCCGGAGCCCTGGTACGACACTCTCTGGTCCAGCGTGCAGGCCGCCAACGAGCCGGACAAGGCGGGCCGGTGAGCGGTTCCGACCCGGTCGGCGTACCCGGTCCGGCGGGTCGGGCCGGCGCGGAGCCGGCGTCGGCCGGCGTGCCGGCACCGGTGCGGGAGCCGGCCACCGACGCGGACCTGGCGGCGGTCGCCGCCCAGCTCGGCCGGACCCCGCGCGGCACCCGGGCGGTGGCGCACCGCTGCCCGTGCGGCCAGCCGGACGTGGTGGAGACCACCCCGCGACTCGCCGACGGCACCCCGTTTCCCACCCTCTTCTATCTGACCTGCCCCCGTGCGGTGGCCGGGTGCAGCCGGTTGGAGTCCGCCGGACTGATGCGCGAGATGCAGGAGCGGCTCGGTGCCGACCCGGAGCTGGCGCAGCGCTATCTGGCGGCGCACCGGGACTATCTCGCCCGGCGGGAGGCGATCGGTTCGGTGCCGGAGATCGACGGCATCTCGGCCGGCGGCATGCCCGGCCGGGTGAAGTGCCTGCACGTGCACCTCGGGCACGCGCTGGCCGCCGGCCCCGGCGTCAACCCGTTCGGCGACGAGGTGCTGGAACTGCTCGAACAGTGGTGGGCCGCCGGCCCCTGCGTCGAGCCGGTCTCCTCGGCCCGCTCGGGGGAGCCGGCGACATGACCGGCGACGACGCCCCGGCCCCGGCCGAGCTGATCATCCGGCGTGCCCGGACCGCCGACGTACGCGGCATCCGCGACCTGATCGACACCTACAGCCCGGAGCGGCGGCTGCTCAGCAAGGCGACCGTCACCCTCTACGAGGACGTCCAGGAGTTCTGGGTCGCGGTCGACCCGGCGGACGACACGGTCGTCGGCTGCGGCGCCCTGCACGTGATGTGGGAGGACCTGGCCGAGATCCGGACGGTGGCGGTGCACCCGGCACACCGGGGCCGCAAGATCGGCCAGCGGATCGTGGCGGAACTGCTGACCACCGCCCGCGAGCTGGGCGTCGCCCGGGTCTTCGTGCTCACCTTCGAGACGCGCTTCTTCGCCGCATTCGGCTTCGTCGAGATCGACGGCGCACCGGTGCCGCAGGCGGTCTTCGAGCAGTTGCTCCGCTCGTACGACGAGGGCGTCGCCGAGTTCCTCGGGCTGGAACGGGTCAAGCCGAACACCCTCGGCAACGTCCGGATGCTGCTCCGGCTCTGACGATGCTGCTCCGGCTCTGACGACTCCGGCGCCCCCGCCGGGTGGACGACCTGTCGCCGCGACTGCGACGACGCGAGGTGGAGGACCACGTAGGGTGAAGATCGTGACGAACCGGGTGGCCGCGATCGACTGCGGCACGAACTCGATCCGGCTGCTCGTGGCCGACCTGCCGGACCCGTCCGCCGGGCCGACGGCCGAGCTGGCCGACGTGGTACGGCGGATGGAGATCGTCCGGCTGGGCCAGGACCTCGACCGGACCGGGCGGCTGGCTCCGGAGGCGCTGGAGCGGACCCGGCAGGCGCTGATCGGGTACGCCACCTCGATCGAGTCGCTCGGCGTGTCCCGGATCCGCATGTGCGCCACCTCCGCCTCCCGGGACGCCTCCAACGCGGGCGAGTTCCGGTCCATGGTGCTGGACACCCTCGGCGTCGAACCGGAGGTGGTGACCGGCGACGAGGAGGCACGGCTCTCCTTCACCGGTGCCGTACGCGGGCTGGGCGACGACGTCCAGGCGCCGTACCTGGTGGTCGACATCGGCGGCGGCTCCACCGAGTTCGTCGTCGGCGGCGGGCCGGCCGGCGGCGGTGCGGTCTCCGCCGACGCGGCGGTCTCGGTCGACGGGACCGTCTCGGTCGACGCGGCGGTGTCGGTCGACATCGGCTGCGTCCGGATGACCGAGCGGCACCTGCACGGCGACCCGCCGACGCCGGAGCAGTTGGCGGCGGCCGAGGCGGACATCGGCGCGGCGGTGGACCGGGCGCTCTCGGTGGTGCCGGGGCGGGAGGCGGCCACCCTGATCGGGCTGGCCGGCTCGGTGACCACGGTCGCCGGGATCGCGCTGGGCCTGCCGGAGTACCGCCCCGACCGGATCCACCACGCCCGCATCCCGTACGCCGACGTGGTGAAGGTGACCGGCGACCTGCTGGCCCGATCGTCGGCGGAGCGGCTGACCATCCCGGTGATGCATCCCGGCCGGGCCGACGTGATCGGTGCCGGCGCCCTGGTGCTCAGAATCGTCATGGAGCGGGCTGGGATGACCTCGGTGATCGCCAGCGAGCGGGACATCCTCGACGGCATCGCCTACAGCCTGCTGCCGGCGTAGCCCTGCGGGTCCGCAGGATGCGCCGCAGGAGGCGCACCGAGCCGGTCGTCGCAGCCGTGCACCGCCCTGCGGCTTGGTTGGCCGCCGCCCAGTTCATCGAGGCCGGCCGCTGACCGGCGGTTGACGTCCTCGACAACGGCGCGAGGCCGTCGACGAACGTCAACGCCCGATCCGTCCGCTGGTGGCCGTACACCTAACGTGCCCGCAGCGTGACGATCACCGGATGACTGCCGGAGAGGCTGATCGGACGGAGTTCCCGCAGCGCCAGTCCGGCGGCGTCCGCCGCCGGCAACTGGCCGTCCACATCCGAGACGAGCAGCACCGCCCGGCCGCCCGGACGCAGCACCCGGCGCAGCTCCGTCCAGAACCGCCGCTGCCGCCAGGCCAGGATGCCGGCGAACGGCACCTGCTGGTCCCACGGTGGGTTGCTGACCACCAGCTCGACGACGCCGTCCGGCAGCGGGATCCGGCCGGCATCCGCCACCACCCAGCCGACCGGTGCGGCCCCGCCGTTGCCGGCCGCGATCGCGACGACGGCCCGGTCGATGTCACTGCCCACAATAGACAGCGCTCGACCGGACCGGGTCGCCTCGACCGGTATCGTCCCGGCGCCGCAGCACGGGTCGAGGAGCAGATCCCCGTCGCGCGGCTCGGCGAGCCGGACCAGCGCGGCGGCCACCGGTGGGTGCAGGCTGCCCGGCCGGGACACCCGGCGGTACGCGCGGCGGTGCAGTGGCCGGCCCGCGATCCGCAGCGCCACCAGGGCCCGGTCGTCGACGAGGGTGACCCGCCACGACAGTCCACCCGGCGGCGGTGCGACCCCACCCCGCCGGCTGTGGTAGGGCGTCCCGAGTGCGGCGGCGAGCGGCTCGCCGACCACGTCCTCCAGGTCGAACCGGGTGAAGTTGCGCCGCCCGAGGAACGACGCGGAAACGTCGATCCCGGAGATCGGGCGGTCGCCACCGCAGCGGCGCCACCCCGTCAGCATCTCCCGCAGTGGCAGCGCCGTCGCGGCCTTGCCCAGCATCCGCAGGCTGGTCCGGCTCCGGCCGATTCCGTAGACCACCGCGCCGACCAGGAAGACGTCGTCGGCGCAGCGCAGCTCCAGTACCTCCGGACCGGGATCGACGCAGTCGAACCACACCTCACGGTGTGCGACCGCGCTGACCCGGCCCACTCCCAGCGTTGCTATCTCGTCGGCCACCACCGGCTCGATGCCCCGCACCGTCCGCGCCACCAGGCGCGCGGCCGTCACGACGTGACGACGGTGCCAGGACGCGGTGTGGCCCCGGCGCGGGTGTGCGCCGGCAACCGAAAGACCATTCGATCTTCTCCCACGTCGCGACTCGGGGCGACGCGTCGCCGCCCCGCATCGCTGGCGAGGGGTTATCCGCAACCCGCCAGCGGTCGCGTCAGGCGAGGAAGAAGAAATTCATGGGACGCAGCGTAGCAAACGATCGGGCCGCCACCAGGCGACGACCAGGGCCAGAGCCGAAGCATTGGATCTCGACCGACCTCGGCTTTCTTCCTACCGTGCGGGCATGGTTTGTGCGGGTGCACGCCCGGTGGTGGCGCCGGAGTTCGGCGGAACGGCGTCGGGGTGGACCGTCACCCCCGCCCGGCGGCAGCGGTATCGCCGGCCACCTGGCAGTGACGCGGTGTCGCTGTCGGACCGCCGGCACGACACGCGAGGGAGCCACCGATGATCAGCGTCAGCCCGCTGCACCCCGACGACCGCCGGGACTGGGAGGAGCTGTTCTCCGGCTACAACGCCTTCTACGGGCGTACCTGGCCGGCACAGAACTACGACCATGCGTGGCGGGAGTTCCAGCGAGACGACCGGATCCACGCCCTCGGCGCCCGGCTCGACGGCCGACTGGTCGGTATCGCCCACTTCCTCGTCCACGCCAGCACAACCTCGCCCGACGTCTGCTATCTCCAGGACCTGTTCACCGCCCCGCACGCCCGAGGCAGGGGTGTCGCCCGAACCCTGATCCAGGCGGTCGAGAAGTGGGCCCGCGAACAGGACTGTGCCCGGCTCTACTGGCACACCCAGCAGCAGAACCACACCGCTCGTCGGCTCTACGACCAGGTCGCGGACTTCCGCGACTTCATCCTTTACGCGATGCCGCTGGAGCCGGCGCCGGAGCCGCGGCCAGCGCCGCCCGTGCCTGGCCCGCAGTCCGTACCTACTGCGCCCGAGATCGTCAGCCGGTCGGCTGCGGATCGGGGTAGCACACCCCGCTGAGCTGTTCCGACACCTCCCAGAGCCGGGCCGCCGTCGCCTCGTCCAGGGCTCGGGTGGGGACCTGGGCCGGGGCGGGTCCACCGTGGAGTTCGCGGTAGCCGTCCGGGCCGTAGTAGCCACCGCCCTCGGCCGCCGGGCTCGTCGCGGCGAAGACCGCCGGCAGGGCACCGGACGGGATATCCTGCCAGATCCCGGGTACGAGGTAGATCAGCCGGTTCCGGATCCGGTTGAGCAGCAGCGAACCCCCGCCATGTGTCGGGCCGGTCACCTGGAGGTTGGTGACGGCGGCGCCCGGGTGCGCGGCGTTGCTGAGGATGCCCCAGCCGCCAACGGTGCTGCGCCGCTGGAGTTCCCGGGCGAACATCAGCATGGCCCGCTTGGAGAGCCCGTACGCCCGCAGCGGCTGGTAGCGGCGCTCACCCTGGAGATTGTCGAAGTCGAACCGGCCGAACCGGCTCATCATGCTGCCGATCGACACCACCCGGGCGGCACCGGCGGCGCGGAGCAGCGGAAGCAGGTGACCGGTCAGCGCGAAGTGGCCGAGATAGTTGACGGCGAACTGGAGTTCGTAGCCGTCCTCGCTGAGCGCCCGGGGACGCGGCGTCATGATCCCGGCGTTGTTGACCAGGATGTCGATCGGCCGGCCCTGCTCGGTCAGGGCCGTGCCGCAGGCGGCGATGCTGGCCAGCGACGCCAGGTCCAGGTGCTGGAGGCTCAGCTTCGCGCCGGGCACGTCGGCGCGGATCTCGGCGACGGCCCGGTCGCCCTTGACCTCGTCGCGTACCGCGAGGATCACCTCCGCGCCGGCTCGGGCGAGTCGATGGCTGACGCCGAACCCGATCCCGCTGTTGGCCCCGGTCACCACCGCGAGCTTGCCGGTCAGGTCCGGTACGTCGATGTCAGGTGCGCGGTGCGGCATACGATCATTATCGATGCTGAGCCGCCCTCCGTGGGGGCGGCGCGACGGCTGGAACCGGCTCCGGTGCGCGCTATCCGGCGCTCAGCGCCGCCCGGGCAGCCCGGCGACGAAGGACCGCCACGCGAGGGGCCGGAACGCCAGCGTGCCGCCGTCCCGATCCTTGGTGTCCCGCACCAGCACCCGGCCGGGTACATTCGCGGCCACCTCGACGCATGAGCCTTCGGCCCCGCTTCGGGTGCTCTTCCGCCAGTTCGGCACGGGCGGCTCAGTCATCGACGGCCTCCTTGATGATGGCGGCGAGCAGATCCTCGGAGTCTTCCTGGCTGAGGGCCAGCTCGCTGAGTCGCTCCCAGACCTGATCGTAGACGGCGACCTCGGTCGGCTTGTCCAGATAGAGCGCGCCGGTCAGGTTCTCGCTGTAGATCGTGGTCGGTTCCGGCGGTCGAGTGCCATGGGTTGGGAACTCGATGATGTAGAAGGCGTTCGTCATCGACGCCCAGTGTGGACCGGTCACGGACGGCAGTACCCGGACGGTGACCGTGGGGAGGCGGTTGCTGTTCGCGAGGTGGGCGAGTTGGGCCACCCAGGCGTCGTGGTCGGCGATGGGGCGGCGCAGTACCGCCTCGTCCACGATCACTTCCAGTTCGGGGGCCTTCGGCTGGCGTCGGGTCAGGATCCGTTGCCGTTCCAGACGTAGCGCGACCTTGCTGGCGACCTCCTGCTCGGTGACCCCGGGCTTGGTCCGGATCACCTCGGCGGCGTAGTCGGCGGTCTGCAACAGTCCGGGGATCAGCGACGACTCGAACTGGCGGATGCGTGCGGCGGTCGCCTCCATCCCGACGTACAACTGGAACCACGAGGGGATGACGTCGCCGTACGCGTGCCACCAGCCCTTGGCCTTGGACTCCTTCGCGAGGCTGAGCAGGACGTTGGTCATCTTCGGGTTGACGCCGTAGAGCCGGCACATCGCCTCGACGTCGTGCGTGCGTACCGTGGTCTCGCCGCGCTCTATCCGGTACATCCGGGCCCGGGACCATTCCAGCATCTTGGCCGCGGGTTCGAGATTGATCCCGGCCTCCTCCCGGGCGATCTTCAAATGCCGGCCGAGTTGACGTTGCGGTACGGATGATGCGCGGTCGGCCACGATCCGCTCCCATCTCTTCTGGACAGTTTCGAACGACTGGAACGAGACAGCGATATCGGGCCGGGCGTATCGATGTCAATATTTTCCGGCAAATCTCGCGCCATACTGCTGACCGCACGGACATTGATGTCCAGACTCCTCGGTAGTCGGGTCCGTGGAGATCGACGGCCCCCTTCCGCGATCCGGAGGTGACGATGCCGTCCGTCGTACGCCCGCACCTGCCGCAGCGGCCGATCTGGCTCTGCCGGGCCTGTGTGCGCCCGTGGCCCTGCCCGGTGGCCCGCGCCACCCTGGCGGTCGAGTACGCCGCCGATCCGGTTGCCCTGCACGTCTACCTCGCGACGGTGCTCCAGGAGGCGATCGACGACCTCTGTCGGCTCAACCCGCAGCCCGGCCCCGACCCGGCCGCCATGTACGTCCGGTTCCTTGCCTGGGCCACGCCCCGGTTGCGGCTGGCTGCGCCGTACAGTCCGTTGATGGTGCGGGCGACGGCGGTACCGGAGCGGCTGCGGTGGGCGGTCGACCTGTTGCAGGTGGCCCCGGACGACCAACTCCTGGAGATCGGTTGCGGCAACGGGGTCGCGGTGTCGCTGGTCTGCGATCGGCTGGTCGACGGGCGGATCGTCGCGATCGACCGCTCGGCGGCGGCCGTCCGGCAGGCGGAGCGGCGCAATCTCGAGCACATCTCGGCGGGGCGGGCGGTCGTCCGGCTCGGCACGCTGGAGGAGTTCGGGGCGCCGGAGGGAGTCGGTGCGCAGGCGGTGTCCGGAGGGGACGGTGCGGGGTTCGACAAGATCTTCGCGGTCAACGTCAACCTCTTCTGGACCCGCTCGCCCGCCGCCGAGCTGGCCCTGCTCCGCCGGCTCCTGCGGCCGGGCGGCGGACTCTACCTGTGCTACGAGCCGCCCGGGGCGACCCGGGTGGCGGAGCTGGTCAGGCGATTGCCGGCGACGCTGTCGGCGCACGGTTTCACCGCCACGGCGGTGACCTCGGCGACCACTGCCAGCACGTCACTGCTCTGCGTCAGCGGTCGCTCGGGCCGGCGGCCGGAGGGGGCGGGAGTGGGAGTCGGCTAACCGACCCCGAACGGTACGCAGCCGCCCACCGGCGGCTCGGGGTCGTCGGCGATGGCCTTCACCAGCAGCGCGCTGCAATGCGCGACGGTACGCAGCTCGTCGTCGGAGAGCCGGTCGAGGATCCGACGCATCTTCTGGGCGCCGGCCGTCACGAACCGGTCGACCAGATCGCGCCCCGGTCCGCTCAGCTCGATCCGGCGTACCCGGCGGTCGTGCGGGTCCTCGCGGCGGGTGACCAGGCCCTGCGCGACCAGCCGGTCCACCATCCCGGTCATGGTGGCCAGGCTCACCCCCAGCGCCGTACTGAGTTCCTGGCCGGCGATGCTGCCGTGCGCCGAGAGCACCAGCAGCACCTTGAGCTGCGGCAAGGTCAGATGCAGCGTGAACAGCGGGTTTGCCGGGTCGTTGGCGAAGAGGTGCTGCATCTCCCGCTGCGTCTGCATGATCTGGGCGATGAGATCGTGCCGGTTACCCATCGATCCCTCCAGAGCACGAGACGGCGGCAACGGTCGGCCGCAACGCGGCCACGCCCTCCGCGGTCAGCGGAGGCTACCAGGGAAGTGCCGGCCCCAGAATACTTCGCTCTGAGCGAACTGTTAGTGTCGGCCTAACTTTATGTCCACGGGGGAGAGGAGCGAGCCACATGTCCGTGGCCGTCCAACCTGACACCGGGAGCGACAAACTCGATCCCGGCGTCCTGAGGGTCGCCGGTGTGGTGGTGCTCGGCGCCATCATGTCGATCCTCGACGTCACCGTCGTCAGCGTCGCGATACCGACCTTCCAGCGCGAGTTCGACGCCACCTACGCCACCGTCGCATGGACGATGACCGCGTACACGCTGGCCCTGGCCACGGTGATCCCGATCACCGGCTGGGCGGCCGACCGGTTCGGTACCAAGCGTCTCTACCTGATGTCCCTGGTGCTGTTCCTCGGCGGCTCGGCGCTGTGCAGCGTGGCCTGGGACATCGGCCCGCTGATCGTCTTCCGGGCTCTCCAGGGTCTCGGCGGCGGCATGCTGATGCCGCTCGGCATGACGATCATGACTCGCGCCGCCGGTCCGCACCGGATCGGCCGGGTGATGGCCGTGCTCGGCGTACCCATGCTGCTCGGCCCGATCGGCGGCCCGATCCTCGGCGGCTGGCTGATCGACGCGGCCTCCTGGCACTGGATCTTCCTGATCAACGTGCCGGTCGGGATCGTCGCCTTCGTCTTCGCGCTGCGCGTCCTGCCGAAGGACGAGCCGCAGCCCTCCGAGTCGTTCGACTTCCTCGGCATGCTGCTGCTCTCGCCGGGTCTCGCGCTCTTCCTCTACGGCGTCTCCTCCATCCCGGAGGCCGGCACCGTCGCCGCCGCCAAGGTACTGGTGCCGGCGATCATCGGCCTGCTCCTGATCCTCGCGTTCGTGTTCCACGCCCTGCGCAAGGACCACCCGCTGATCGACCTGGGGCTGTTCAGGAACCGCAACCTCACCGTCTCGGTCGTCACGATGACGCTCTTCACCGTGGCGTTCATGGGCGCGATGCTGCTGCTGCCCAGCTACTTCCTCCAGGTACGCGGTGAGGGAACCCTCGACGCCGGCCTGCTGCTGGCCCCGCAGGGCATCGGCGCGATGCTCACCATGCCGATCGCCGGCCGGCTGACCGACCGGATCGGCCCCGGCAAGCTGGTGCTCGGCGGAATCGTGCTGATCGCCCTGGGGCTCGCCCCGTTCACCCAGATCACCGCCGACAGCTCGTACGGGCTGCTCCTCGGGGGCCTGTTCGTGATGGGCATGGGAATGGGCATGACCATGATGCCGATGATGTCGGCGGCGATGGCCAGCCTCACCCACCAGCAGGTCGCCCGGGGCTCCACGATGATGAACATCGTCCAGCAGACCGCCGGCTCCATCGGTACCGCCGTGATGTCCGTCATCCTCACCAACCGGGTGCTGGAGAGCCAGGCGGCCACCGCGTACAGCGCGGTCACCCAGGGGCAGGTGCCGCGCGACCAGGTGCCGCCGGAGGTACTCACCCAGGGGCAGGCGTCGCTGGCCGAGGCGTTCAGCCAGACGTACGTGATCGCGCTGGTGCTGATCGTCCTCTGTGTCGTCCCGGCGCTGCTGCTGCCGCGCAAGCGGATCGAGCCGGCGGCACCGGAGCAGGGCGAGATGCCCGTCCCGGTCGTCATGCACTGACGAGCACACCCCGGAGCGCCGCTCCGGGCGCCGCGAAGCCCTCCCGCCGGACCGGCCGGGAGGGCTTCGCCGTCCGCACCGGCCCCGCCGGGATGAATCGGCGTCCTCCGCACGGTTACTTCCGGCTTGTCCGGGTACCCCGGAGTGCACAGCAGGCCGGGACGGAGGCGAACCGATGACGACCAGCACGGGGCAGGAACGGGCCGCCGCCACGCCGGCCAGCCTCAGGCTGCCGGGGATCGTGCTGGGGGTGGGGCTCGGCGGATTCGTCGACGGCATCCTGCTGCACCAGCTCCTGCAATGGCACCACCTGCTCAGCAGCACCAACACCGACAACGTCGGGGTGCGGTACTACGACCCGAAGACCGTGCCGGGGCTGGAGATGAACACCCTCTGGGACGGCATCTTCCACGCGGTCTGCTGGCTGGCCGTCCTGATCGGCCTGGCCATCCTCTACTCCCGGGTGACCCACCACCGCCGCCGGGTCTGGACCTCCCGGGTGCTGTGGGGCTGGATCCTGGTCGGCTGGGGGCTGTTCAACCTCGTCGAAGGCATCCTCGACCACCACATCCTCGGCATCCACCACGTCTATCCCGGCCCGGACCAGCTCTGGTGGGACATCGCCTTCCTCGTCCTCGGCGCGCTGCTGGTCGCCGGCGGCTGGCTGCTCCAGCGCGGCGGGCGCTCGTTCGACCCCGCCCCCGGGCCCGACGCGCCGACCGGCGGGCGGGCACCCCGGAACGCCTGATGGGCCATGACCCGCACCACCTGCCGGAGCACGGGGCGGGCAGCGCCGGGTTCGGGGTACTGCTGCCCGCCCTTGTTCTGCTGCTCTGCGCCGGTCTCTACCTCTGGCTGGCCCACCGGGCACGGCGGCGCAACCCCGCGCTGGGCTGGAGCCGGTGGCGCACCCTCAGTTTCGGCGTCGGGCTGCTCCTGCTGGCGGTGGCGCTGCTGCCGCCGGTCGCCACCCTCGCGCACACCGACTTCCGGGGCCACATGCTCGGGCACCTGCTCGTCGGCATGTACGCCCCGCTCGCCCTGGTGCTCGGCGCCCCGGTCACCCTGCTGCTGCGTACGCTGCCCGCGAGGCACGGCCGGCGGCTGACGGGGCTGCTGCACAGCCGTCCCGCCCGGATAATGACCCATCCGGCAACCGCCTGGCTGCTCTCCACCGGCAGTCTCGTACCGCTGTACTTCACCCCGCTGCACGACACCGCGACGAGTCACCCGGCCGGGCACTGGCTGCTGCACCTGCACTTCCTGCTCGCCGGTTGCCTCTTCGCCCACGCCATCGCCGGGCCCGATCCGGCGCCCGCCCGGCCCGGCGTGCGTACCCGGCTGGTCTACCTCGGCTGTGGCATCGCGCTGCACGCCGCCGTCTCGCAACTGATGTACGGCGGCTACTGGGTGCAGATCGCCGCACCCGCCGCCGAGGTGCGCACCGGAGCCGAACTCATGTACTACGGCGGCGACATCGCCGAACTGCTGCTCGCCGCGGCCCTGGTCGCCACCTGGCGTCCGGTACGCCGCCCGCAATCCGGCGTCCGACCGGAGCGGCGGGCGGCAGGTCTCGGGGCGGGCGCCTGACCGCACCGCCGCCATGGACCGTGGGACCCGCCGCCGGGGACGGTCGGACCCGCCGCCGGAGTCGCCGGACGCGGGTTCAGCCGGTGCGGAACAGGTCGGCCCGGGACTGCTCCCGGGGTTCGCGCTCGTCCCGCGACCACCACCAGGCGTAGCTGATCGCCCCGGGGCGGGGCGTGGCCAGCACGATCCGGGCCACCAGCGGTCCCTCGTACGCGGTGAACTGCCCGGGGGAGCGCTGGGTGAAGCAGACCATGCCGGGCAGTTCGAGGCTGGCGACGTGCAGTTCCAGCCGACCGCCGGCACCGAGGACCAGCACGCTGTGCTCGACGTGGCGCAGCCCGTCGCTGTCGGTGGTCGCCTCGTAGTCCAGAATGGCGGCACGTCCGTCGAGGGCGCTCCCCACCACCATCCGGGCCACGAACGGCCCGCTCTCCGGGCCGTCGCCCCGGCCCCGGTACACCCCGGTCGCGGCGGTGAGCCGGTGCAGTACGTCGGTCTCGGCGGGCACGGCGACACCGTAGCGCCCGTGCGCCAGCCAATCCCGTCGCACTACTTCCGCGTTGACGGTACTGCGCATTGAATAGTAGTATCGCCGACGTGGACACGACCCAGTTGCTCAAAGGCGTGCTGGATCTCGCGGTCCTGGCCGTCCTGAAGGACGAGGACGGCTACGGCTACGACATCATGCGCCGGCTCCGCGCCGCCGGCCTCGAAGAGATCGGCGACGCCTCCGTCTACGGCACGCTGCGCCGGCTCTTCCAGGCCGGCCTGCTCACCACCTACGTGGTGCCCAGCGAGTCGGGCCCGCACCGCAAGTACTACGCGCTCAACCCGGCGGGGCGGGACCAGCTCCGCCGGTCCGGCAAGGTCTGGCGTTCCTTCGCCATCACCATGGACACGTTGCTCGACGACGAGGGGATCGCGGCATGACCGTCACCGAGCAGGAGATCGCCCGGTACGTCGGGCAGGTCCGCGAGGCGCTGGCCGACCTCCCGCCGCCGGTCCGCGACGAGCTGCTCGAAGACCTGCCCGAGCACCTGACCGAGGTGGCGGCCGAGGCGGAGGGATCGCTCTACGAGCGGCTCGGCCCGCCCGAGGCGTACGCGATGGAGCTGCGTACCGCCGCCGGGGTCACCCCGCCGGCCAACACCGTCAACCTCGACCAGCGGATCGGCGCGGCGGTCCGGAAGAGCCGGGAACGGATCCGCGCCGTCGACGGCCGGCTCGGCCCCGTCGTCGGCTACCCCCGGCTCAGCGACTTCCTCCGGCTGCTCCGCCCCGGCTGGTGGATCCTGCGCGGCTACCTCGCCGCGATGCTGATCACCGTGCTGCTGACCGGCACCTCGTTCGGCCTGCTGCCCCGGCTCGGCGGCAGCGGCCTGGCCGCGCTGCTGCTGCTGGCCGCGACCGTCACCGGGTCGATCTGGCTCGGCCGGCGTACCGAGCGGCTGGGCCCGCGCCCGAGGATGGTCCTCAACTTCGGCGCGGTATTCCTGGTCCTGTTCGGGCTGGCCGGCTTCGCCGAACTCGACAGCCGGGCCGGCGGTGGCGGCAACCCGGTGCCCTACGAGCAGGTCTACACCGACCAGTACTCCGGGGTGCAGGACGTCTACGTCTACGACGGCGAGGGCCGGCTGCTGGAGGGGGTACGCCTCTTCGACCAGAACGGTGAGCCGATCCGGCTCGGCCACCCGTGGTGTGCGGAGGCACGGGAACGGATCGTCCCCGGTCCGGACTACGTCGACCCGATGCGGCAGCCGTACCCGTACTGCCCGCAGGGGGCGCCGTTCCGGTTCGGGCCGACCTCCCCGCCGACCCCGGAACCGACCGTACCGGCCGAGCCGTCGGCGACCCCTGGCGGCACGGCGCCGAGCGCCACCCCGAGCGGTGCGCAAACCCCGACTCCTACCCCGACCGACTAGCTCGCAAACCCGGCCTGCCAGGCCGGTGACGACGTGGCGTACACCTGCGCGACAGGAGGTGTACGCCACGTCGCTGTTGGCTTCCGTCCCCTCGCCGGGCGTGGCAGGCTACCCGAACACCCGGCACGCAAGCCCCGGACCACCGGACTTTGGGTGGGTGAAACTGTGCGACCAGCCAACGATGACTGACCGACAGGAGGGCCACCGATGGGCGAGATGGTGAGTTACCGGAGTAACGGCGGGACCAGCGAGGGCTACCTCGCGCTGCCGGCCGGCGGCGCGACCGGTCCGGCCGTCATCGTGATCCAGGAGTGGTGGGGACTGGTGCCGCACATCACGTCGGTCGCCGACCGGTTCGCCGAGGCCGGCTTCGTGGCGCTCGCCCCCGACCTCTACCACGGCGCCTCCACCACCGAGCCCGACGAGGCCGGCAAGCTCCTGCTGGGTCTGGCCATGGACCAGGCCGCCCGGGACATCGCCGGTGCCGCCGACTATCTGGCGGAGCGCCCCGAGGTCGGCGGCGACACGGTCGGCTGCGTCGGCTTCTGCGCCGGCGGCAGCCTCGCGCTCTGGTCGGCGACGCTCTCCGAGCGGATCGTCGCCACCGTCGGCTTCTACCCGGTGCTGCCCTGGGAGCGGATGCGGCCCGAGTGGTCCAACTACACCGGCAAGGCCGCCGTGATCCACTGCTCGGAGGAGGACGGCACCTCCGCCGCCGAGGGCGTCAAGGCGGCCCGGCAGGCGATCGAGGCGGCCGGCGGCGACTGCACCACCCACGACTACCCCGGTACCCGGCACGCGTTCTTCAACGACGACCGGCCGGAGGTCTTCGACCAGCGGGCCGCGGCCAGCGCCTGGGCCCGTACCCTGGAACTCTTCCGGGCCCGACTTGGCTGAACCGCACCGGCCCGCCGGCCCGACCCGGCGGTCGCGTACCCCGGCGGACGTGCTCGCCCGCGCCGCGCGCGCGGGCGACCTGGCCGGGTTGGACGGCGCCGTCGCCGACTGCTTCGCCTGCCCCCGGCTGGTCGCCTGGCGGGAGGAGGTCGCCGCCGTCCGCCGGGCCGCCTTCCGCGAGCAGGAATACTGGGGCCGGCCCGTCCCCGGCTTCGGCGTCCCCGACGCCCGGATCGCCATCCTCGGGCTGGCCCCGGCCGCGCACGGCGGCAACCGGACCGGGCGGGTCTTCACCGGTGACCGTTCCGGCGACGTGCTCTTCGCCGCGCTGCACCGGGCCGGCCTGGCGAACCAGCCGACCAGCGTCGCCGCCGACGACGGACTCGCCCTGCGACACACCCGGATCGCCGCCGCGGTCCGCTGCGCCCCGCCGGAGAACAAGCCCAGCCCGGCGGAGCGGGACACCTGCGCCCCCTGGCTGCACCGGGAGTTCGAACTGATCAGGCCCACCCTGCGCGTCGTGGTCACCCTCGGCGCGTTCGCCTGGGCCGCGTGGTGGCCGGTGCTCCGCCAGGTGTACGGCGTGCGACCGCCCACCCCGCGACCCGCGTTCGGGCATGGGGCACACTGGTCGCAAGACGAGGCCGTCCCGCAGGTGCTCGGCTGTTACCACGTCAGCCAGCAGAACACCTTTACCGGGCGGCTCACACCGACAATGCTGGACGAGGTGTTCGCCCGGGCCCGGCACCTGGCCGGGCTCGACGAGGATCGCTAGACGGCTCAGGGGGGCGGTGCGATGACCGACGGGCACTCCGGTCGTGCCCGCCCGGCACCGCACCCACCCCGGTCCAGCCTCACCGCCGGCCTGCTCCGGACGCTGTGGCCGCTGGCGGCGGTCGCCGGGCTGCTGGCGCTGGCCGCGCTCGCCGCCGCGCACTCGTCGATCGGATTCACCCGGGTCGAGCCGCCGGCCGACATCGTGCCGACGATCGAGCAGCCGACCCCACCCACCGGACTGGACCAGCCGACCCGCAGCGCCGGGCCCGGCCAGCCCGGCGACTTCATCCCGCACTGGGTTTCGTACCTCGGCGCGGTGCTCTGCGGTGCCGTGGTGGTGGCCGTACTGGCCGCACTGGTCTGGGCGCTGGCCCGGGACCTGCTGCGCCGCCGCCGGGGACTGGCCCGCCCCGGCGCCCGGAAGCTCCGCTCCGCGCAGGAAACCGCACAGGAGGTGGTCGCCGCGCTCGACGCCGGCCTGGTCGACCTCTCCGACAGCGACGCCGACCCGCGCCGGGCGGTGATCGCCTGCTGGGTACGCCTGGAGCAGGCCGCCGCCGCGGCCGGGGTCGAACGCCGGCCCGGCGACACCCCGACCGACCTGGTGACCCGGCTGCTCGGCGCCGGCCGGCCGGTCAGCGCCGACGTGCTGGCCGCGTTCGCCGACGTCTACCGCGAGGCCCGGTACGCCACGCACACCGTCGACGAGCGGATGCGCGCCCAGGCGCTGGCCGCACTGCGCCGGCTGCGTACCGAACTCACCTCGCCGGTCGACCGGCTGGGCGGGGACGGCGGACGGGCGACGGCCGGAGGCGGGCACCGGTGAGCGGCTCCAGCGCCAGCATCTTCGACCTGCTCCAGCACGAGGAGGAGCAGCAGCCCGCGGTGACCCGTCGACGTGCCGGGGTGACCGGCTGGCTGCGGCTCGTGCTGGCCGCGGCCGGTCTCGCCGCAGCGGTCGTACTCGGGCTGCGCATGGTCGGGGTCGGCGTCTCCGCCGCCGCCGTCTTCGCCGGCTTCCTCGCCCTGCTGCTGCTGCGCCGGCTCACCCGGGCCCTCGCCCCGCCGCCCCCGGTGCAGGTACGGCTGCGCCGCCCCGCCGACCACGGCGAGGAGGACGGCAACTACGACTGGACCGTCCGGGACGCCCTGGGCAGCTCGGTCAACCGCTGGGAGAACAAACTCACCTGGTCGCAGGGGGAGCCGGATCGGTTCTCCCGGGCGGTGCTGCCGGTGCTCGCCGAACTCGTCGACGAACTGCTCCGGCAGCGGCACGGTGTCACCAGGGCCAGCGACCCCGAACGGGCCCGAGGGCTCCTCGGCGAGCCACTGTGGAACTTTCTCGACACGCCTCCCAAGCGCACCCCGGCGCCGCGCGACCTCGCGGCGATCGTCGCCCAATTGGAGAAGCTATGAAAGAAGCGGACCAGGTCAGCACCTTCGACGTGGGTCGGCTGGCGCAGGCCGTGCTGGACCAGGTCGGCACGGTGGTGGTGGGCAAGCGGGACGCCCTGGAACTGGTGCTGGCCGGGATCCTGGCCGGCGGGCACGTGCTGCTGGAGGATCTGCCGGGGCTCGGCAAGACGCTGACCGCCCGCTCCTTCGCCCAGGCGCTCGGGCTCGACTTCCGGCGGTTGCAGTTCACCCCCGACCTGCTCCCCGCCGACGTCACCGGGTCGTTCCTCTACGACCAGCGCACCGCCGACTTCACCTTCCGGGCCGGACCGGTCTTCACCAACCTGCTGCTCGCGGACGAGATCAACCGTACGCCGCCGAAGACCCAGGCGGCGCTGCTGGAGGCGATGCAGGAGAAGCAGGTCTCGGTCGAGGGCGTCACCTACCGGCTGGACCCGCCGTTCCACGTGATCGCCACCGCCAACCCGATCGAGTACGAGGGCACCTATCCGCTGCCCGAGGCGCAGCTCGACCGGTTCCTGCTCCGGGTCTCGTTCGGCTATCCGGGCGCCGAGGAGGAGTGGGACGTACTCCGCCGCCGGATGGCCCGCCGTCAGGAGGAGGCGGAGCTGAAACCGGTGGTCGACGCCGCAGTGCTCCGGGCGATGCAGGCGGCCCTGGAGAACGTGGTGGTGGAGGACTCGATCGGCCGCTACATCGTGGCGCTGACCGCCGCCACCCGGGAGCACGCCTCGGTACTCGTCGGCGCCTCGCCGCGCGGCTCGCTCGGGCTGCTGCTGCTGGCCCGGGCGATGGCCGCGTTCGCCGGCCGGGACTACGTGATCCCGGAGGACGTCAAGGCGGTGGCGGTGCCGGTGCTGGCGCACCGGATCACGCTGCGGCCGGAGATGTGGCTGCGCCGGGTCGACCCGTCGTTCGTGGTCAACGAGGTGCTGGAGACCACACCCGCGCCGGCCAGCGGTGCGCTGCCCAGCTACGCCGCCGGGCCGGCCGGGGCACGCGCGACGTGAGTTCCACCGGACCGACCCTGCGACCCGCCGTACCCGGGCAGCGGGCGGCCGCCCCGGCCGTGGCGGCGCCGCCCGGGGGCGCCCCCGGGCCGGACTGGGTCTCCACCCGGGCACTCGGCCGGGCGGTGCTGCTCACCGGGCTCTTCCTGGTGGCCGGTGCACTGCTCGGCCGGATCGACCTGGTGGTGCTGGCCGCGCCGTTCGCGCTCGGCACCGCTTACGCGCTGCGCCGCCGCCCGGTGCGGACACCGGAGATCGGGATCGGGGCCGAGGACACCAACCTGGTCGAGGGGGGCGCACTGGTCGGCGGGATCAGCGTCGGCAACCTCGACGACGTCGGCTACGACCTGGTGCTGGTCCGTACCGTCGTCTCGTCCTGGCTGCGGATCGACGAGGTCCGGTTCGCGCCCGGCGGTGCCGGCGCGGAGGGTTCCGTCCCGGCGGACGGCGTCGCGGCCCGGTCCGGTCGTCGGGACGCCACCGACCGTCCCTACGGTTTCACGGTGCCGGCCGGCACCGTCGCCGACCTGGAGTTGCGCGGCGGGACGCTGCGCTGGGGCCGGCACTCGCTCGGGCCGGCGGCGGTGCGGGCGATCGCCTGCGACGGGCTGCTGGCCAGCCAGACGGTGCGCAGCGAGGCCCGCGCGGTGCCGGTCTATCCGGTGACCGAGCCCTTCGACGCGGACGAGGCGATGCCCCGGGCCGCCGGCCTGGTCGGCGGGCACCGGTCGCGGCGCCCGGGTGAGGGCGGCGAGCTGGCCGGGGTACGCATCTTCGGGCCGGGTGACCGGCTGCGCCGGATCGACTGGCGGGTCTCGCTGCGGGCCCGGCAACTGCACGTGGCGGCGATGCTCTCCGACCGGGACGCCGAGGTGGTGCTACTGCTGGACGTGCTGGCCGAGGCGGGCCGGTCCGGCGGGATCCGGGGCAGCGCCTCGGTGCTGGACACCTGTGTCCGGGCCGCCGCCGCCATCGCCGAGCACTACCTGCACCGGGGCGACCGGGTCTCTTTGCTGGAGTACGGCCCGTCGGCCCGCAGGCTCCGCCCGGCGACCGGGCGGCGGCAGTACCTGACCCTGCTGGAGTGGCTGCTCGACGTCCGGGTCGAACAGTCCCCGCACGAGCCGTACGACCAGGTCTTCGGCCCGCAACTGCTCTCCTCCAACGCCCTGGTCGTGGTACTCACCCCGCTGGTGGACCCCAGGTCGGCGGCGATGCTGGCCCGGCTGGCCCGCTCGGGCCGGTTCGTGGTGGCGGTGGACACCCTGCCGCCGTCGGCCACGCCGCCGAAGCGGGGGCAGTGGACCGAGGTGGCGCACCGGCTCTGGCGGCTGGACCGGGACACCACGATCGGGCAGCTCCGCGAGCACGGGGTGCCGGTGGTCACCTGGGCCGGGGCCGGCAGCCTCGACCTGGTGCTCCGGGACGTCGCCCGGCTCGCCTCCGCACCCCGGCCGGCGCTGCGGTGAGCGCCGCCGTGTCGAACGGAGCGCCGCCGTGGTGAGCCGGATCAGGGCGCTCTACGCCGCGGTCGGCCGGATCACCCTGGTGCCGGTACTGGTCCGGGCCGGTGTCTTCGGCTGCGCGCTGGTCGCGCTGCTGCTGGCGTACCCGGAAAGGCCGTCGGACCCCCGCCTGCTCGGCCTGCTGGTGGTGGCGGCGCTGGCGCCCGCGGTGGCGCCCCGGCGCAACTGGCCCACCATGGTGCTGCTGGCCGCGGTCGGTGCCTGGGTGGCGGCGACCGGCTGGTACGACCAGCAGGTGGAACTCTGGCGGCTGCTCGCCCTGGCCACCTTCCTCTACCTGACCCACACCCTCGCGGCGCTCGCCGCCGTGCTGTCGTACGACGCGGTGGTCGCCCCCGAGGTGCTGGCCCGGTGGGTGGCCCGGGCGCTGGGGGTGGCGCTCGCCTCGGCGGTGCTCTCGATGCCGCTGCTGGCGATGGACGGCCGGTTCGGCGACCGGAGTTTCGTCGTCGCGCTGCTCGGCGGGCTGGTCCTGGCGGTCTGCGCCGCCGGGCTGCTCGGCTGGCTGTTCCGGCGCCGGTAAGGACCCTCTCTCGCCGGGGCCGGCCGCCCCGGGACCAAGATCGGCGCAAACCGGGGTAACGGGGGTCACTCGGCGTCGTCAATCACAGAAGGGGCATCTGGCCAGCATCCGGCGCCGGGTGGGGGAAAGATGGAGGCGTGAATCCGCAGCGGATCCTTGTGGTAGGTGCCGGTCACGTCGGCCTGTACGCGGCCCTGCGCCTGTCGAAGAAGCTCCGGTCGAGGGAGGCCGAGGTCATCGTCGTCGACCCTCAGCCCCACATGACCTACCAACCCTTCCTGCCCGAGGCGGCGGCCGGCAACATCTCCCCCCGGCACGCCGTGGTGCCGCTCCGGCGCGAACTGCGGCGCTGCACCATCGTCTCCGGCACGGTCACCCGGATCGAGCACGACCGGAAGACCGCCGTGGTACAGCCGATCATCGGCCCGGCCCGGGAGATCAGATACGACCACATCGTGGTGGCGCCCGGCTCGGTCTCCCGTACCCTGCCGATCCCGGGGCTGGCCGAGAACGGCATCGGGTTCAAGACCATCGGCGAGGCGATCTACCTGCGCAACCATGTGCTGGACCGGTTGGACGTGGCCGCCGCCACCACCGACCCGGACGTCCGGCGCTGCGCGTTGACCTTCGTCTTCGTCGGCGGCGGCTACGCCGGCATCGAGGCGCTGGCCGAGATGGAGGACATGGCCCGGGACGCGCTCAAGTACTACCCGGAGCTGAAGCCCGACGACATGCGCTGGGTACTCGTCGAGGCGACCCTGCGGGTGCTGCCCGAGGTCGACCGGGACATGGGCGCGTACACGGTCGCACAGTTGCTGAAGCGGAAGATGGACATCCGGCTGGAGACCCGGCTGGAGTCCTGTGTGGACGGGCTGGTCCGGCTCTCCGACGGGGACAGCTTCCGGGCCGACACGATCGTCTGGACGGCCGGGGTGAAGCCCTCGCCGATGCTGGCCCAGACCGACCTGCCCCGCGACGACCGGGGCCGGGTCACCTGCCTGCCGACCCTCCAGGTGGTCGACGGCGACCGGGTCGTGGACGGGGCGTGGAGCGCCGGTGACTGCGCGGCGGTGCCGGACCTGACCGGCCCGCCCGGGGCGTACTGCTCACCGAGCGCCCAGCACGCGGTGCGGCAGGCGGCCCGGATGGCCGACAACATCCGGGCGGTGATCCGGGGGCGGCAGCCGGTCGACTACAAGCACAAGCACGCCGGCAGCGTGGCCAGTCTCGGCCTGCACAAGGGCGTCGCCCAGGTCTACGGGATCAAGCTCAAGGGGCTGCCGGCCTGGTTCATGCACCGGACGTACCACATGAGCCGGATCCCGTCGCTGAACCGCAAGGTACGGGTGATCGTCGACTGGACCCTCGCCTTCGTCCTCCGCCGCGAGGTGGTCGCGCTGGGCCAGTTGCACGACCCCCGGGAGGAGTTCGTCGAGGCGAGCACGGCGGCGGGCAGCCGGCCGGGCGACCGCCGCCCGGTCTGACCCGAGCCCGGCGCCCGGCCCGTCCGCACGGTCGGGCGCCGGAGCGTCCGTCTTGGCGGCCGGCCGCCGGAGTTGCTCAGGTCGCCGGCTGCTCAGACCCGCCAGGTCCAGGCGTCGGCGACCCGGGTGCCCGGGCCGAGCAGCGCCTCCAGGGTGCCCCGCAGGCTGGCCGCGTTCGGGGCGTCGTCGGTGACCGCGACGCAGGAGGCACCCCAGAACTCGATGTCCCGCCGGGCCTGGTCACGCTGCTCCTGGCCGACCGCCGGTATGCCGCCGTTCTTGGCCACGTCGGTGAGCAGTTGCGAGGTCGGCTGCTTGTAGGTGCCCATCGAGGCTTGGCCGCCGGCCGCGTACGGGCCGATGAAGAAGCCCTCGGGCAGCGCGAACGAGGCGTCGGCGGCGGCGGCCCAGCGCATCGGCCAGGGCTCCTGCGGGGTCGGCAGCGGCACCGGCACCAGTACGCCGTTCGGCTCGACACAGTCGCGCCAGTGCCCGTCGGCGATGAACTGCGGCAGCGGCGGCCGGGCGGCGGTCGGGATCTGGGCCGGGAAGATCGGCAGCAGCGCGATGACCGCGGCCAGCGGCACCATGATCCGTACCGGCCGCTCCGCCGCGGCCAGTCCCCGGTCGACGGCGAGCACCAGCACCGTGGCGATCAGCGGGAGCAGCGCCAGGGCGAACCGCATCGGCAGCGCACCGTCCACCACGGGGAGCCCGAGGAGGAGTGAGTACGGTCCGGTGATCCCGGTCTGCTCCTTGTTGACCACGATCGTCGGCCCGAGCGAGAGCGCCGCCATCACGACGCCGGAGGTGACGCAGGCGATGACCACCGGTTTCCGGATCAGCCAGCCGGCGCCGATGACGGCGGCGAGCAGGAGCGGCCAGCCGAGGAAGGTGTTGTACTCGGCCGGTCCGGTGGTCAACTGGGCGGCCTCGGGCGAGCCGGCGATCGACATGGGGGAGATCGCCGGCCAGCTCGCCAGGTCGGCGTAGAAGTAGTGCGGGCTGAACATGCCGTTCGGCACGCTCTGCTCCCCGGCGAACTGGAACCAGAGCGGGTACGCCAGCACCGGCACGGCCAGCGCGACCGCCAGTACCATCCCGGCGAGGAATCCGGGCATCACCCGCCGGGCCAGCGACCAGTTCGCCGCGGCGTACGCCAGGGTGAAGACCACCAGGGCGACGGCGGCCAGGAAGAGCGTCTCCTCGCCGATGAAGACCTGCACCGTCACTCCGGCGGCGAGCCCGACCGCCGAGGTGACGATCCGGCGCCGATCGATCCCGGGCCGGTCCGGCCGGGCCTGCGGGTCGGCGGCCCGGACCATCCGGACGACCAGCCAGATCAGCACCGGCACCAGCCACTGCGCGGTCATGTGCAGGTGGCTGTTGGACTGGGAGACGATCCCGGGCCCGAAGCCGCAGAGCCCGGCGCCGAGCGCGGCGGCGAGCCGCCGGGCGCCGAGCAGCCGGGTGAAGAGCAGATACCAGGCGATCGCGGTACCGGCGAGGTTGCCGGCGGCGAGCAGCGCGAAGGTGACCGGTGCGCCGAAGGCGAGCGTGACCGGCGCGAAGAGGAAGCCGAGGGCGATGACCGTGGTGTTGGCCATCAGGTTCACCCCGTCCGGGGCGTTGAGCCGGTCGCTCAGCAGCGAGAAGTCGCCGTGCAGCACCCGGGAGTCGACGGCCAGGAACCACTCGTAGAGGGCCTGGTCCTCCGGGTTGAGCGCCAGCACCCGGGCGCCGGGGTCCGGCCACAGCCCGGCGGTGAGCCAGCCGGCGAGGACGACGAAGAGCAGGCACATCGCCAGGTCCGGCCAGTGCCGGTGCAGTGCGCCCAGCCAGCGCGCCCGGAAGGAGCTGGTGGGGCCGGAGACGGTCTCTGTCGTGGCCGGGCCGGGGTCGGCGTCCTGCGCCGCGCGGGCAGTGCTGGTCACGACAGTGACCCTAGTGCCGATCCGAGAACGGGGTGCGCCCGGTGGGGCTCCACCCGCTACCGTGGCAGGCACCAGGACCGAGGAAATTCGGCACCTGCCCGGGTGGTGGAAAGGCAGACACGGCCGCCTTAAAAGCGGCTGCCGCAAGGCGTGCGGGTTCGACCCCCGCCCCGGGCACTATCCGTGCTGCCGGCCGGCCGGGCCCCTCTGCCGGGTGGCCGAGTGACGTGGATCTCCACAACCTCGCCGGGGCGCATTACCCTGGATGGGGCACGGGCATTGTGCACCGACCTTTTCAGGAGGCTTGACAAAGTGAAGACGTCCAATCCGGTGCTGGCCCGACTCGGCCAGGCGGCCGAGCGGGAGCGGGCCGCGGGTTACGCCCCGGCCGGCGCATACGGACAGCCCGGCTACGGGCAGCCCTATCCGACGGACGCGGGCTATCCCGCCGCGCCGCCCACCGTGGCGCCGATGTCCATCGACGACGTCGTCGTCAAGACGGTCACCCTGCTCGGCATCACCGGGCTCTCCGCCGCGCTCGCCTGGGTCCTGGTGCCCGACAGAGCGATCGGTGCGGCCTGGATCGGCGCCGCCGTCGTCGGGCTGGTGCTCGGCCTGGTGATCTCGTTCATGCGGATCGCCAACCCGGCGCTGGTGATCACCTACGCCGTCGTCGAGGGCGTCTTCGTCGGCATGGTCAGCAAGTTCTTCGAGGTCATCGCCGGTTACCAGGGCATCGTCCTCCAGGCGGTGATCGCCACCTTCGGTGTCTTCTTCCTGATGGCCGGGCTCTACAAGGCCAAGGCCATCCGGGCGACCCCGAAGTTCATCCGCGGCGTGATCGCGGCGACCGTCGGCATCTTCGCGGTCATCCTGATCAACTTCGTGCTGATGCTCTTCGGCGTGGACACCGGGCTGCGCGATGGTGGCCCGGTCGCCATCGGGTTCAGCCTGATCTGCATCGTGATCGCCTCGCTCAGCTTCATCCTCAGCTTCCACGAGGTGGAGGAGGGCGTGCGGATGGGCCTGCCGCGCCGCTACTCCTGGACCGCCGCCTTCGGCATCCTGGTCAGCCTGGTCTGGCTCTACATCGAGATCCTGCGGTTGCTCAGCTACTTCCAGGGCGACGACTGAGCTGAGTCGACTCCCTGACCAGATCCCGGCGGCCGGTTGACGGTCCCGCCAGGTCGTTCCGACGCCCGTCCCCACCTTCAGGGGGCGGGCGTCGCGCAGGTGGCGCGGGGATGGATCAGGGTGCTGCCGGAGATGTCTAGTTTATTGTCGTAGGGCATGAGAAGTACCAACCCGGTGCTGACCCGCCTGGACGACACCGCCCGGGTGGAACACCGCGTCCTCGGTGCCGAGGTCACCCGGCCGATGACCATCGACGACGTGGTGGTGCGGACCGTCGGCCTGCTGCTGCTGACCGGCGCCACCGGCGCGGTCGCCTGGACGTACGTCACCGACGGCTGGGCCGCACCGGCCGCGCTGGGCTCGGCGCTGGCCGGGCTGGTCCTGGCCCTGGTGATCTCGCTGCGGCGGGTGACCAACCCGATCCTGGTCGGCGGGTACGCGGTGCTCCAGGGCGTACTGCTCGGCGTCGCCAGCCGGGGCTTCGAGGCGGTCTACCCCGGCATCGTGGTGCAGGCCGTCGTCGGCACCTTCGGAGTCTTCGTCGGGATGGCGGTGCTCTACGGGCTGCGGGTGCTCCGCGCCACGCCCCGGTTCGCCCGGCTGGTGGTCGGTGCGCTGATCGGGGTGGTGGTGCTGAGCCTGGTCAACCTCGCCGTCTACCTGATCTCCGGCCGGCAGGCCCTGGTGGTCTACAGCACCGGCAGCAAGGTCGGCTGGTTGCCGTACGTCTTCGCGCTGGTCTGCATCACGGTCGGCGCGCTGACCTTCATCCTCGACTTCGACCTGGTGGAGCGGGGGGTACGGGACGGACTGCCGGCCCGGTACGCCTGGTTCTGCGCATTCGGGCTGCTGGTCGGCCTGGTCTTCCTCTACTGGCAGATCCTCCGTCTGCTCAGCTACGTACGGCGCTGAGCCGACCGTAGACTCCCCCGCGATGAACGCACCCGAACCCGCCCGCCCGGCCGAGCCGCTGGTCCGGCAGCTCGACCTGCTCGTCCGTCAGGTGGGGCACTGGACCCCGCCGCGCTGGGCGGCGGCTGGCCCGTCCGGTGGGCCGGCCCGGGCGGACCTGGTGCACCGGCTGGTCCAGCTCCTGGCCGATCTGGGCGCGGACGCGGCCGGGGAGCCGCGCCGGCCGGTACCCCGGTTGGAGAACGACCTGGCCCTGCCCGACCAGCTCCGGGTGGTGGTGGCCGACCTGGTCGCCGCCGGACCGCCGACGCCGGTGCTGGCCGGCGCGGCCGACGAGGTGGCGACCGTCCGGCAGGCGCTCTGAACACCACCGGCCGCCGGACCGCTCCGGGCCCCGGCCGGTCCGGCGGGTCGGCTCAGCTCAGCCGCTCCAGCACCATCGCCATGCCCTGGCCGCCGCCGACGCACATCGTCTCCAGCCCGACGGTCCGGTCGTGCCAGTCCAGGGCGTTGAGCAGGGTGCCGGTGATCCGGGCCCCGGTCATCCCGAACGGGTGCCCGACCGCGATCGCCCCGCCCATCACGTTGAGCTTCTCCAGCGGGATGTCGAGCTGCCGGTACGAGGGGATCACCTGGGCCGCGAACGCCTCGTTGATCTCGACCAGGTCGACGTCGTCGATGGTCATCCCGGCGCGTCGCAGCGCCTGCCGGGACGCCTCGACCGGACCGAGTCCCATGATCTCCGGGGAGAGCGCGGTGACGCCGGTGGAGACGATCCTGGCCAGCGGAGTGATCTCCAACTCGCGGGCCCGTTCCGCACTCATGATGACGACCGCCGCCGCACCGTCGTTGAGCGGGCAGCAGTTGCCGGCGGTGATCCGGCCGTCCGGGCGGAAGACCGGCTTCAGTCCGGCCACCCCCTCCAGGGTCACCCCGGCGCGGGGCCCGTCGTCCGAGTCGACCCACTCGCCGGAGGGGAGGGTGACCGGGGTGATCTCCCGGGCCCAGAAGCCGTCGGCGATGGCCTTCTCCGCGAGGTTCTGGCTGCGTACGCCGAACTCGTCCATCTCGGCCCGGGTCACGTCGTACGCCTGGGCGAGGTTCTCGGCGGTCTGGCCCATCGTCAGGTAGATGTCCGGCAGCCCGCCGTCGAGCCGGGGGTCGGTCCAGACCGGTGCGCCGGCCTCGGCGCGGGCCGCCGAGCGGGCCCGGGCCGCGTCGAACCTCGGGTTCTGCCAGCCGCCGCCGACGAGTTCCTGCGCCTCCGGCGGCAGGGCGTCGGAGTTGCCCCGGGCGTACCGGGAGACGCACTCGACGCCGGCCGATACGAAGACGTCACCCTCGCCGGCCCGGATCGCGTGGAACGCCATCCGGGTGGTCTGCAACGAGGAGGCGCAGTAGCGGGTGAGGGTGGCCCCGGGCACCGTGTCCAGGCCGAGCAGGGTGGCCACCACCCGGGCCATGTTGAAGCCCTGCTCGCCGCCGGGCAGCCCGCAGCCGAGGTAGAGGTCGTCGATCTGGGTCGGGTCGAGCTGCGGGATCTTGTCGAGGGCGGCCTGCACGATGGTGGCGGCCAGGTCGTCCGCGCGCAGCTCGCGCAGGGAGCCCTTGTGGGCCCGGCCGATGGGGGAGCGGGCGGTCGCGACGATAACGGCTTCGCGGGGGGACGCGGTCGACATGAACCAACGTTAACCCGCTTCGGCTCCGGGGTCACCAGCGGGCGAGCCGCCGGGCCGGTCCGCCGGGCCGGGGTTCGGCGGGGCGGACGGGTACGGCATGGCCGCGACCAGCTCCTCGACGAACCGGTCGGGATCGTGGTCGAGGAGCTGGTCGCCGGCCGGGCCGAGGAAGGCGACCAGGAAGGCCCGGTAGAAGCAGGCCCCGAGGAAGAGGTTGGCCAGCGCCGCCGGGTCCGCCGTCGGGGCGAGCCGGCCCCGATCCCGCTCCCGCCGGAGGTACTCGGCGAGGACGGCGTTCGCGTGCTGCGGGCCGGCGCCCGTCTGGCGGAACAGTTCGCGCTGCCGGTCGAGCAGTACCGGTTCCGCGAAGAGCGCCATGGCGAGCTGTGCCGACTCCTCGTAGACCCGGAGCATCTGGTGGCCGAGTTCGGTCAGCCGGGCCGGGACGGTGCCGCGGCCGGCCTGGTCCGGCAACTGGACCATGAGCCCGATGAACGGGGCGAGCCGGATCCGCAGTACGGCGAGGAAGAGCTCCTCCTTGCCGGTGAAGTGCTTGTAGAGGGTGGCCTCGGAGTAGCCGGCGACCCGGGCGATCTCCTTGGTCGTGGTGTGCGCCAGCCCCCGCTCCCGGATCACCGTCGAGGCGGCGGCCAGGATGCGCTCGCGGGTCGCCTCGCCGCGGCCTCTGCTGGTCATCGCCCTCGTTCCGTCGGTGGTCTGGCGGGGGTGGGTCGACCCCGCTTGACAGGGGGTGAGTGCTCACTACTCTAAAGGTAAGTGAACACTCACTACCCCTCGGGAGCTGGAACCGACATGAGACTCACGGTCTTCGCGGCGAGTGGCGGAATCGGCCGACATCTGCTCCGGCAGGCCGTCGCCGCCGGTCACGACGTGACAGCGGTGGTACGCGACCCGGCGAGCCTGGCCGGCGAGCCGGACGGCGTACGGGTGGTTGCGGCCGACCTGAACGACCCCGATCGGGCGGTACTGGCCGACGCCGTCGACCGGGCCGACGCGGTCCTCTCCGGCCTCGGCCCCCGCTCGATGGCGGAGAGCGGGGTCGCCTCCCGGGGTACCGCCGAGATCGTCACCGCGATGCGGGTCCGGGGCGTACGCCGGATCGTGGTGGTCAGCGCCGCCCCGATCTCCACCTTCGCCGCTCCGGGTCGCCCGAAACCGCCGCCCGACCCCGGCGAGGGACCGCTGCTGCGGTACCTGCTGGGTCCGATCCTCAAGACCGTGCTCCGGAAGCCCTACGCCGACCTGGCGGTGCTGGAGGAACTGCTCCGGGACAGCGACCTGGACTGGACCGTCGTACGGCCGCCCCGGCTGACCGACAAGCCGCTGACCGGCGCCTACCGGACGGCGTACGGACGCAGTGTCCGGGGTGGGCTGGTCGTGCCGCGCGCCGACGTCGCGCACTGCATGCTGCGGGCGCTCGAACAGCCCGAGACGATCCGGCAGGCGGTCGCCGTCGCCACCTGACCGCCGGCCGGAACGACCGCTGCCGGGGTACGCGCGGCGGGTGGAACTACCGCTGCCGGGTCCCGGCGGCGGCCCGGGCCACGGCGGGGAGCAGGGCGTGCGCCCAGACCCGGTAGCCGTCGGCCGAGGGGTGGTAGCCGTCGTGGCAGAGCGTGCCCGCGTCGGCCCGGAACACCGCACCGGTCTCGGCGGCGAGGTCCACCACGGTGCCGCCGGCCTCCAGCACGGCGACGGCCTGCGCCCGGGCGGTCTGCCGGCCAAGCCAGCCGGCGACCTGCCGCAGCGGCGGTGCGATGGCCCGGACCGCCCCGAGATCGGGACAGGTGCCGACCACCACCCGGACTCCGGCGCCGCGCAGCCGGCGCACCGCCGCGCCGAGGTACGCCGCCGCCTCGGCCGGCCGGCGCAGCCCCATCACGTCGTTCGCGCCGACCAGGATCACCGCGACGTCCGGGCGCTCGCCGAGCAGTGCCCGGGCCACCTGGGTCGCCAGGTCGGTGGAGCGGGAGCCGGAGACGCCGACGCTGGAGAGCCAGACCTGACGGCCGCCGGCTCCACCCGGCCCGGTGCCCTCGGAGAGCAGCCGGGCGAGCTGCCCACCGACCGTGTCGTCGGCCCGGTCCACCCCGACGCCGAGCGCGGCAGAGTCGCCGAGCAGGACCAGGCGCAGCGGCGGTGCGCCGGCCCGGCCGACGGTGGAGCGCAGCGCCAGGCCCAGTTCCGGGCGGGCGTACCGCCGGTTGCGGGCCACGAACGCCTCGCCGGCCAGTAGCGCCACCCCGCCGACCGCACCGGCGAGCAGCGTGACCGCGGCCCCCCGGGCGATCCGAGTGGTCATCCCGTACGTCGCCGTGCCGATCGTGGTGTCGAGTCCCGTCATGCCCGTTCCTCTACTGTGGAGGTCGTCGCCTCGTCCAGCGGTGCCGGTGTCTCCGGTGGGCCTCCAGTCTCTCCCGGCCGGGGGTGGCCGAACCAGGCCCCACGGCGGCGGAGCTGTGCCCACCGCCCGCCGGGGCCGTGCTCGTGCCCGCCGACCCGGACACCCCGGACCTCCGTACCGGCGTGCCGGGCCGCCTCGTGGGCAGCCGCCGGCAGCGACCGTACGCCCTGGTCAGCGGCGACCGAGGGACGCCGCTCGGTACCGGCGCCGAGCGCGGCCAGTACGGTCGGCAGCAGGACGGCCGCCGCGATCGCGTACCCCTCGGCGGAGGGGTGGAAGTGGTCCCAGGCGAACATCCGGGTCGGTTCGGCGGCGAACCGGGGACCGAGCAGATCACCGAGGGAGACGGTCAGGCCACCGGCCTCGACCACCGCGACGGTCTGCGCGGCGGCCAGTTGCCGGCTCCACCGCCGGGCCAGCCAGCGCAACGGCGGCTTGATCGGCTGGATCGCGCCGAGGTCGGGGCAGGTGCCGACCACCACCTGGGCGCCGGCGGCCCGCAGGTCGCGTACCGCCTCGACGAGGTAGCGGACCGCCACCGCGTGTGGGGTGCGGTTCGTCACGTCGTTGCCGCCGATCAGGATCACCGCCACGTCCGGCTGGCGCTCCAGCGCCGCGTCGACCTGCGGGCGCAGCCCGGCGGAGAGGCAGCCGACCACGGCGAACCGGTACAGCCGGACCGGTCGGCGCAGCCGGCGGGAGGTGCCGGTGGCGAGCAGCGCCCCGGGCGTCTCCCGGGGCCGGTGCACCCCGTAGCCGGCGGCGGAGGAGTCACCGAGGATCACCATCGTGATCGGCTCGCCCGGGAACTTGGCACCGTAGACGCCGTCACCGCGCGGCGGCGGCGCCTCGGCCAGCGGGATCACCCGGCGGGCCTGCCGGGCCTGCCCGAGCAGCAGCCCGTAGCCGGCGGCGGTGGTGAGCGCGGTCAGTCCCACGCCCAGGGCGGTCGCCTTCGCCACCCGCCGGGCGACCGGCCAGGCCGACCACTCCGGCTGGGCCGGCTCCGCGCCCCACGCCGTCCGGTGCTGCCACGCCGGTCGCCGCGGCTGCCACCGCGACGCCAGGTTCCGCTGCCGCGACCGCTGTCGCCCTGTCGATCCGGCCGGACTCATCAAGGCCCCCCGCCTGTCACGCCGTACCCCTCGCGACCTTCGAGATTAACCCCGGTCGCCCACCCCGCGCTGTCAGCGTTCCGCCTGCGCCCGAGGGTGGCGGTCGGGTACCCGGCGAGCGCCGGTTCATCGCCGGCCGTCCGGCGTTTCTCCGATTCCGACCGAATTTCGATTCCGACCGGATTTCCCGACGAGCGGGCGGTTGCGTTCGGATGCATCATGAATCCAGAGGAGGGCGCCGACATGGCCACCAGGACACTTCGACGAACCGCCGCCTTCAGGGCGCTGTTCCGGGCACTGACCGCCGGCTCCCGGGGCGGACCGTCGCTGGGGAAGCGGATCGCCGCCCTGCCCCGCATGATCGCGGCGACCGTCCGTGGCGACTACGACGGCGGGCTGCGGCTCGCCCTGATGACCGCCGCGACCGCGTACGTGCTCTCCCCGGTCGACGTGCTGCCGGAACTCACCCTGCTGATCTTCGGCCTGGCCGACGACGCGATCATGGTGACCTGGCTGGCCGGTGCCGTACTCGCCGAGACGGAGCGCTTCCTCGCCTGGGAGGCGGCCCGGGACTCCGTCATCCCCGGCCGGGTGGTGCACTGATCCCTGCCCGGCAACCCCGGCCACGGGCCGGGCCGGCGGCACGTACGCTGGCGGGAGAACCCACCATCCTTCGCCCCGACCGCACGCCACCAGCACCGACCCTGTGCCCGGCCAGTGCCGTCCGGCCGGCGAGCACCGAGAAGGGCACAACGTCGTGCGCTACTACGACAACGTCATCGAACTGATCGGTGACACCCCGCTGGTCCGACTCCGGCAGGTGACCGCCGGCATCTCGGCGACCGTCCTCGCCAAGATCGAGTATTTCAACCCGGGCGGCTCGGTCAAGGACCGGATCGCGCTGCGGATGGTCGAGGAGGCGGAGCGGGCCGGGCTGCTCAAGCCGGGCGGCACCATCGTCGAGCCGACCAGCGGCAACACCGGTGTCGGGCTGGCGCTGGTGGCCCAGACCCGGGGCTACCGGTGCGTCTTCGTCTGCCCGGACAAGGTCAGCGAGGACAAGCAGAACGTGCTGCGGGCGTACGGGGCCGAGGTGGTGGTCTGCCCGACGGCGGTCGCCCCGGAGGACCCCCGCTCGTACTACAACGTGTCGGACCGGCTGACCCGGGAGATCCCGGGCGCCTGGAAGCCCAACCAGTACGCCAACCCGGCGAACCCGCGCTCGCACTACGAGACCACCGGTCCGGAGCTGTGGGAGCAGACCGGCGGCCGGATCACCCACTTCGTGGCCGGGGTCGGCACCGGCGGCACCATCTCCGGCACCGGCCGCTACCTCAAGGAGGTCTCCGGCGGGGCGGTACGGGTCATCGGCGCCGACCCGGAGGGCTCGGTCTACTCCGGCGGCACCGGCCGGCCGTACCTGGTCGAGGGGGTCGGCGAGGACTTCTGGCCGGAGACGTACGACCGGGGCATCTGCGACGAGATCGTGAAGATCTCCGACAAGACCTCCTTCGAGCTGACCCGGCGACTCGCCCGCGAGGAGGGACTGCTGGTCGGCGGCTCCTGCGGGATGGCGGTGGCCGCCGCCCTGGAGGTGGCCCGGCAGGCCGGCCCGGACGACGTGGTGGTGGTGCTGCTGCCGGACGGCGGCCGGGGCTACCTGTCCAAGATCTTCGACGACGAGTGGATGGCCCGCTACGGCTTCATGGACACCAGCGCCACCGAGCCGACCGTGGCCGACGCGCTGAACAGCAAGCCGAACGGCATCCCGGAACTGGTCCACGTGCACCCGACCGAGACGGTCCGGGACGCCGTCGACTACATGCGGGAGTACGCCGTCTCGCAGCTCCCGGTGCTCAAGGCCGAGCCGCCGGTGGTGACCGGCGAGGTCGCCGGCTCGATCGCCGAACGGGACCTGCTGGACGCCCTCTTCACCGGCCAGGCGAAGCTGCACGACACCATCGAGCGGCACATGGGCCCGCCGCTGCCGATGATCGGTGGCGGCCAGCCGGTGAGCGAGGCGGTCGGCCTACTGGAGAAGTCCGACGCCGCACTCGTACTGGTGGACGGCAAGCCGAAGGGCGTACTCACCCGGCAGGACCTGCTGGCCCACCTAGGCGCCCACTCCCGCTGAGCCGAGCTGAGGTGAAAGGAAGGGCCCCTTCTTATACAAAAAGCGATAAGAAGGGGCCCTTCCTTTCACCGGGGCAGTTCGGTGGGGACGGCGATCACGTCGACGAAGGCGCTCCGACGCAGCAGGGTCATCGGCAGCCGAGTGCCGATGGCCGGGCCGAGCATGAGCCGTTGCAGGCTCTGCCCGTCCGCCACCGGACGGCCGCCGGCCGAGACGATGATGTCGCCGAGGTAGATCCCGGCGACCCCGGCGGGGCTCTCCGGGACGACCTCCACCACCCGCAGCCCGCGCTGCTGGCCGGTGCGCTCGGCCACGGCCGGCGGCAGCGGTACCGGCACCCCGGCGACGCCGAGCCAGGCCCGCCGGACCCGTCCCGAGGTCACCAGGTCGCCGATGATCTGCCGGGTGGTGGAGTTGATCGGCACCGCCAGGCCGAGGCCGTACCCGGCGACGGCGGTGTTGATCCCGACCACCCGGCCGGCGGCGTCGGCCAGCGCCCCACCCGAGTTGCCGGGGTTGAGCGCGGCGTCGGTCTGGATGACGTCCTCGATCAGCCGGACGACCCGGCCGTGCCGGGCCGGCAATGACCGGCCCAGCCCGGAGACCACCCCGGCGGTGACCGAACCGGCCAGCCCCATCGGGTTGCCGACCGCCACCACGAGCTGCCCGATCCGCAGCGGGTCGGCGTCGCCGAGTTCGGCGGGCGGGGCGGCGGTGGCCCGGACCCGGAGCACGGCCAGGTCGGAGAGGGGGTCGGTGCCGACCACGTCGAACCGGGCCTCGGCGCCGTCGCCGAAGGTGGCCAGCCCGCCGGTCGCCCCGTCCACCACGTGTGCGCTGGTGAGCAGGAACCCGTCGTCGGTGAAGGTCACCGCCGAACCGGCACCCGCGCCGCGCGGCCCGCGTACGGCCAGCGCGGCCACGCTCGGCAGCACCCGGGCCGCCACCCCGGTCACCACCTGGGAGTACGCGTCCAGAGCGGCCCGCTCGGCGCGCTCCGGTTCTGCTCGTTCGGTGCTCATGTGCCGGTCAACGCCGGCACGATCCCGGTCGATCCCCGGCGCCGCTGCGCCCACAGCGAAATCCGTCGCCGGCCCGCCCACAGCGAAATCCGTCGCCGGCCCGCGCTAGGGCAGGTCGCGGGCGTAGCGCAGCTGTGGGGTCAGCGTCGCGCCGATGGCGCCCTCCCGCTCGACGCCGTCCGGTACCCAGCCGCCCCGGGCGTAGAAGTGCCGGGCGTGCGCGTTGTCGACGAGTACCCAGAGCACGGCGCGGCGCCACCCCCGGGCGTGCAGCTTCGCCAGCGCGTCGACCATCAGGGCCCGGCCGGTGCCCCGGCCCTGCTCGGCCGGGTCGAGGTGGATCGCGTACAGCTCGCCGACGTCCGGGCCGGCCGAGTCCGGTTCGGCGGGATCGTGCGGCCCGAGATAGCTGAAGCCGGCCAGCCGGCCGTCCCGTTCCGCCACCGTCATCAGGTGGGTGTCCCGCTCGTACGCCCAGCGCTCCGCCCAGTACCGCCCCATCATCTCGCCGGTCTGTGCCGCCAGCGCGTCCGCCGGGATGATCTCCCGGTACGCCGCCGCACGCGATCTGTGGTGAAGGTCGCCGATCGCCATCAGGTCGGCGGTCACCGCCGGGCGCAGAGTGAGGGTCATTAGTTGATCGTAGTAACGTGGCCGATATGGTCACCTGGGACAGAGTGTGTGATCTGGTGTCCGTGCTACCCGAGGTGGAACAGGGCATCTCATACGGGACGCCGGCCTGCAAGATCCGGGGCAAGCTCTTCGCCCGGCTGCTGGAGGACGGCGAGCGGATCGCGATCTTCACGCACGAGCGGGAGGCGCTGCTCGCGGCGGCGCCGCAGACCTACAGCGTGCCGGCGCACTACGCCAACTATCCGATGGTGGTGGTCGCGCTCGACACCGCCGATCCGGTCGAGCTGAGCGACCTGCTCACCGAGTCGTGGCGGATCAGGGCGCCGAAGCGGCTGGCGGCGACCCTGCCGCGCTGACCGGCGCTCGGGGCGGCACCGCCACCCGGGCCAGATCCTCGGCGATCACCAGGTCGCCGTCGAAGTGCTCCCGGGCCTCGGCCGCGAAACGCTCGGCGGCCGGTGGCAGCCCGGCCCGGGACGTCGGGGCGTACCGCTGGGAGAAGTGGGTCAGCACGAGCCGGCGTACCCCGGACTCGGCCGCCACCCGGGCGGCCTGGGCCGCGGTCAGGTGCCCGACCTCGGCGGCGAGGGCGGCGTCCTCGGCCAGGAACGTCGACTCGATCACCAGCAGGTCGGCCCGGTCGGCCAGCTCGAAGACCCCGTCGCAGAGCCCGGTGTCCATCACGAAGCCGAACCGCTGGCCCGGACGCGGAGCGCTCACCTCGGCCAGCGTCACCCGCCGGCCGGCCACGTGGACGTGACCAGTCCGGATCAGCTCGCCGATCGCCGGCCCCCGGATCCCGTACCCGGCCAGCCGGTCCGGCAGCATCCGCCGCTCGTCCGGCTCGACCAGCCGGTAGCCGTACGTCTCGACCGGGTGCCGGAGCCGGCGGGCGAGCAGCGTGCCGGCGGAGGTCTCGAAGGTCTGGCCGTCCCGCAGCACCGGAAGTTCCCGCAGCTCGGCGGTTTCGTAGAACGAGCTGGCGTGGCGCAGCCGGGCGAAGAAGTGTGCGTCGCCGCCCGGATAGTGCGCGTCGACCGGATGGGGCACCCGGTCCAGCGAGAGCCGCTGGACCACGCCGGGCAGCCCGAGGCAGTGGTCGCCGTGGAAGTGCGTGACGCAGATCCGGGTCAGGTCGCCGGCCGGGATGCCGGCGAACATCATCTGCCGCTGGGTGCCCTCGCCGGGGTCGAAGAGGATCACCTCGCGGTCCCAGCGCAGCAGGTACCCGTTGTGGTTCCGGTGCCGGGTCGGCACCTGGCTGGCCGTGCCCAGCACCGCCAGCTCACGTACGGACACGGCGGCCTCTTCGAGGGGGTACCGGTCGACGGCGTCGGCGGTCGACCGGAGAAATGGTCGACCCCCGGGGTCCGCGTGACGGTCGTCACACGGAGGCCGGCTGGACTTGGGCCGGCGCCCCGGGGGTCGGGTGGCTGTCGTGGATTCGCCGCACCGCTGCCACACGGTCTCGACGACTTGCAACTGCCCGCTTGCGGCGGACACCGAAACTGTCAAGGACAGCGGCTAGCGGACAGCCACCTCACGAGTCCTATTGCTATACAAAGCTCGGACCACCTCCCTTCCCGTGTACGGCCACGCTATCCATCCCCGGACGGCCCCGGCAACGGTTTTTGGCCACACTTCGCGCGGAGGGCGGGTCGCGGCGGTTACGCCCCGGTCCGGGCCACCCCGACCGGGCAGGTCATCCCGTTCGGCCCGTGGTTGCAGTACCCGTTCGGGTTCTTGGTCGGCGCCAGGTACTGCTGGTGGTAGTCCTCGGCGTAGTAGTAGTCGCCCAGTTCGGCGATCTCCGTGGTGATCTCGCCGTGCCCGGCCCCCGCCACGATCGGCGCGAACGCGTCCCGGGACGCCCGGGCGATCGCCGCCTGCTCCTCGGTGGTGGTGTAGATCGCCGACCGGTACTGCGTGCCGACGTCGTTGCCCTGCCGCATCCCCTGGGTCGGGTCGTGGTTCTCCCAGAAGACCTTGAGCAGGTCCTCGTAACCGATCTTCGAGGGGTCGTAGACCACCTGGACCACCTCGGCGTGCGCGGTCCGGCCCGAGCAGACCTCCTCGTAGGTCGGATTCTTCGTGTAACCGCCCGCATAGCCCGCGGAGGTGGAAACCACCCCGGGCAGCGTCCAGAACAGCCGCTCGGCTCCCCAGAAACAGCCCATCCCGAAGACGGCGACCTGGGCACCCTCGGGCCACGGTCCCCGCAGCGGGGTTCCGAGCACCTCGTGCCGGTCGGCGATCGGCATCGCGATCAGCCGGCCGGGCAGGGCCTGGTCGGGGGTGGGCAGCTCGGCATTGGTGCGCCGTAGGAACACGATGGAACTCCTCTCGTACCTCTGCCGGATGTAACACGACACGCACCCGGATCCTTACCCGCCCAGGCCCCCGGCACCCCACCCCGGACTCACCCGGGCGGGGGAGCGGGATGGCGCTGGGGCGGGAGGTGCCGGTGAGGGCTCCGGCGGATCGTGGGATGTCCGGGGAGGCCGGCCGGAGGGGGCGACGAGATGACGGTGGAGAGCATGGAGGTGCCGCGCTGGGCGGTCTGGGCGGCGTACGCGGTGCCGCTCTGCGTACTGCCGTCGGCGCTGTCCCGGCTGGCTCTGCTCGCCGGGCTGCTCGACGGGGGTGGCACGTCGGTGACGGTCACCCCGGGCGAGCGGCTCTACGTGCTCTGCCTCAGCCTCGTCTCGATGGGGCTGGCGCTGCTCACCGTCGGCCTGGTCCGGCCCTGGGGCGAGTGGCTGCCGGGCTGGCTGCCGCTGCTGGGCGGCCGACGGGTGCCGATCCGGGCGGCGGTGGTACCGGCCGTCACCGGGGCGACCCTGCTGATCGGCCTCTGCGGCTATCTGCTGGTCGAGTCCCTGTTCGACCTCGTCGGGCCGGTCCGGCCGGCGATCGGCGAGGCGGGCACGGCGACGCTGGAGGGCACCGCGCAGGTGGTGGTGGTCGTCACGTACGCCCCACTGGTGGCCTGGGGTCCGCTGCTGCTGGCGGTCGCCGTCGCATACCACCGGCGCCGCAGCCGGGTCGAGCGGGCGATCCCTGGCCCGGCCACCCCCGCCTCGGCTACTCGGTGAGCGCGGCGGCGATCCGGTCGGCGTACGACCCGGCCTCGACGTCCGAGGCGTACTTCGTGCGGGGCCAGAAGAAGCCGCGCAGCCCGTCGCCCTTTGTCCTCGGTACGACATGGGTGTGCAGGTGCGGCACGGACTGGGAGACCCGGTTGTTCATCGCCACGAACGTCCCACCGGCACCCAGCCCCTCCTCGACGGCCAGGGCCAGCCGCCGGACCAGCCGGAAGTAGCCGGGCAGCGCCTCGTCCGGCAGCTCGCCCAGCGTCTCGACGTGCGCACGCGGCACCACCAGCAGGTGTCCCTTGAACACCGGGCGTACGTCGAGGAAGGCCACCCCGTCGGGGGAGTCGACCACCCGGAACGCCGCCGCGCCCGCCACGATCCCGCAGAACACGCACCCCGCCACCAGTGCAGGCTAGCCTTCTGCAAATGAGTCACGGCTTCGAGACACTCGCCATCCACGCCGGCCAGGAGCCGGAGCCCCGCACCGGGGCGGTGGTGCCGCCGATATACCAGACCAGCACGTACGCCCAGGACGCCGTCGGGGCACCCCGGCTCGGCTACGAGTACAGCAGGTCGGGCAACCCGACCCGGGACGCGTTGCAGGAGTGCCTCGCCGCGCTGGAGGGCGGCCCGGTGGGGCTGGCCTTCGCCAGCGGGCTGGCCGCCGAGGACGCCCTGCTGCGTACCGTCTGCCGGCCGGGTGACCATGTGGTGATCCCGGACGACGCGTACGGCGGCACGTTCCGGCTCTTCGCCCGGGTCGCCGAGCGCTGGGGACTGAGCTGGACGGCGGCCCGGATCTCCGACGTCGACGCCGTCCGGGCGGCGGTCCGCCCCGGCCAGACGAAGGTGATCTGGGTGGAGACCCCCACCAACCCGCTGCTCGGGATCGCCGACATCGCCGGGCTGGCCACGCTGGCCGGCGACGTCGACGCACTGCTCGTCGTCGACAACACGTTCGCCTCGCCGTACCTCCAGCAGCCGATCGCGCTCGGTGCGGACGTGGTGGTGCACTCGACGACCAAGTACGTCGGTGGGCACTCCGACGTGGTCGGGGGCGCCCTCGTCGCGGCCAGCGCCGCGCTCGGCGAGGAGCTGCGCTACCACCAGAACGCGATGGGCGCGGTGAACGGGCCCTTCGACGCCTGGCTGACGCTGCGCGGGGTCAAGACCCTCGGGGTACGGATGGATCGGCACTGCGACAACGCCGAGCGGATCGCCGACTACCTCAACGGGCACCGGGCGGTGTCCCAGGTGCTCTACCCGGGCCTGCCGGAACACCCCGGGCACGAGGTCGCGGCGAAGCAGATGCGCCGGTTCGGCGGCATGATCTCCTTCCGGGCGGCCGGCGGCGAGGAGCACGCCGTACGGATCTGCGACCGGGCGAAACTCTTCGTGCTCGCCGAGTCACTGGGCGGAGTCGAGTCGCTGATCGAACATCCGGGCCGGATGACACACGCAAGTGCCGCCGGCTCGCCGCTTGAAGTTCCCGCCGATCTCGTGCGACTGTCTGTCGGCATCGAGACCGCCGACGACCTACTCGCAGACCTGGAGCAGGCGCTCGGCTGACCGCTGTCCGGCCGCCCGGACGGCGCTGCGGACAAGCCGATGGGGAGTTGGCCGTGCAGGACATCACGCCGAACTGGGTGGGCGCGACCGCGAAACAGATCGCCCGGGCCGTCCGCCGTGGGGACGCCTCCGCCACCCAGGTGGTGGCGGACCACCTCGACCACATCGACCGGGCGGACCGCGAGCTGTCCGCGTTCCGGGTGGTGCGGGGTGGCGAGGCGATCGTCGAGGCGGAGAAGGTCGACGAGCAGGACGATCTGGCGAACCTCCCGCTGGCCGGCGTGCCGATCGCGGTCAAGGAGAACACCGCCGTCGCGGGGCTGCCGACCTGGAACGGGTCGGCAGCCGCGCGTACCCCGGTCGCCGAGTCCGACCACGAGGTGGTCCGGCGGCTGCGCGGCGCCGGAGCGGTGATCGTCGGGGTGACCCGGATGCCCGAACTCGGGCTGTTCGGGTTCACCGACGACGAGACCGTGGCGACCCGCAACCCGTGGGCGACCGACCGCACCCCGGGCGGCTCCTCCGGCGGCTCGGCGGCGGCCGTCGCCTCCGGGATGGTGCCGATCGCGCACGGCAACGACGGGCTCGGCTCGATCCGGATCCCGGCCGCCTGCTGCGGGCTGGTCGGGCTCAAGCCCGGCCGGGGCGTCATACCGTGCCAGCTCGGCGCCAACGACTGGTACGGCCTCGCCGAGCAGGGCATCCTGGCCACCACCGTGGCGGACGCCGCGGTCGGCTTCGCGGTGCTCGCCGGGCGCCGGCCGGACAAGCTGGTACCGCCGGAGCGGCTGCGGGTCGCCGTGTCGCTCCGCTCGCCGGTGGCCGGGGTACGCCCGGACCAGCCCAACCGGGACGCGGTGGGCGCCGCCGCCAAGCTGCTGGCGGTGGCCGGACACGACACCGTCTCGGTCGACCCGGTCTATCCGACCTCGCTGGGGCTGCGTGGCGTCGCCACCTGGCTCGCGGCGGCGGCGAACGAGGTCGAGGCGGCCGGCCTGGATCCCGCTACCCTGCAACGGCGCAGCCGCCGGCACGCCGCTCTCGGCGGCTGGGCGCAGCGCCGTGGCCTGGTACGCGAGCAGGACCGCACCCGGTGGCGGGAGCGCAGCGTCAACTTCTTCGGCGACCACTCGGTCGACCTGCTGCTCACTCCCGCGCTGGCCAGCGCCCCTCCGCCGGCTCTCGGCTGGGCCACCCGCTCGTGGCGGTCCAACCTGCTCACCTGCATCCGCTACGCCCCGTACGCCGCGCCGTGGAACATCGCCGGCCTGCCGTCGCTGGTGGTACCCGTCGGGCTGCGCCCGGACGGGTTGCCGGTCGGGGTGCAGTTGGTCGGTCCGCCCGGCTCGGAGCTGCTGCTCCTCGGCGTGGCGGGGCAGTTCGAGCTGACCGGACCGTGGCGGCGGCACGCGCCCGACTGGCCCCGGGTGCCCACCCCGGCCGGCTGAGCGCGGCCGCCGGCCGACCGGTCAGCGGCCGAGGAGCGCGACGAGCAGGACGATCGCGCCGAGGACGACCGCCACGAGGAGGGCGCTGCCGACCCAGGTCAGCTCGGGCCGGATCAGCACCCCGGACCGGCGGCGCCGGGTGCTCAGCCAGGGCGCGGTCGGCTCGGGCAGCAGTACCGGACCGGTGGGCGAGAGGGTACGGCCGTCGACCGTCACCGTGCCCCACTGCCCGGGTACGGGCACACCGTGCAGTACCGCCGGGCCGGGTTCACCGCCGGTCGTCGGCGTGAGCCGCTCCCGTACCTCGATCTCGGTCAGCGGCATCACCTCCGGGCCCGTGCCGG
Source organism: Plantactinospora veratri (assembly GCF_036421995.1). Classification (NCBI taxonomy): domain Bacteria; kingdom Bacillati; phylum Actinomycetota; class Actinomycetes; order Micromonosporales; family Micromonosporaceae; genus Plantactinospora; species Plantactinospora veratri. The sequence goes on from NZ_JAZGQL010000003.1 coordinate 122,117, forward strand.
CGTAGACGTACACCCGGTCGACGCCCTGGTGCACCCGTACCGCGCTGACCGGCTGCGGCCGGCGGAAGAACCGGCGGCCGGCGCGTACCCGGGCGGCACCGCGCCAGCCGACGCCGAGCCCGAGCAGTGCGAGTACCACCACGAGCGCCAGCCACGGCGTCAGGTCGTACGGCTCGGTGACGAGCTGCCGCAGGCCGGCGTCGTCCACCGCGACCTCGACCGTGGAGCCGACCGGGTAGGCGGCCGCGTCGAAAACGGGAAGCCGCGCGGCCGGCCGGCCGTCGGGGAGGTCGAGGTCGACCTCCCCCCAGGACGGGTGCGCGCGCACGGTCGCGGTGACGACCTCCGCCCGGCGCTGCTGGTCGTCGACCTCGCTCTGCCGCAGCCCGGTCCAGCCGGCGACGACCAGCGCGGCGACGAGCAGCGACGCGGCGGCGACCGCCGTACCCGGCGATGGGCGGGGCAGCCGAGCCGGCGGCGGCGGTACGGCGAGCCGGGCCCGCCGGTGCCAGTCGCGCAACTCGGCCCGGTACCGCGCAGGGCCCCGGGCCAGCCGGGCGAGCAGCCCGCAGCCGACCGCGTACCCGACGAGCAGCAGGTAGAACCACGGTGGCAGGTGCTCGGTCTGGGTCAGCTCGTAGCCGAGCGTGACGGCCAGCAACGTGCCGGTCCCCGCCACGGCGAACTCCAGCCGGACCAGGGCGAGCAGCGGGAGGCTGCCGACCAGCCCGAAGATGACGTTGCCGACCCGGTCGGGGTGGCAGGGCGCCGCCGCCGTGCAGGGGGTGGCCGGCACGACGATCAGGAACAGGCCGCCGAGCAGCATTCCGGCGCCGAAGCCGAGCCACCCGGCGTACCGGGACAGCGGCTCCGCCCAGCCCTGCGGTTCGGCCGCCAACCGGAGCCGGATGGCGTCCCGCCAGGGCAGCGGAGGCGGTTGCGCCCCGTCCGCCGACGCCGGATCGCTCCCGGAGACCCACTCGGTACCGGCGGACATCTGAGACTCCGTCCCCTGTGCGGTCCGGCCCGCCGGCGACCGGTCGGGGCACCGGGCGGAGGTGACGCCGTCCGGCGGACGGCCCGAGCGAGAGGGTAGAACGCCTCGACGGCGGCCGGTGGGGTGACCTCCGGCACGCCGGTACCGCCGACGCGAGCACCCCGGGGGCGGGATGCGACGATCGGGGGCATGACGGAGCTGGTCGGACTCGCCGAGGTCGCCGCCGCCCGCGAACTGCTCGCCGACGTCGTCCGGGTCACTCCGCTGGAGCCGTCCCGGCCGCTCTCCGCCGCGCTGGGCGGGCCGGTCTGGCTCAAGTGCGAGCACGTGCAGCGGGCCGGGTCGTACAAGGTCCGGGGCGCGTACGTGCGGATCGCCCGGCTCTCGGCGGCGGAGCGCGACCGGGGGGTGGTGGCGGCCAGCGCCGGCAACCACGCCCAGGGGGTGGCGCTCGCCGCCGGACTGCTCGGCGCCGCCGCCACGGTCTTCATGCCGGTGGGGGCGCCGCTGCCGAAGGTGGCGGCCACCAAGGGGTACGGCGCCCGGGTGGAGTTGGTCGGCAACACCGTCGACGAGTCACTGGTCGCGGCGGAGGACTTCGCGAACCGTACCGGCGCGGTTTTCATCCACCCGTTCGACCATCCGGACGTGATCGCCGGGCAGGGCACGGTGGCGCTGGAGATCCTGGAGCAGTGCCCGGAGGTGCGGACCATCGTCGCCGGGGTCGGCGGCGGGGGACTGGTCTCCGGGATCGCGGTGGCCGCCAAGGCGCTCCGCCCGGACGTACGGGTGATCGGGGTGCAGGCCGCCGGTGCGGCCGCCTTCCCCGCGTCGCTGCGGGCCGGCGAGCCGGTACGGCTGCCCGCCTTCGCCACGATCGCCGACGGCATCGCGGTCGGCCGGCCCGGTGAGGTCACCTTCGCGCACGTCAGCAAGCTGGTGGACGAGATCGTGACGGTAGCGGACGAGGACATCTCGCAGGCCCTGCTGATGCTGCTGGAGCGGGGCAAGCAGGTGGTGGAGCCGGCCGGGGCGGCCGGGGTGGCCGCGCTGATGTCCGGCGCGGTGCGGGTGGAACCGCCGGTGGTGGCGGTGCTCTCCGGCGGCAACATCGACCCGCTGCTGATGCTGCGGGTGATCGAGCACGGGCTCGCCTCGGCGGGCCGCTTCCTGCGGATCACCGTGCGCTGCGCGGACCGGCCCGGCCAGTTGGCGTCGCTGCTCGGCATGATCGCCGAGCACCGGGGCAACGTCGTCGACGTGGTGCACCAGCGGCAGAACCCGCACCTGCGGCTCGGTGAGGTCGAGGTGGCGCTCTCGGTGGAGACCCGGGGCGCCGAACACTCCGACCGGCTGATCAGCGCGCTGCGCGGCTGCGGCTACCAGGTCGACGTCGCCCAGCCGGGCTGAGCCGGCTGGGTCGGACGTCTCGGCCCGCCGCCTCCGGCGGGCCGCTGCCGTCAGCCGCCGTACGCCTCGAACCGGACCACGGTCACCTTGATCTCCGCGCCGCTGGGCGCCGTGTAGGTGACGGTCTGGCCGGGCCGGGCGCCGAGGATGGACTTGCCGAGCGCCGACTCCGGGCTGTAGACGGTCAGGTCGGTGGTCGCGGCGATCTCCCGGGAACCGAGCAGGAAGCTCTCGGTGTCGTCGGTGTCGTCGTCGAAGTGGATCGTGACGACGCAGCCCGGCGCCACCACGTCCGCGGCCGGCGCCTCGCCCACCTGGGCGGTACGGAGCAGCTCCTGCAACTGACGGATCCGGAACTCCTGCTTGCCCTGTTCCTCCCGGGCGGCGTGGTATCCGCCGTTCTCCCTGAGGTCACCCTCTTCGCGCCGGGCGTTGATCTCCGCGGCGATCACCGGCCGTCCGGCGATCAGCTCGTTGAGCTCCGCCTGCAGCCGGTCGTAGGCCTCCTGCGACAGCCAGGTGGCTGCCTCGCGGTCGGTCGTGGACACAGACGATCTCCTCGGGTAGTCGTGGACAGGGACGAATTACCAAGTTACCAGTGCGCTACACACCGGACGCCACGTCATTTATCGGGGGCCGGCGCAGGCCGGGGCGTTGCGGCCGGCCGGAACGGGGCCGGGCCGGGTGGCTCGGACCGCCGGTCGGCGAGGCTCGGCGGCGCTCTCCGGCCGGCCTTCGCGGGCGGCCGGTGCCGACCGGCGCTACCGGGCCAACCCGGGCCACGGGCCGACGCACTCAGCCGCTCGGGCTCACCCGGTGGGACGGCAGCGGAGCACCTCGCCGATGATCGGCCGGGCCGTGGTGACCAGCCGGTGCCGGACCGTCAGGTGCCGCTGCCCCGGCTCGGCGTGCACCCGTACCTCCTCGCGGGCGACCTCGGCGCCGTCCCTGGAGCGGGCCCGGAGCACACAGACCGCCGAGCCGCCGGCCGGCACGGTGACCCGGAAGTCGAGCACCAGCTGGCTGTCGGTGATCTCGGTGTAGGTGATCACCTGGGCGTCGTAGTTCGGGTCGCCGTACTGCCGGTAGAGGCGGTAGGAGACCGCGCTCATCACCGCCAGCAGGGCGACCGCCAGCAGTGCCGCGACCCAGGGCCGGCGGCGCCGCTGCGCGCGGCGGTGGCCGTACCGACCTGGTGGGAACACCGGGGCGGTCGGTACTGGTGTGGCGGGCGTCTCGGACACCGGCGGGTATCTCCTGGGACTGTTGTCGGTGGCATCGGCAAGAATGGGTACGCCCATCTTCTCATCGGCGGCCGGGCTGGCTCTGGCAGGTCCAAGACCGATCGCGGCCGATCCCGGGTCGGCGGAGGACGGGCGTTCAGGGGGACGGGGGCCGAGCCCGGCCCGGGGCATCACTGAGGGAGCACCTGAGTTGGCAGAGCAGCTACGTCTGATGGCCGTGCACGCCCATCCCGACGACGAGTCGAGCAAGGGCGCGGCGACCATGGCGAAATACGTCGCCGAAGGCGTGCAGGTCCTCGTCGTCACGTGTACGGGCGGCGAGCGGGGCAGCGTTCTCAACCCGAAGCTGGACCGGCCGGAGGTCTGGGCCAACATCGCCGAGATCCGCCGGGCCGAGATGGACGCCGCCCGGGCCATCCTCGGCGTCGAGCAGGCGTGGCTCGGCTTCGTCGACTCGGGGCTGCCGGAGGGCGACCCGCTGCCCCCGCTGCCCGAGGGCTGCTTCGCGCTCCAGGACGTCGAGGTCGCGGCGGCGCCGCTGGTCAAGCTGATGCGCGAGTTCCGCCCGCACGTCGTCACCACCTACGACGAGGACGGCGGCTACCCGCACCCCGACCACATCATGTGTCACAAGGTCAGCGTGGCGGCGTTCGACGCGGCCGGCGACCCGGAGCGCTTTCCGGAGCTGGGCGCTCCGTGGCAGCCGTTGAAGCTCTACTACGACATCGGCTTCTCCAAGGCGAAGATCATGGCGCTGCACGAGGCGATGCTCGCCCGTGGCGCGGAGTCGCCGTACGCGGAGTGGCTGGAGCGCTGGGAGGACCGGCCGGACAAGGGGCCGAGGATCACCACCCGGGTCCCCTGTGCGGACTACTTCCCGGTCCGCGACGACGCGCTGCGCGCCCACGCCACCCAGGTCGACCCGGACGGCTTCTGGTTCCACGTGCCGATGGAGTTGCAGCAGGCCGCCTGGCCGACGGAGGACTTCGAGCTGGTCCGCTCGGTGGTCGACAGTCCGCTGCCCGAGTCGGACCTCTTCGCCGGGGTTCGGGAGACCGCGCGGGTCCGGTGAGACGGAGCTAGGCGTACCGTGAAGGGGTAGGCCGCCACATCGGAGGATTTCCAGTCATGCTTACCGCTGCGCAGGTGCTCGCGGAGAACAACTTCGGTGACACCCGGACCGGCGGCCTGGCCGGACCGATGGGTCTCTTCCTGATCACCGTACTGGCCATCGCCACGGTTCTGTTGATCCGTAACATGAACGCCCGGTTGCGCCGGCTGCCCGAGCGCTTTCCGCACCAACGGGACGACGAGCCGTCGGCGGCCGAGTCGGACCCCGCGGAGGCGTCGGTCGAGGCGCCCACGGCCGAGGAATCTGCTGGAAGCGCTCCCAATGCCCCCCAGCAGGACAGGAATAGCCAGTCCGCGCCATGATTCACGCTAATCCGGCCAGGCGCCCCCTGTTGCGCTCAATCGGATTGGCTTAGCCTTCCGCCGGGGGACCAAAAGTCCCCGCACCGTGCGCGGGAGGGGGCGCCGATGAGAACCAGACCCGACGCCCAGCGCCGGTCGCGGCACGGCCACGTCCCGAGGCGGCCGCCGGCGAACGGCGGCGATCCGTGACGTCCGGGCGTCGGTCCGGGCGTTTCCTCGCCCTGGTCGGCATCGCGTCCGCACCCCGTCGGGTGCGCGCGCTCACCCTCACCGTCCTGCCCGTCGCGGTCGCCCTCGTCGCGGCCGGTCTGCTCATCCCCACCGACCTGCCCGCCGACGACCCGCTGCCGGCGGTCGCCCGGCTCGGCATCGCCACCGCCGTAATGGCGACGGCGCAGCTCTTCCGGCTGCGATTCCGGGTCGGCTCGGGCCGGGTCAGTGTCACCTGGGGCGAGGCGTCGTTCATCATCGGCCTCTCCCTGGTACCACCCGGCTGGCTGCCGGCCGCCGCCCTGCTGGGTGCGGTGGTGGCCTGGACACTGCTGACGATCTTCGTGGACCGGCGCTCCCTGCTGGACGTCGTACACACCGCCGCCTCGCTGACCATCTCCGTCGCGCTCGCCGTCGCGGTCACGCTGACCGTCGCCGGGGCACTCGGCGCGACCGTCCCGGACGTGCTCGGCACACGCTTCGTCACCGAGCTGACGCCGCCGCTGATCGCCGCGCTCGCGGTCGGGTCGATGACGTACCTGCTGGTCACCGCCGGGCTGGCCGGGTTCACCCTGTCGCTGCGGCACGGCGAACGGCTCTGGCCGGCGCTGCTGCGCGCCCTACAGGGCAAGTTGCTGATGTTCGTCGGCAACGTCTTCGTCGGGCTGGCCGTGGTGGCCGTGGTCGGGTACGACCCGCGCTGGCTGCTCTTCCTGCCGCCGGTGCTGTGGCTGCTCCAGCAGACGTACAGTCAGCGGCTCCGGGCCGACGACGAGCGACGCGCCTGGCGGGCCCTTGCCGAGGCCACCAGCGCGCTCAACCAGCTCGACGAGCACGGCGTCGCGACCGCCGGGGTGGCCGGCCCGCTGGCCCTGTTCGGCGCGGAGTGGGTCGAGGTGGACGTGCGGCGCGGCGACGGCCGGTGGCGGCGCTACCGAGGCGAGCCGGGCGGTCCGGTGGTACACCGCGACCTGACCACCGCCGAGCGGGCCGACACCGGCGACCGGGCCGGCTCCTCGGGGTCGTCGGACGACGGAACCGCCCGGCTCCCGTTCACCAGCCGGCTCGGTCTGGACCTGGCCGCCAGCCAGGTCGGCGGCGACCTGTCGGCCGGCCGCGCTGCCGGTGTCGGCGGACGGGCCGGCACCGAGCACGGCCCGGCGGCCACCGGACGGGCCGACCAGGAACTGACCCGACCGCTGGTGGTGGGCAGTTCACCGGTCGGCGAGCTGCGGGTGCGGTTCCCCCGCTCCGCCCTGCCGAGCCAGCGGGAGCAGGACGCGCTCTCGGCGTTCGGCGACGCGCTGGCGGCGGCCCTGCACGACGCGGCGACGCACCGGCAGCTCCGGCTGGTGACGGCCCGGTCGTCGTACGAGGCGGTGCACGACGCGCTGACCAACCTGATCAACCGGGCCGCCCTGCTGAGCAAGGGCGACGTGGCGTTGCACCAGCTCGGCCACGACCACCCGGTGGCCCTGCTGCTGCTCGACATCAACCACTTCAAAGAGGTCAACGACACGCTTGGACACGCCGCCGGCGACGAGCTGCTCCAGGTGACCGCCGACCGGCTGGACGCGCTGGTCCGCCCCGGTGAGCTGCTGGGCCGGCTCGGCGGTGACGAGTTCGCGCTGCTGATTCCCTCCCCGGCCGTACTGGCAGAGCCGGCCACCGACCGGTCGCCGATGCCGAACGTGCTGCGCCGGGCCCGCGAGATCGTCGAGCTGCTCGCCACCCCGATCGAGGTGGCCGGGGTGCGGATGTCGGTCGAGGTCTCCGTCGGGGTGGTGGTGGCCGGTGCGGGTACGGCCGACATGACCGAGCTGCTGCGCCGGGCCGACATCGCGATGTACCAGGCGAAGCAGGGCGGCGGCAGCGTCGCCTCGTACGACAGCGCCCGGGACGCGGCCAGCACCGACAAGCTCGCCCTGCTCGCCGAGCTGCGCGAGGCGCTGGACGTCGACGACCAGCTCGAGTTGGCGCTCCAGCCGGCGGTCGACCTCTGCACCGGGGAACCGACCGGGGTGGAGGCGCTGATCCGCTGGCGGCACCCGCGGCGGGGCCGGCTCACCCCGGCCGACTTCGTCCGGACCATCGAGGGCAGCGAACTGCTCGGCGCCTTCACCCGCTATGTGGTGGACAAGGCGCTCGGTGTCGCGGCCGACTGGGCCCGGCACGGTCTCGACGTACCGATCTCGATCAACCTGTCGGCGCGCAGCCTGCTCGATCCGAGGCTGCCGGCCGAGGTGGCCGAGTCGCGGCGCCGCCACCCGGTGCCGGCCCACCGGCTGGTGCTGGAGATCACCGAGACGGTGGTGATGAGCGAGCTGGAGGTCATCGACGAGGTGCTCTCCGCGCTGCGGGCGATGGGCGTGCAGCTGGCCGTCGACGACTTCGGCACCGGCTTCTCCTCGCTGACCTTCCTGACCCGGATCTCCGTGGACGAACTCAAGGTCGACCGGTCGTTCGTGATGAAGATGGCGGAGTCGCCGGAGGCGGCGGCGATCGTCCGGACCACCGTGGACCTCGGCCGGGAGCTGGGGCTGCGGGTGGTCGCCGAGGGGGTGGAGACCGCCGACCAGCGGGCCGCGCTCGCCGAGCTGGGCTGCACGGCCGCCCAGGGCTACCACTTCTTCCGGCCGATGCCGTCGGACAAGATCGTCGCGGTACTCCGGTCGCTCCTCGACTCCGCGCAGGCGCGGATCCTGCCGCTGCGCGCCGACGGCGCCTCGTAGCCGGTTCGACTGAGTATCCGGGCCCGGTCGCGGCCGTCGGCCGTACTGCACACTGTGCCGATGAGGCGGGTGAAGCTTTCGCTGGCGGTACTCCTGACCGCCGGAACACTGCTCGGCTGCGCCGGACCCGGTGCCCCGGGTGGGCCGGTGGAGATCCCGGACGAGGTGCTGCTGCGCAGCGACGACCTGGGCGGGGCGGAAATCTCCGCCGGTGGCCCGGAGGCTCCGCACTCGCTGCCGCCCCGGCCCTGCGCCGGCACGCCGGGCGGCCCGTCGTCGCCGGCCACTCCGCCGGCCACTCCGCCCGCTGCTTCCGGCGCTGTATCCGGCACCGTTCGCGCCGCGCCGAGTGGCTCCGCGTCGAGTGGCCCGGACCGGCCCGAGCCGCTGGCCGAGCGGACGATCAACGCCACGATGGGCCGGTACCGGATCTACGAGTACGTCGGCCGCTATCCGGCCGGACTCGTCGATCGCGCGATGGCGGCGCTCCGGGACGAGCTGTCCCGGTGCGGCCGTCCGGCCGAGGGCGAGGACTGGAAGGTACTCGCCGAGGAGACCGCCGGCCTGCTGCTCCTGCGTTCGTACTCCGGCGGTGACGCCACCGCCGCGTACTACGTCGGGGTGGCCGGGGACTACCTGGTGGCGGTACTCGTCACCGGCACCAGGATGCCGGACGGCGATCCGACCACCGCCTCCGGGCTCGGCAGCACGGCACTGGCCCGGGCCGGTGGCACCCGGGGTACCCCGGCGCCGCCGAGCACCGCAGCCGGTCCGGCGGAGTGGGGGACGTACCAGGCGGAGGTGACCGGTCTCCGGCGCGGGCCGGACCCGCGCACCCTGCTGGTCGACGTGGCGGTGCCGGCCGGCGGCCCGGACTGCGCCCGGAACCCGCGGGTCGGCTGGTACACCGAGGAGAACGGGCTGATCTACGCCAACATCGTGGTCGACTCGGCCGGAGCCGGACAGGTGGGCGGCTGTCCGACCCAGGCACCCGGGGTGGCCCGGCTCACCTCCCCGAAGCCGGTCGGGGACCGGGTGGTGGTGCTCAACCAGCAACCGTGGGCGCCGGACGGGACCGGCTACCGGCGCTGCTCCGCCGATCTCGGTTGCACACCGCCGGCCGACCACTGCGACTCGACCTGGGTGCTCGCGGCGATCAAGGGGATGGACGTACCCCGGAACAGCTCCCGGAAGATGGAGAGGTGTGACGGCACCTGGCTGGTGATGACGCTCGACCTGAACAGCACCCAGTGCGGTGCCGGCGGCCGTCCCGGCTGCTCGGCGCCGCCGGCCCGCTACCGGTACTTCCTCCGGTTCGAGTCGGCCGGCTGGCGGACCGTGCACCGGACCACCGCCCCGGGCTGCGCCGACGTGGCGACGGTACGGCCGGACTTCCCGCCCGCGCTCTGCCGTACGCTCCCCGCGCCGTAGTGACGCGCCCCGTGGTTTCCCGTCCGGGCGACCGCAGACCCGCCCGCCCGAGCGCCGAGCGCCGTCCCGGCGTAGCGGTTATGGTCGTCGGGTGAATCGACTGGCCGACGCGACCAGCCCCTACCTGCTCCAGCACAAGGACAATCCGGTCGACTGGTGGCCCTGGACGGCCGAGGCGTTCGCCGAGGCGCGCCGTCGGGACGTACCGGTGCTGATCTCGGTCGGCTACGCGGCCTGCCACTGGTGCCACGTGATGGCGCACGAGTCCTTCGAGGACGCGGCCGTCGGCAAGCTGGTCAACGACAACTTCGTCGCGATCAAGGTGGACCGGGAGGAGCGGCCGGACGTCGACGCCGTCTACATGACCGCCACCCAGGCGATGACCGGGCAGGGCGGCTGGCCGATGACGGTCTTCGCCGCCCCGGACGGTACCCCGTTCTTCTGCGGCACCTACTTCCCGAAGGCCAACTTCGTCCGGCTGCTCCAGTCGGTGACCGAGGCGTGGACCGGGCAGCGCGAGGCGGTGCTGCGCCAGGGCGCCGCGGTGGTCGAGGCGCTGGCCGGCGCCCAGGCCGTGGGCGGACCGCGTGCCCCGCTCACCGCCGAGACGCTCGACGCCGCGGCCGACCAGCTCGCGGTCGAGTACGACCAGACGAACGGCGGCTTCGGCGGCGCGCCCAAGTTCCCGCCGCAGATGAACCTGCTCTTCCTGCTCCGCCACCACCAGCGCACCGGCGCCACCCGCGACCTGGAGATCGTCCGGCACACCTGCGAGGCGATGGCCCGGGGCGGCATCTACGACCAGCTCGCCGGCGGCTTCGCCCGATATTCGGTGGACGGGCACTGGACGGTGCCGCACTTCGAGAAGATGCTCTACGACAACGCGCTGCTGCTGCGGGTCTACACCCAGCTCTGGCGACTCACCGGCGACCCGCTCGCCGCCCGGGTCGCCGCCGAGACCGCCACCTTCCTCCTCGACGACCTCGGCACCCCGGCCGGCGGCCTGGCCTCGGCGCTGGACGCCGACACCGAGGGCGTGGAGGGAGCGACCTACGCCTGGACCCCGGCCCAGCTCGTCGAGGCGCTCGGCGACGACGACGGCCGCTGGGCCGCCGACCTCTTCGCGGTCACCGAGGCGGGGAGCTTCGAGCACGGCACCAGCGTGCTGCGGCTGGCCCGGGACGTCGACGACGCCGACCCGCAGATCCAGGAACGCTGGCAGCGGGTCCGGGCGGCGCTCCGGGAGGTACGCGACCGCCGGCCCCAGCCGGCCCGGGACGACAAGGTCGTGGCGGCCTGGAACGGGCTGGCCGTCACCGCCCTGGTCGAGTACGCCACCCTCACCGCCGACCCGGTCGCCGGGGCGGCCGCCGTGCGGATCGCCGAGGTGCTGGCGGAGCGGCACATCGTCGACGGCCGACTTCGCCGGGTCTCCCGGGACGGGCGGGTCGGCGAGCCGGCCGGGGTGCTGGAGGACTACGGCTGCGTCGCCGAGGCGTTCTGCGCGGTGCACCAGTTCACCGGGGACGGGCGCTGGCTCGAGCTGGCCGGGTTGCTGCTGGACGTCGCCCTGGAGCGGTTCGGCACCGGCGAGGGCGGTTTCTACGACACCGCCGACGACGCCGAACAGCTCGTCAGCCGGCCGGCCGACCCGACCGACAACGCCACCCCGTCCGGGCTGTCGGCGGTGACGGCGGCGCTGGTGGCGTACTCGGCGCTGGGCGGCCAGGTGCGCTACCGGGAGGCGGCGGTGGCGGCGCTGGAGACCGTCGCGCCGATCGTCGCCCGGCACGCCCGGTTCACCGGGTACGCGGCCACGGTCGGCGAGGCGCTGCTCTCCGGCCCGTACGAGATCGCGGTGGTCACCGCCGATCCGGCCGGTGACCCGCTGCTGGCGCTGGCACACCGGCACGCCCCGCCCGGGGCGGTGGTGGTGGCCGGCGAGCCGGACCGGCCCGGCGTACCGTTGCTCGCCGACCGGCCGATGATCGAGGGTGGTCCGACCGCCTACGTCTGCCGGGGCTTCGTCTGCGACCGCCCGGTCACCTCCCCGGACGCCCTGCTCGCGCAGCTCGGCGTCGGCGGGAGTTAGGCTTGCCCGCGCTATGGATTCCCGCACGGGTCTGCCCGTTGTCGGCATGGTGGGCGGCGGCCAACTGGCCCGGATGACCCACCAGGCCGCGATCGCCCTCGGCCAGTCGCTCCGCGTCCTCGCGCTCAGCCCGGAGGACGGGGCCGCTCTGGTCGCCGCCGACGTCCGGTACGGCGAACACACCGATCTTGCCGCGCTGCGCGACTTCGCCGACGGCGCCGACGTGGTCACCTTCGACCACGAGCACGTGCCGACCGGGCACGTCCGGGCGCTCGCCGAGGCCGGGGTGACCGTCTACCCGCCCGCCGACGCGCTGCTGCACGCCCAGGACAAGCGGGTCATGCGGGAGCGGCTGACCGAACTGGGCGCCCCGGTGCCGCGCTGGCGGCCGATCACCGAACCGGGCGACCTGGTCGATTTCGGTGCCGAGCTGGGCTGGCCGGTGATCCTGAAGGCGTCCCGGGGCGGCTACGACGGCCGCGGCGTCTGGGTCGTCGCCGACCCGACCGAGGCCGCCGAGCTGGTCGGCACGCTGCGCACCGCCGGCACCGAGCTGATCGCCGAGGAGCGGGTCGCGCTGCGCCGGGAGCTGGCGGTGCAGGTCGCCCGCTCGCCGTTCGGCCAGGTGGCGGCGTACCCGGTGGTGGAGACGGTGCAGCGGGACGGCATCTGTGTGCAGGTGCTGGCGCCGGCGCCCCGGCTGCCGGAGGAGGTGGCGCTGCGGGCCCAGCAGCTCGCCATCGACCTGGCCACCGCGCTCGGCGTGGTCGGGCTGCTGGCGGTGGAGCTCTTCGAGGTGACCGGCCCGGACGGCGAGCCGGCGCTGGTCGTCAACGAGCTGGCGATGCGGCCGCACAACTCGGGGCACTGGACGATCGAGGGCTCCCGGACCTCCCAGTTCGAGCAGCACCTGCGGGCGGTGCTCGACTATCCGATGGGGGACACCGCGCTGACCGCCCCAGTGGTGGTGATGGCGAACGTGCTCGGCGGCCCGGACGGCGGCATGTCGATCGACGAGCGGCTGCACCACCTCTTCGCCGAGGACCCGGGCGCCAAGGTGCACCTCTACGGCAAGCAGGTCCGGCCCGGCCGGAAGATCGGGCACGTCACGGTGCTCGGTGACGATCTGGAGAAGGTACGCGCCCGGGCCGTCCGGGCCGCCTGGTGGCTGCGGGAGGGACACGAGTGACGGAGTCGGCGCCGCCGGTCGGTTTGATCATGGGTAGCGACTCGGACTGGCCGGTGATGGGGGCGGCGGCCGAGGCGCTGGCCGAGTTCGGCGTCGGCTACGAGGTCGGGGTGGTGTCGGCGCACCGCACTCCGGTGAAGATGATCGACTATGCCCAGGCCGCCGCAGGCCGGGGCATCCGGGTGATCATCGCGGGGGCGGGCGGGGCCGCCGCGCTCCCCGGCATGGTGGCCTCGGCCACCCCGCTGCCGGTGATCGGGGTACCGGTGCCGCTCAAGCACCTCGACGGGCTGGACTCGCTGCTCTCCATCGTGCAGATGCCGGCCGGCATCCCGGTGGCGACCGTGTCGATCGGCAACGGCCGCAACGCCGGCCTGCTGGCCGTACGGATCCTGGCCGCCTCGGACGAGACGCTCCGGGACCGGATGGTGGCGTACCAGGCCGAGTTGGAGGCCCTGGTCGCCCAGAAGGAAGCCGCGCTCCGCGCCAGCCTTTCGGGTTAGGAAGGGCCCCCCGTTATCGCTTTCTGCGGTGGAAGGGCCCCCGCTTAACTCCTCGTCCATCCGTTAGCACGCTGGCCGAGCCGTGTCGTGGGTGTGGCTGGGGCTGCCGGGTGGTGGGTGGTGGGCGTGAACAGGGGGCCCTTCTACAACAGAATGCGATAACGGGGGGCCCTTCCTTACACCTCAGCGCATGCCGCGTACCGCGCGGAAGCGCTCCTGTGTGCGACGCCGGTTCTCGTTGCTGGCCCCGAACGCCAGCAGCAGCAGACCGACCGGGATCAGCACCAGCCAGGGTCCGAAGCTGAACAGGGCGCGCAGTGCCGCCAGCGCGGTCACCACCGCCCCGATGATGACCGGAGCCTGCTGCCGCCGGTTGGATCCCCAGATCAGCGTGGCCACCCCGCCGAGCAGCAGCAACACCTGGCGGATCGCGCTGTCGTTGCCGGCCAGCACGATCACCAGGGTGGGCAGGAACGCCGCCACCAGCGCCGGCCCGTACGCCACCCAACTGCTCAGGTCGGCGCGGTGGCGCATCTCCAGCAGGCCGACCAGCAGGGCCAGTACGGCGAACGCCAGCGTGTACGCCTCCGGCAGCGCCACGTCGGCGAGCGCCATCAGCATCCACCAGGCGACGACCTCGCAGCCGACCGCCGACCAGAAGAGCGTGCGCCGCTCGGCGGTACGGCGGTACGGCCGTACCGCCGCCATTCCGAGTACGGCGCCCCAGGCGGCGAGCAGTGCGGCGATGTGCCGGGGCGAGTCGTAGGCGAGCGCGGCGGCGAGCAGCGCGGCAGCGTATCCGCTCCACTCCACCGTGGTCGCCTCGCGGATCGCCTCCGGCCGGCGCAGCCGGGGCAGCATCGCGGCGACCAGCAGCAGCACCGCACCCACCGCCAGCACCCCGAACGCGGACCAGGCCGGGTCGAGCCCGAGCACCAGCCCGAGGGTGAAGACGAACGTCTGGGCCATCACCGAGGCGAAGAGCCAGCCGAGGATGCGGGCGTTCTGGGTCCGGCCGCCGAGCGCGGCGACCGCGCCGACCCCCACCGCCGCGCCGAGGGTGAACAGGGTCAGATCCCGGCTGGCCAGCGCGCCGGCCAGTCCGGCCCCGCCGGCGGCCAGCCCGATGCCGAAGACCAGGATCCGGGTCAGCCGCAGCGAGCGGGCGACCTCGGCGTCCGGCGGTGGCGGGGTCAGGGCCAGCCCGAGCATCGCGATGGTGAAGACCGCGAGCGCCGCCAAGGTGCTGTTCGGCCAGGCCAGGTCGAGCGAGATCGGTGTGATCAGCAGGGTGATCGCGGCTCCGGGCAGCACCACCGGTACGGCCCGGGCCGGCCGTCCGCCGCTGAACCCGGTGGCGGCGAGCCCGGCAGCGATGGTCAGCAGCAGGGCCGCCAGCACGTTGCCGGGGTCGACGGCTCCGGGTTCCGGGTCGACGAGCGCGGCTGGCGGCCCGTCCCAGATCCGGGTCAGCGTCTGGTACGGCTCGACCAGTGCCACCACCAGGGCGGGGGCCAGCGCGGCCACGGCCAGTGCGGTCGGCAGCGCCGCCGCGAGCATCGCCCCGACGGCGGGGCTGACCGACCAGCGACCGCCCCGGGCCGGCTCGGGCAGCCGGCGCAGCGCACCGCCGAGCATCACCGACCAGCGCCGGATCGGCTCCCGCAGCGGGGTCGGGGCCGGGGTGACCGCCCGGATCAGCTCGGCGAGCACTCCGAGCAGTACGGCCGCGGCGGCGTAGACGCCCCAGGGCAGGCCGGTGAAGAGGGCCGCCACCGAGGTCGCGGTCGCACCGCCGACGATGCCCATGGTGGCGTACGGGAGGTATTGCGGAACCTGGCGGCGGACCAGTCCGACCATCGCGACGCCGAGGCTCGCCCCGGCGAGGGTGGCCAGCACCACCACCTCGGCCGGCCGGTGCAGCGCGGCGGCGAGCGAGGCGAGCGCCCCGCTGAGCGCGAAGAGCGCTCCACCGGCGGCCAGCCCGCCGATCTGGGCGGTCTGTGGCGGCATCGACCAGGTGTCGGCCTCGTCCGCCGGCCCGGAGAGGGTGCCGACGGCCCGGGCGAGGATGGCGACGACCGCGCCGATCAGCGCGACGATGCCGAGCGCGGCGGCGGTGGTCCACGGCCGGACCAGGCTCGCCCCGACCGCGTGCAGGGCGACCACGCCCGCCACGGTGGCCCGGGCCAGCCCGGCCCGGGGATCGCTGGCGACGACCGAACTCACCCCGTAGACGGTGGCGACCGCCCCGCCGACGACGATCGGGGACCACCAGGGCAGCCCGAACGCCGCCGGGGTGCCGATGGTGGCGAGTCCGACACAGACGGCGGCGACGTCGTACGCCCACGGCCGGGGCAGGGCGATCGCGGCGGCGCCGGCCAGCAGGAGCAGGGCGACCGGGGCCTGCCAGCCGGTGCCGGTCTCGCTGACGTGCCACTGGGCGAGGTCGGCCGCCCAGAGCCGGCCGGGGGTGGCCAGCACCTGGAGGCCGCCGCTGATCGCCGTCCAGCCGGCGAGCAGTGCGACGAGGCCGCCGGTCAGCGCGATGCCGAGGATCGGCCCGCGCCGCCAGTCGGCCGGCATGGCCCGGATTCCGGCCGCCACCACCAGGATGAGGAAGGCGGCGGCGGCCAGTTCGGCGCCGTCGCCGAGGATGCCGGCGATCCGGGCGAGGGTGCCCACCAGGGCGGCGGTGACCGCCGCGGCGGCGATGTCCGAGCCGTCGAGCAGCCGGTCCGCCCGCCGGCCGGAGTCGATCGACGGCGCCAGCACCAGCAGCACCGCGCTGAGCAGCAGCAACCCGCCGACCAGGGTGTCCGGCAGGGTGGCGCCGGGTGCGCCGAACGCCGCCGTGGTGACCGCGAGCGCGCCGAGGCCGGTGCCGACGGCCAGCGGCACGCTGATCTGCCGCTGGGCCACCTGGGTCACCGCCGCGTAGCAGAGCACCGCGCAGACGGCCAGGAAGCTGGCGGCGAGGACCGGTTCGGTGGCCTCCCGCACCGACAGGGCGGTCGGGGTCGGGTCGACGGGTACCGCCGAGGCGACGAAGGCCGCCACCGCGCCGGGGAACGCGAACGCCGCCCCGCCGGCCGCCCAGTCTGCGACCAGGCCGGACCAGCGGCCCGCCGGGGTCGTACGGGCGAGCGGGGCGAGCGTGACCAGCGCACCGCCGACGGCGAGCGCGAAGAGTACGGCCGCGGTCAGCCCGGGCCGGGCCACCGAGGCGGCCGCCCCGGCGAGTCCCACCACGGCGGCGGCGACGGCGTGGGTGAGCGCGGCCCGCCGGGTCTCGGCGGTGAGCCCGACCAGCCCGATGCCGATCGCGACCAGCACCGGTGGCCAGGGGGCGGCGACCCAGCCGAACCCGAACGAGGCGGGCATGGCGAGTGCGGTCAGCGCCGCGCCGACCACGGCGAACTCGCGGCGCACCTCCGGCGGCGAGGAGAGCACGGCGGCGATGGTGAGCAGCAGGGCGGTGACGGCGAGCTGCCAGGAGGTGTCGCCGACCCCGGCGGCCAGCTTTCCGGGGTATTCGGCGAGGTCGGCCTCCCAGACCGGTAGCGCGGCCCGGATCGGGGCGAGGGCGGCCCGCAGCGCCCCGCCGGCCACCACGATGCCGATGACGATCAGGGCGGCGGCGGAGGCCAGTTGCGGCCCGCGCCGGGCCGTCTCCGGGACCGCGCGTACGCCGAGGCCGGTCAGCGCGATGACGGCGGCGATCACCACCAGTGCCCGCCCCGGCAGGGCGACCGCGGCGACCCGGCCGGCGGCACCGATCACCGCCAGGGTCAGGATCCCGGCGGCGATGTCCGGCAGGGGTGGCCGGCGCAGCAGCAGCGCACCGACCATGCCGACCCCGGCGGCGAGCAGCAGCGCCAGGCCGGCCTGGGCGGCGCCAGGTACGGTGTCGGCGTTCACGAGCGCGATGACCGCGCAGACCACCGCGACGGCGAAGGCCAGCCCGTGCAGCGTCCAGGCCAGTTCCCGCAGCCAGGGTGTGCGGGTGGTCGGGCGGATGCCCGGGGTGCGGACCCGCTTCGTCGGCCCGCCCAGGGCCGGATCGGCCTGGACGACCGCGTCCGCCTCCTCGGGGAAGGTTTCCGGCCGATCCGGGCCGGTCGCGTCCGGGTCGGTCGGGTCGCCGCCCGCCCGTCCCGGCCGCTCGTCGGGGCGGACTCTCGGCGTGCCGGGTGGGGCGGTCACCGGCACGTCGGGCCCGAACCGGAACCGGGCCGGCCAGCCGGTCAGCCGCCCGTCGTCGCCGAAGAGCCGGCCGAGGTAGAGGTTGCCGACCGCCACCGCCGCCAGTACCACGGCCCAGCCGGCCGGTCCGGTGACGAAGTCGTACGCCAGCAGCGGCAGGATCGGCTGCACGGCGAGTACGGCCGCGTAGCGGGGGGCGTTCAGCCCGGTCACCGAGGCGTAGCCGGCGGCGACGGCGGCGGTGAGCAGGAAGGTCAGCCCGGCGAAGAGCGACCCGGGCAGGCCGCTGTCGCCGAACCGGTCGACGGTCCAGAGTGAATACCCGGTCAGCGGCACCAGCAGCAGCCCGACGGCGGCGATGGTCTCGGCGGTGGCGCTCAGTCCGCGCTGGGCGACCCGGGGCGGCACGGCCAGCATCAGCGCGGTGGCCAGCACCAGGATCGCGACCCGGCTGAAGTCGTCCAGCGAGCTGAGCGCGACCGCGACGAAGACCACCGCCGCGATGCCGAGCAGCAGTGCTCCGAGCCCGAGCAGGATGTTCTGCACCTCGCGGGTGGAGGCCTCGGGCCGGGCCTTTCCGTCGTCCCAGCTCGGTTCGGCGCCGGGCGGTGGTGGCGGCGGGGGTGGGGGCGGTGCGGTGGGTGTCGTCCGGTCGGGGCCGCCGCCCTTCGGCTGCCGGGGTACCCGGGGTGGCGGGGCGCCCGGTGCGGTGCCGGGCGCGGCGGTCGGCGGGCGGCGGTTGGCCTTGCGCCGGATCACCCGGCGTGGCTTGGTGTTCTGCTTGCGGCGCTGGTCTGCCGCGTGCGACAGGATGTCCCGCTGGAAGAGCGCCGCCTGCATCTGCGAGGCGATCGTCTTCTGCTCCCTGGCGAGCGCCGCCTCGCGGATCTTCATCTCGGCGATGGAGCGCTCGATCCGGGCGACGTCGTCGGCCCACCGGAGCTGCTCGGTCCCGCAGTGCGGGCAGTGTGGTGCCGGCTCGATCTCCCGGCCGCACGAGGAGCACTGGTACGTCGTACTCACGGCACCCCCTCCAGCCGGCGCGCAGGCCGCATTACGGGCTTCCACCGAAGCATGCCCACGGGAGGCTGCGGTTGAACAGCCCCCGGTCGCGTGCGAAACCCGGCTGAGGAGATCCTAAAAGGCCGGCCGTGGACCTGGTCGGGTCCACGGCCGGCAAGTCGGCGTCGAATTCACGATTGTCGCCGTCCGGCCGCTGCGCTATCGGCGGCCGACCGGGACGGCGGTTGGTGCTGCTACGGCCGGCCCATGCCCCGGTAGTCCCAGCCGGCCTGGGTCCACAGTCCGGAGTCGAGGCAGTTGCGGCCGTCCACGACCCGCCGTCCGGCGGCGAGTTCGCCGAGCGCCACCGGGTCGGCGTTGCGGAAGTCGGCCCACTCGGTGAGCACGCAGACCAGGTCGGCCCCGCGTACGGCGTCGTTCATGCTGGCCGTGTAGGACAGCTCGGGCCGCTCGCGGCGGGCGTTCTCCATGCCCTGCGGGTCGTAGACCTGCACGTCGGCGCCGGCCTTGTGCAGCGCGGCGGCGACGGCGAGCGAGGGGGCGTCCCGGACGTCGTCGGAGTTCGGCTTGAAGGTGGCGCCGAGCACCGCGATCCGGGTCCCGGAGAGGTCCGGCCCGGCCGGCCCGTACCGGCGGCCGAGCAGTTCGGCGGAGAGCTGGAGCACCCGGCTGCGGCGGCGCAGGTTGATCAGGTCGACCTCGTGCAGGAAGCGCAGCGCCTCGCCGGCACCCAGCTCCTGGGCCCGGGCCTGGAACGCCCGGATGTCCTTGGGCAGGCAGCCGCCGCCGAAGCCGACGCCGGCCTGGAGGAACCGGTTGCCGATCCGGGGGTCGTAGCCGATCGCCCGGGCGAGCTGGGTGACGTCGCCGCCGGCCACCTCGCAGACCTCGGCCATCGCGTTGATGAACGAGATCTTGGTGGCCAGGAAGGCGTTCGCGGCGACCTTGACCAGTTCGGCGGTGGCGAAATCGGTCACCACCAGCGGAACCTCCCGGTCCTCGGTGGCGGCCAGGTCGTAGACGCCCTTGTGCGCGGCGTAGAGCATGCCGTTGGCCCACTCGCTCTTGACGCCGACCACGATCCGGTTGGGTCGGAGCACGTCCTCGACGGCGAAGCCCTCCTGGAGGAACTCGGGGCTCCAGGCGACCTCGATCCCGAGGCCGACGTCGGCGTGCTTGCCGACGAGCTGCTCGATCCACTCGGCGGTACCGACCGGGACGGTGGACTTGCCGACGATCAGGGCCTTGCGGGTCAGGTGCTGGGAGAGCCCGGTGACGGCGGCCTCGACGTACGACAGGTCGGCACCCATTCCGTCGGCCCGCTGCGGGGTGCCGACGCAGATGAAGTGCACGTCGCCGAAGGCGGCGGTCTCGGCGATGTCGGTGGAGAACCGGAGCCGGCCGGCCGAGAGGTTGCGCTTGAGCAGCTCGTCGAGGCCGGGCTCGTGGAACGGCACCTCGCCGCCGGCCAGCTTGGCGATCTTCTCGGCGTCGACGTCGAAGCCGATCACCTCGTAGCCGAGTTCGGCGAAGCAGATAGCGTACGTCGCGCCCAGGTAGCCGGTGCCGAGGAAGGTCAGACGCGGGCGGACGGCGCCGGACGGCGGAGTCACCGCCGGGATCGCCGGCATGGGCTGAGTGCTCGGGTACGGAATCGTCACGCCTGTGTTCTCCGCTCGCAGTGGCGGCGCTTCATTGCGTCGCGGTGGGAGGTCGGCGCCGGAGGAGAGCGCCGATGTCGGACATTGTGGGCCTTGTTCACCTGGTGTCGAGGGTGCGCGGTCGGCGAGTCGGCCGCCCGCACCGGGATGACAAGCGCTGAGCCTACGCGGATCGCTCTTCCCGGTGCATCTTCGGTCGGGCTTTTCACAGCGTGCCCGCCGGCCCGGGTGCACCGCCTCCCGGCCGCCCGAGCCGCCCCTTCTCGGCGCTATTCCCCCGATTTCTGCTGCTAGGCGTGTTTGACAGCTGGTGGGCGAACGTCCTGCCTAGAAGATCTTGACCGTCGGAAATGGCCGCTCATAGGCTCCGAGCCACCTCCAAGCCGATCTCCGCCAGCCGCACCCCACCCCCGAGAAGGGAATCCGAACGTCAGATGACGCTTCCGAAGTTCCCCCCGACGCCCGCTCCGAAGCCTCCCAGATCGATCTCCCGCCGCCTCGGCGGGGCGGCGGTCGCCCTGCTGCTCGCCCCGCTGCCGCTGCTGCCCGGCACCCCGGCCGCCGCCCACCCGGGCAGGCCGCCGACCCCGGCCGGATGCAGCCAGGACCCGTCCGCCCGGCTTGCCGGGGTACCGAGCCCGGAGCGGCACCTCGGCTTCCCGCTCGGCCTCGGCCAGCAGCGGGTGGTCACCGACGACGAGATCCGCTCGTACCTCGGTGCCGTCGACGCCGCCTCCGACCGGGTGGTCACCGGCAACCTCGGCAACAGCGTGCGCGGCCAGTCGATGCCGTACGCGATCGTCTCCGACCCCGACCACCTGCGCCGGGGCGAACTGGAGAAGATCGCCGGGGACATCCGCGACCTGCGCGACCCGCGCAAGCTCCCGGCCCGCAGGGCCGCCGAGATCGCCGCCAAGGGCCCGGCGATCGTCTGGGTGACCGGCAACGTGCACGGCGGGGAGTTCTCCGGCGGCGACGCCGCGCTGAAGACCCTCTACGAACTGGCCGCCGGCCTCTCCTGCGAGGTACGCGAGCGCAACGAGAACCTCGTCACGATCATCGTGCCGACGCAGAACCCGGACGGCCGGGACGCCAGCCGCCGGCAGAACGAGTACGGCTTCGACCTGAACCGGGACTGGTTCTCCCGTACCCAGCCGGAGACCGACGCCAAGCTGGAGATGCTGCGCCGCTACCCGCCGCAGGTCTACGTCGACGCACACGAGATGGGCGGTGACGAGTACTTCTTCCCGCCGAACGCGGACCCGATCCACCACGAGATCTCCGACGAGGCGGTCGACTGGATCAACCGGATCGGCGCGGCCAACGCCGAGGGCTTCGGCTACAACGGCGCCTGCACCGAGACGGTCACCAGCGAGTGCTACTTCAACTACGACACCTATGACATGTTCTTCATGGGGTACGGCGACACGGTGCCGGCGACCGGCTTCGGCGCCGCCGGGATGACCTACGAGAAGGGCAGCGCCTCGGCGGTCCAGGACCGGGTGCAGCAGCAGTTCAACACCCAGTGGGCGACCGTCGGCTGGGCCTCGGAGAACCGGCGGGAGATCCTGTCCGACTACTTCCGGATCTGGTCCGACGCCCTGGCCGAGGGGCGGGCCGGCAAGCTCCAGCCGAACGAGGTCGTGCAGCCGACCAACGAGGTCCAGTTCCCGGTGCCGGACATCACGGTCCGGTCGTACTTCCTGCTGCCGAACCGGCAGCTCGGCGACGTACGCCAGCTCGTCGAGCGGCTGCGCCGGATGGACGTCGAGGTGTACCGGCTGACGAAGTCGACGAAGGTGCCGAACGCGAAGATCTTCGGCGGCCGGTCGGCCCGGGACCTGACGGTGCCGGCGGGCGCGTACTGGATCCCGATGGAGCAGCCGCAGAAGCACTGGATCCAGGCGATCCTGGGCGAGGACCCGTACGTCCCGTTCCCGTACTTCTACGACGTCTCGTCCTGGAGCAACCCGCTGCTGATGGGCGTGGAGACGGTCTACACCGGTGACCGGCTCTCGCCGAGGGCGGAACGGGTCCGCGGCATCGACGGCGGGCGCGACGGGTACGCACCGAGGCACGGCTCGTACGCGTACCCGCTGGATTCGGCGGCGGCGGCCGAGCTGACCTTCAAGCTGCTCGGCGCGGGCGTCGAACTGCGCCGCGACCAGCGCAGCGGCGTCGTGACGCTGCCGGCGGCCAGCCTGACCGGTGGGCGCGACCAGCTCGCCCGCTCCCTGGGGGTGACCCTGGCCGCCCGCCGGAGCGGACCTGCCGGCACCGCGCTGGCCCTGCCCGACGTCGGCCTGTTCGCCGGCACCGGCATCTCCACCACCGCCGGCTCGCACGGCGAGGCCCGGTACGTCCTCGGCGCCCAGTGGGGCCTCGACCTCAAGCCGGTCGGTACGGCGGACATCAACGACAACACCGCCGCCTTCACCGGCCGGACCGTCCTGCTGGTGCCGGACGGCAGCAACCCGACCGGTGGCCTCACCGCCGCCGGCCAGGCCAACCTGCGGGCCTGGGTGGCGGCCGGCGGCACCTACCTCGGGCTGCGCAACCAGGGCACCCGGATGGCCCGCGCCGCCGGACTGACCTCCACGGTCGAGCTGCCGAAGCCGACCGACTACACCGTGATCGGCTCGCACCTGCGGGTCGACGTCGACCGGAGCAGCCCGGTCGGGCTGGGCCGGCCGGCCGAGGACTTCGAGTTCAACAACAACGACTCGATCCTCTCGCCCAGCACCACGGGTAAGAACGTGTTGACGTACCCGGCCGACGGGCGGTTCTGGCACAACGGCTTCACCGAGCACGCGGACGCGCTCAAGGGCACGGTCGCGCTGGTCGACGAGCCGACCGGGGCCGGCCGGGCGGTGCTGTTCGCGTTCAACCCGCTGTTCCGGGCGTACAACGAGAGTGGGCTGCACCTCGTCGCCAACGCGCTGCTGGCACCGCCGGCGGGTCCGGCGGCTGCGGCGTCGCCGGGTGCCCGGGCGGCGGCTCCGGCCGTACCCCCGGCCCGGGCCTCCGCGGCGGCGGCACCGGCGGCGGAGAACCTGGGCGGCCAGTGGCGGCCGATCTCCATCCGGGTCGCCGCCGCCGATCTGGACCGGGCCCGGGCGATCGTCGCCCGGCACACCGGTGACGTCCGGGTCGGCACGGCGGGCGGTACGGCGTACCTGACCATTCCCAACCCGGAGGGCCTGACGTCGGACGAGCACCCGTTCCTGCGTGAACTGGTCCGGGAGATCCGCGCGGCGGGAATTCCGCTGCGCTCCGTCGTCGGCTGACCGACAGCGGTGAGTATGTGGAGGGTGGGAGTGATCTCCCACCCTCCACTGCTTTGTCGGTTGCGGAATCCCGCAATGGCTTCGAAACAGATTCTTTCCATCGACGGCCGTACCGACCTACGGTGGCGCCAGACTGCTCGCCTAGGAAGGTATGCGATGAAAACCATGCGTTCACTGCTGGCCGGCGTCGCCGTTTTCGGCACACTGTTGGTGCTCGTCCCCGGGGTGGCCCGGGCGAACCCGTCCGGGCCGGAGGTCGGCTCCCGCGCGGTCAAGGCGCCCGCCTCGGCCCTGACCGGGGTGGCGGACGTCAGGGAGATCGCACCCGGTGTCTACAGCGGACGGACCGTCGCCGCGTGGGGTTGTCAGTCCGGAGCCGTTTGCTTCTACACCCAGCGCGACGGCAACGGCGGCGTCTGCTGGTCGACGGGGAACGTGCCCTCGTCGAGCTGTGGCTACCGGGCCTCCTATTTCAACAACGGCGTGCCCTGCCTCGGCTGCGACCACGTCCGGGTGTACGAGGGCGCCAACTACACCGGCATGGAATTGGCCTGCCTGCACTACGGCTGGACCGAGGGCCGGGGCAACTTCTACATCTCGCTGCCGGTGAGTTCCTTCCGCTGGGGCGGCGAATGCTGACGCGGTGATTCCGGAATCCGGGCCCCCTCCTGTCGTCTCCGACCCGGGAAGGGGCCGCTCCTATTCCGAGGTACCCCACACCGGCCCGTCGTACGGCCGATCGTCGGCGGGTTCGGGATCCGACGATCCGGTTGTCGCGGAACGCGAGCAGCAGCGAGAGCCGGGCCGGCTGGCAGGGCGGCTCACCGCAGATGCCCGCGTCGCTCCTTGCCAGACAACAGGTCAACGGGGAGCAGCGCGCTCATACCTTCGGTTTCCGCGGGCAGGTAGGCGAGGTGGACGATCCCGTCGTCACCGCCAGCGTTCTCGTGGCAGAGAATCCAGTGCGCCACGTCGGACTCGCCCGGTCGAACGCAGAACTGGTCGAGCAGCCAGAAGAACTGAAACACGTAGCCGCCAGGGAGCAGGCGGCGGATCTGCTGCGGGCGGGTCGCCCTGAACATGCTCACCAGCACGGTCAGTTCGCCGAACTGCCGCGCGATGCCGCCGATCCGCCCCGGAGCCGGTGGGTACGCGGCGTCACCGGCGCCGAGTACGAAGTCGAGCACCTCGGCGCTGGTCAGCCGATGCCAGCCGGTGCGCGTAGTCATGCGCTGACCGCCGGCCTCGACTCTGCCGACATGGGCCACGACCAACTCGCGGGCCCATTCGTGTCGCGGGCCGGCCTGCGTGCGCTCGTAGGGCGATGAGTGGACGTCGTCCACGACTCCGTACCGGAACGAGATCAGGGTCGTCTGGCCTTCGGGAAACTCCGGGTAGTACCAGGAAACGGGCTCAGACCGCGGCTGCGGGCTCCGGCGGAGACGATCGAGCAGGCCCCGCCGTTGCGGCATGCTGGGATCGAACGTCTTGTCGTAGACCGCGAGGAATTCGTCGGAACTCATCGTGCTGAACGGTGGTCCGATGAGGTCGACGACCTGGTCTCGCGTCATTCCCCGCTCGATAGACACCACGGATCCGACCCCTCCCCGGCACACGGTCCGACCGACCAGCCGACCCGGCGCGACAGGTCAACGTTACGACGCCACGATGCCGATGCAGAGACCGCCGGCGACGACGACGCACGACAATTGCTCACGGGAAGATCAACGATCTCACGACTCGTCCCGCGCGGACTCGCAGCATACCTCGCAAACGGGAGCCCGCTTCTCTCGTGATCCCGTAGCGTTCGGCTCGCCATGGCCGGCCGGACGCTCCCTGATCACGGAAAGCGTGCCGACAGGGGTGGGTGGTTGGCGTGTTCGGGTCAGCCTGACCCTGTTGCTGGGTTCAGCCCTACGGACAGTGCGGCGGGTGGCAGGCGCGTGTGGCGAGGCCGCCGTACCGACGCTTGTGGACATTGAGAAGACACCGATCAAGCTGGGCGGCGTCGCGGTGCTGGCCGCGATGGTCGTACTGGCATCGACCGGCCGGAGCGCGACCGCCACCGGCCGCGGGCCACCCGGCACTTCGCGGCTGCGCGCGGTCGGACGGTCGGCGGGCCGGTGCGGTCTCCGGGTTCTCGCAGGGCGCCAACAGTTCGTTCCTGCTGGCCGGGGCTCTGCAACGGGGTGCCGACCGGAATTTCACCCTCGGCGCGCTGGCCCCGATCAGCGGTGGCTACCACCTCTTCGACGTCGAGTGGCCAGCGGCGATCGGCGAGGACGTGGACCCGAAGGCCGCGACCTACTACCTGGCGTACCTCACGGTGGCCCGCCCGGCGGCCCTTCCCGGCCCTTCCCGCGCTCAGCAGGCCGGGGAGGGCTGTCGGGACTAGGTTACTGGCGGGTATGGTTCGGATATCCGGGGCGTGGTGCCGCCGGGGACGAGTGCCGGGGAGGGCCGCGGTGACCAGTGAGCCGTCGTTCGACGCATACCTGCTGCCTGAGGAGCACCAGGCGGTCCGGGAGGCGGTCCGGGAGGTCTGCGACGCCAAGGTCGCGCCGAACGCGGCCGAGGCCGACGAGACCGGCGAGTTCCCGAAGGCGTCGTACGAGGCGCTGCGGGCCGCCGACTTCCACGCCCCGCACATCCCCGAGGAGTACGGCGGAGCGGGCGCCGACGCGCTGGCCACCGCGATCGTGATCGAGGAGGTGGCCCGGGCCTGTGCCTCCTCCTCGCTGATCCCGGCCGTGAACAAGCTCGGCACCATGCCGCTGCTGCTGGCCGCCTCCGAGGAGTTGAAGCGGCGCTACCTGCCGCAGGTGGCCCGGGGCGAGGCGATGTTCTCGTACTGCCTCTCCGAGCCGGAGGCGGGCAGCGACGCCGCGTCGATGCTCACCCGGGCGGTCCGGGACGGCGACCACTACGTGCTCAACGGCGTCAAGCGGTGGATCACCAACGCCGGGGTGTCGGAGTACTACACCGTCTTCGCGGTGACCGATCCGGCGGCCCGCTCGCGCGGCATCTCCGCCTTCGTGGTGGAGAAGTCCGATCCGGGGGTCAGCTTCGGGGCGCCGGAGAAGAAGCTCGGCATCAAGGGCTCGCCGACCCGTGAGGTCTACCTCGACAACGTGCGGATCCCGGCCGACCGCATGATCGGCGAACCGGGCAGCGGCTTCGGCACCGCCATGAGGACCCTGGACCACACCCGGGTCACCATCGCCGCCCAGGCGGTCGGGATCGCCCAGGGCGCGCTTGACTACGCCAAGGGGTACGTGCGGGAGCGGCGGCAGTTCGGCAAGGCGGTCGCCGAGTTCCAGGGCGTGCAGTTCATGCTCGCCGACATGGGGATGAAGCTGGAGGCGGCCCGGCAGTTGACGTACGTGGCGGCCGGCAAGTCGGAGCGCGGCGAGGCCGACCTGACCTACTTCGGCGCCGCCGCGAAGTGCTTCGCCTCGGACGCCGCGATGGAGATCACCACCGACGCGGTGCAGCTCCTCGGCGGGTACGGCTACACCCGGGACTACCCGGTCGAGCGGATGATGCGGGACGCCAAGATCACCCAGATCTACGAGGGCACCAACCAGGTCCAGCGGATCGTGATGGCACGCCAACTCCTCAAGGACTGACCTCGGGTGCCGGCGCGGGCCGCTGCCACGCCACGGCCGCGCAACGCTGACCGGCGTGGATGGCCTGCGGATAGTGATGGTCGCATTAGTGCGGAGGCGTTCGGCAGGGCCGGTCGACAGCGCCGGTCCGTCGCGAGCGGGCGGTGGACGGTGCTGGGGCCGTCAGCGGTCGCCGAGGCGGCGGGTCGCCCCGTCCATGCCGTCGTCGTCCGGGCCGCCGGTGAACTGGGTGGTCTCGTCGGAGCGCCCACCGAACTGGGTGGTCTCGTCGGAGCGCCCGAACCGGGTGGTCTCGTCGCTGCCCGGCTGGCCGGACCGGGGTGCCGGGGCCGGCGGCGTCAGCGGGCTGAAGATCGGCGGCTGCGCCGGCGCGCTCGGCACCGGCGGGCCGGAGATCGGTGAGCCCGGCGGGCGCCCCAGGTTGCCCGGCACGGTCGGCTGACCGTACTGCGGTGCGCCCGTCGGGGCGTTGTACGGCGGTGCCGAGGGCGCCTGGTGGTGCGGCCCGGCGGGGCCGTAGTTCGGCGGTACGGCGGGGCCGAAGTTCGGCGGTGCGGACTGGGCGTAGCTCGGGGCGACCGAGGGGCCGTAGTTCGGCGGGTGCGTCCCCGGGCCGCCGGGCGGGAACTGCCCGGCCGGGAACTGCCCGCCGGGCGGCATCTGGCCGGCCGACGGGTGGGGAGCGAAGCCGGGCTGGCCGGTGCCGCCGGGGAAGCCGGCCGCGGCCGGGCGGGGCGAGCGCCAGCGCTGCGGTACGAGCAGGGTCGCGCCGAGCAGCACGGCCAGCAGCGTGGCGAAGGCCCCGGACGGTGCGGTGAGGGCGAAGTCGACGCCGGCGAAGGAGCGCGGCAGCAGGTCGATCATCGACCTGAAGTCGATCATTGACCAGAGCGCCATGACCATGAAGAGCAGGCCGGCGACCGCCGTACCGACCGGGGACCACCGGGGCAGCAGCAGCGCGGCGAGCAGCCCGGCGACGACCACGATCGCGACGAACCCGAGGATCATGTCCCCGGTCTGCTCCCGGGAGATCCCGCCGTTGAACCTGACCAGCCCGATCCCGGACAACACCCAGATGATCGGCGCACTGACCAGCCCGAATACCAGCGATCCAAGGTGTCGCACTGCAACCTCCCCAGCCGGGTGCCTCCCGGCACCGTACCCGGACCGGGCAACGCCGGCCTCGGCGTGTCGGTCCGGGGCGGGTCGACCGGACGACCCGCCCCGGCATGGATCAGCCGGCGGTGCTGCCGGCCGCGTCGTCGCGCTTCGTCGCGGTCCGGGGTGGCGCCGACCACGGCGAGCCGGCATCGCGGCGCGGCAGTGGCGGCAGCGGTTGGGTGTCCGGCTCCGGGTAACCCAGCGTCGGCGGCTTGATGTCGCGCTCCGGCGGGTTGTTCAGCAGGGACCAGTCGGTCGGGGTCGGCTCCTCCGCGTCGTCCGGGGCCGGTGCCGGCGCGGCGGCGACCGGGCCGGGCCAACGGCGCCAGCGCTGGACACTGAAGATGGCCATCAGCAGCAGTACGCCGACCAGGAACGTGGTGCCGTTGTCCAGCACCTGCACCAACGGCAGCGGGTCGCCGAACACCTTCCAGTTCGCCGGCACCGCGTCTCGCACGGTGAAGGGGTCGACGAACAGCCCGACGTACGGTGCCGCCAGCAGCAGGCCGGCGACGAGCGGACCCGCCGGGGAGAGTCGCAGCGTGCCGAGCAGGCCGAGCAGGATGCCCGCGACTCCGAGGTAGACGGCCCCCTGGATCAGGTTGGCCGTGTTGAAGGTACCGACTTCCTCCCAGCGGGTGACGGTGCGGGCGGACCCGTCCTGACCGAGCGCGATCAGGGCCCAGGTCAGTGGCGCCGCCACCACTCCGGCGAGGAAGCTCCAGAGATGTCGCATCCGCGCACCGTACCGTTTCGGCGGCCGCCCGGCAGCCTGCCCGGGCGCGTCTGGTATCGATCTTGCTGACTGTCACCGCGGGATGACCGGGTGACCCGGGTAACCGCCGTCACCGGCGGGGGCGGCGGCACGGCGCGTCGCCGTACCGTTGCGGGCATGACCGAGCAGCTCTCGCCGCCGCCGGCCGGCAAGCCGACCTCGTACTCGCGGGTCACGCTGAGCCGGATCATGACGGCGGTCGACGTCAACCTCTACGGCACCGTGCACGGCGGCGTGCTGATGAAGTTCGTCGACGACGTGGCCGGAGCGTCGGCGGCCCGGCACTCCGGCGGTACGGCGGTGACCGCCGCGATCGACGAGATCGT
The DNA here is from genome assembly GCF_036421995.1 of Plantactinospora veratri. NCBI lineage: Bacteria > Bacillati > Actinomycetota > Actinomycetes > Micromonosporales > Micromonosporaceae > Plantactinospora > Plantactinospora veratri. Next base: position 151,427 of record NZ_JAZGQL010000003.1, read on the forward strand.
CTTCGCCGAGCCGGTCCGGGTCGGTGATCTGGTGCACGCGCACGCCCAGGTCAACTGGACCGGGCAGACCTCGATGGAGGTCGGCGTCCGGGTGGTCGCCGAGCGCTGGGACAGCGCCGAGGACGCCCCGATCCTGGTCGCCACCGCCTATCTGGTCTTCGTCGGGGTGGACGTGGCCGGCAACCCGCGCCCGGTCCGCCCGGTGCTGCCGGAGACCCCCACCGACCAGCGCCGGTTCCGCGAGGCGGAGATCCGCCGGGAGCACCGGCTGGCCAAGCGCAAGGCGATCCAGGCACACCGGGGTGCCGGCGACACCTCCGTCGCCGGCTGACTCACCCCCGGGACCGACCACCCCGGGCCGGCCCACATGATCCGGGGGCCGGAGATGTGCGCCGGGCACGCGTACCGGCGCCGCCTTCCCGGCGGAGAATTGCGGGTCGGGTACGGCAGTATGGCGACCGGGCCCGGCACACCGGCGTGCCGGCCGTAGGGAGGGGCAGGACCATGGTTGGCGAGGTGCTCTGGACGCCGCCACCGGCCGGCGACGACCGGTCCCGGATCGGCGACTACCTGCGCTGGCTGCGCCGGCACCGGGGCCTCGACTTCGACGACTACGCCGCGCTGTGGCGCTGGTCGGTCACCGACCTCGACGGCTTCTGGCGGTCGATCTGGGACTACTTCGACGTCGTGTCCCACACCGAACCGACCGCGACCCTGGTCGACGCCACCATGCCCGGCACCCGCTGGTTCCCCGGCGCCACCCTCAACTACGCCGAGCACGTGCTCCGGATGCCCGGGATGGCCGACGACGAGCCGGTGGTGATCGCGCGGAGCCAGACCCGCGCGCCGGTCACGCTGACCGTCGCCGAGCTGCGCGAGCAGGTACGCCGGGTCCGGGCCGGACTGGTCCGCCTCGGGATCGGCCCCGGCGACCGGGTGGCGGCGTACGCCCCGAACATCCCCGAGACGTTCGTGCTGATGCTCGCCACCGCCAGCCTCGGCGCGGTCTTCTCCTCCTGCGCCCCCGAGTTCGGCACCCGCAGCGTGCTCGACCGCTGGCGGCAGATCGCCCCGACCGTGCTGGTGGCCGTCGACGGCTACCGGTACGGCGACAGGCCCGTCGACCGCCGCGCCGAGCTGGCGACGATCCGCGCCGAGCTGCCGTCGCTGGTACACACGGTGGTGCTGCCCTATCTGGAGCCGGACGCCGCGCCGCCGGAGGCCGCCCTGAGCTGGGCGGAGCTGGCGGTCCCGACCGACGAGCCGCTGGCCTTCACGGCGGTCCCCTTCGACCACCCGCTCTACGTGCTCTATTCCTCCGGCACCACCGGGCTGCCGAAGCCGATCGTGCACGGGCACGGCGGCATCCTGCTCGAACATCTCAAGATGCTGGCGCTGCACCACGACCTCGGCCCGGGGGACCGGTTCTTCTGGTTCACCACCACCGGCTGGATGATGTGGAACTTCCTGGTCTCCGGCCCGGCGGTCGGGGCCGCGATCGTGCTCTTCGACGGCAACCCGGCGGTCCGGGCCGAGCCCGGGCAGCCGGCCGAGCCGGACCTGGGCACGCTGTGGCGGCTGGCCGCCGACACCGGCACCAGCTACTTCGGCACCTCGGCCCCGTTCCTGCTGGCCTGCCGCAAGGCCGGGCTGCGCCCGGCGGAGTCGTTCGACCTCTCCGCCGTGCGCGGGGTCGGTTCGACCGGCGCGCCGCTGCCGGCCGAGGGCTTCCGCTGGGTGTACGACTCCGTCGGCGCCGACCTGCGGCTCGACTCGATCTCCGGTGGCACCGACGTCTGCACCGGTTTCGTCGGCGGCGTGCCGCTGCTGCCGGTCGTCGCCGGTGAGATCACCTGCCGCTGCCTGGGTGCCCGGGTGGAGGCACGCTCGGCCGACGGCGACCCGGTGATCGACCAGCTCGGCGAGTTGGTGATCACCGCGCCGATGCCGAGCATGCCGGTCGGATTCTGGAACGACCCGGACGGCCGCCGCTACCGGGAGGCGTACTTCGACGTCTATCCCGGGGTGTGGCGGCACGGGGACTGGATCACGGTCACCGAGCGGGGGAGCTGCGTGATCACCGGCCGCTCCGACGCCACCCTCAACCGGGGCGGCGTGCGGCTGGGCACCGCCGAGTTCTACTCGGTGGTCGAGGGGCTGCCCGAGGTGACCGACTCGCTGGTCGTGCACCTGGAGGACGACGAGGGCGGGGCGGGCGAGCTGTTGCTCTTCGTCGTACTCGCCCCGGGGCTGGAGCTGGGTCCGGAGCTGACCGCGCGGATCAACCGGGAGCTGCGTACCGGGCTGTCGCCCCGGCACGTGCCGGACGAGATCCACCAGGTCGGGGCGGTACCGAGGACGCTGTCGGCGAAGAAGCTGGAGGTGCCGGTGAAGAAGATCCTCACCGGCGCGGCGGTGGACTCGGCCGCCGCCACCGGCGCACTGGCCAACCCGGAGTCGCTGCTCGCCTTCGAGCGGTTCGCCCGGCAGCGGACCGCCGGGCGGCAGGGCGGCACCGGGTCGCCGGCGGGAACCGCGTCGACCGGGACGGCGCCGGCCGGCGCGGTGTGACGTGCGTTACGTCAACCGAACCGTGACCTTCTCCGCCGCCGCCCGGTCGGCGAGCCGGGCCGGGTCGAGACTGCCGCAGAGCACCGTGCTGGCCCCGGCGGCCAGCGGGGCGAGCAGCCAGTCCACCGGGTCCGGGTAACGAGCGGCGTCGACCAGTACCCGGTCGCCGGCCCCGATGCCCAGCTCGGCGGCGCGCTGGGCCGCCAGGTCGGCCAGTACCGGATCCTGCGGGCCGGCCGCCGGGTACGGCGTGAAGTGGTCGCCGTGCCCGCGTACCTCGACCACGTAGTCGGCCCAGCCGGACGGCAGCTCCCGTACCGGCGCGGCGAGCGGGGCGAGCGCGAGGGCGTACCGGTCACCGGCCGGCCAGGCGGTCGCCTCGCCGACCCGGTCGACCGAGGCGAAGAGCACGTCGACCGGCTGCGGATCGTCCGACTCGCCGGGCCGGGCACCGCAGACGGCGGACCCGACCGACCAGCAGCCGAGCAGTACGGCGGCGGTCTGCCAGTGTGGCGGCAGCAACACCCCGACGGGATCGGCCGGAGCCAGCCCGGCCGAGTCGACCAGCAGGTTGGCCGTCTTGGCCACCCAGTTGGCCAGGGTCGCCCCGGAGAGTTCGGTCCGGTCCCCGGTGGCGTCGTCGTACCAGGTCAGCAGCGGTCGGGTCGGGTCGGCGGCGATGGCGGCGGCGAAGAGCCCGGCAATGTTCTCGGTCATCGCCCGCGACGATACCGACCCGGCCGGCCGGTGACGGCGACCCCGGACCGGTCGTGACGATCTCCGGACCCGAGCGGAAACCCGTGGATCGCACCCGCCGTGACGGTCCCGTCGGGTACCTGTCGGAGTCACCGGAAAGACAGTTGCCCGACGGGTCGCAGTCGACGCGTCCGGGGCGGCGCGGCGTAGGCTTGGAGGAAGTGTTCCGCACATCACACCCAGCCGAGGAGTCGCCCAGTGACCGCCGGTCGCCCGCCCCGCGTGCTCATTGACGCCACCAGCGTCCCCGCTGACCGGGGCGGCGTTGGTAGATACGTCGACGGCCTGCTCGGCGCCCTGGGCAAGGTGATCGGACCGGGTCTGGAACTGGCCGTGGTCGGGCTGCGCACCGACGCCGAGCGCTACTCCCGGATGCTGCCGGCGGCCGAGGTGATCGCCGCACCGGCGGCGGTGGCGCATCGACCGGCCCGGCTGGCCTGGGAGCAGACCGGGTTGCCGCTGCTGGCCCAGCAGGTCGGCGCGCACGTGCTGCACTCGCCCTTCTACACCTGTCCGCTTCGGGCCGGCTGTCCGGTCACGGTCACCGTGCACGACGCGACCTTCTTCACCGAGCCGGAGCACTACGACAAGTCGCGCCGGACCTTCTTCCGCAGTGCGATAAAGACTTCGCTGCGCCGGGCCGACCGGGTGATCGTGCCGAGCAAGGCGACCCGGGACGAGCTGATCCGGCTGCTGGACGCCGACCCGACCCGGATCGACGTGGCCTACCACGGCGTCGACCAGGCGGCGTTCCACGCGCCGAGCGACGAGGAGAAGGCCCGGGTACGCGCCCGGCTCGGCCTGGGCGGGCACAGCTACGTGGCGTTCCTCGGCGCCAAGGAGCCGCGCAAGAACGTGCCGAACCTGATCCGGGGCTGGGTGCTGGCGGTCAAGGACCGGCCGGAGCCGCCCGCCCTGGTGATCGCCGGTGGCCAGGGGCACGACGACGACATCGACCGGGCCGTTGCCGACGTACCGGCGCACCTGCGGCTGCTTCGTCCCGGCTACCTTCGCTACGCCGACCTGCCGGGCTTCCTCGGCGGTGCCCTGGTCGCCGCCTACCCGTCGTACGGGGAGGGTTTCGGGCTGCCGATCCTGGAGGCGATGGCCTGCGCCGCTCCGGTGCTCACCACGCCGCGACTGTCGCTGCCGGAGGTGGGCGGCGACGCGGTCGCCTACACCAGCGAGGATCCGCAGCAGATCGCGACCGATCTCGGTGCGCTGCTCGACGACGAGGCGCGGCGGCTGTCGCTGGCGAAGGCGGGCTTCGACCGGGCCAAGGAGTTCACCTGGGAGTCCAGCGCCGAGGTGCACCTGGCGGCCTGGGGTCGGGCCCGGGCGTGACGGGAGTTCCGGGCTGGAATCGGTGGTTATCAGACGGTGTGTGCGTCTGGCACCTGACGTCTCGGGCATGATGTGGCGATGTTCTACGCCGTGATCCCGGCCGGCGGCAGTGGCACCCGTCTGTGGCCACTCTCGCGCGCCGGCCGCCCCAAGTTCCTCCTCCCACTGACCGGCTCGGACGAGTCGCTGCTCCAGGCGACGGTCCGCCGGGTGCGCCCCCTCGCCGGCCCCGAGAGCACGTACGTGGTCACCGGTGCCGCGCACGCGGTCGCGGTGGCCCGGCAACTGCCCGACGTACCGGAGGAGAACGTCCTGGTCGAGCCCTCCCGCCGGGACTCCTGCGCGGCGATCGGACTGGCGGCGGCGATCATCGCGCGCCGCGACCCGGACGCGGTGATGGGTGCCTTCTCCGCCGACCACGTGGTCGGCGACCAGACGCGCTTCCTGGAGGTGCTCGGCGCGGCGATCTCGACCGCGCAGGACGGGCTGATGGTCGCGGTCGGCATCACGCCCACGCATCCGGAGACCGGCTACGGCTATCTGGAGTCGGGCGAGCCGATCGGGGCCGGCCCGGCCCGGCAGGTCGTCCGGTTCAAGGAGAAGCCGGAGTACGACCTCGCGGTCAAGTACGTCGAGTCCGGCCGCTTCTACTGGAACGCCTCGATGTTCGTCTGGCGGGTCGACGTCTTCCTCGGCGAACTGGCCCGGCAGCGGCCGGAGCTGCACGCCGGGCTGACCGAGATCGCCGCCGCCTGGGGCACCCCGGAGCAGGCGGCGGTGCTGGACCGGGTCTGGCCGGAGCTGACCAAGATCTCGGTGGACTTCGCGGTGATGGAGGGTGCGGCGGAGCGTGGTCTGGTCGCCACCGTGCCGGCCGACTTCCGGTGGAACGACGTCGGCGACTTCCACACCCTCGGCGAGGCGCTGACCGGCGACGACGCGAGCAACGTGGTGCTCCGGGAGGGACCCGACGGCACGCCCCCGGCCGGCCGGGTGGTGCTCCGGGACACCGCGCGTACGGTCGTGGTGACCCAGTCCGATCGGCTGGTGGTGACCCTGGGGATCCAGGACACCGTGGTCGTCGACATGCCGGACGCACTGTTCGTCTGTGACCGGTCCCGGGCCCAGGAGGTCAAGGAGATCGTCGCCGCGCTGGAGGCGGAGGAGGCGCACCCCTACCTGTAGGTGCGGGTGACCTCGGGTGCCGGACGCGGGTGGTTCCGCGCGAAGACCGCGAGCGCCGGTGCCACCAGTTGGGCGGTGGCGCCGGCCAGCGGCTCGGGGAGCGCGTCCGGCGGAAACCAGCCGAGTTCCACCGACTCGGCGCTGACCCGTTCGACCGCGCCGGCCGGGGCGACCGCGGCGAAACGTACGTCGTGGTGCAGCGAGCCGCCCTGGCAGGAGACCGGGTGGATGTCCAGGTCGATCGGGGTCGGGTCGAGCCACAGCCCGGCGATGCCGGACTCCTCGGTCGCCTCCCGCAGCGCCGCACCGGCCAGCGTCCGGTCATCGGGCTCGCAGTGCCCGCCGAGCTGCACCCAGCGGCGGAACCGGCCGTGCAGGCAGAGCAGCACCCGGCTGCCGGTGGCGTCCAGCACCAGTGCGCTGGCGGTGACGTGGCCGGCCCGGTGGCCCCGGGTCAGCGCGGCCGGGCCGCCCTCGTCGAGCAGGCGCAGGGTCCGGGCCAGCGCGTCCGCCGCCTCGGCGGTGGGCGGCTGCCAGCCGGTGAGCAGGGCTGACGCGTCGGCGTAGAGGGCATCGGGCACGACGCCACCCTAGTGCGCGGCTCGTAGCATGATCGGTATGACGTGCCTTCCGCGTACGGTCGAACTGGCGGTCGCCGGCAACGAGGCGAGTGACCTGCTGCCGGTACGCGCCCCCGAACTGCTCGCCGCGTACGGCGCGCGGCGGGGGTTCTGGACCGTACTCGACGAGGGACCGGTCGAACACTGCCTGGCCCTGCTGGTCGAGCGGTACGACGGCGGCTGGTTGACCGTGCACGTGCCGATGGACGCCGGTGCCGAGAACGGCCGGACCGAGGACGGCGAGGCGCTGGCCCGCCACGACGGCTGGGTCTACGTCTTCGGCTCGCACTTCGGCTCCAAGCGTGGGCCGTTGCGCCCCCGCCGCGCCTTCGTGGCCCGGTTCCGGGAGGCCGAGGCCGCCGCCCCACTGCCCCGGCTGCACGTGGTACGCAACCAGTTCCGGCTGCACCGGGCGGTGAACGACGCCCTGCTGGCCGCCGGGATCGGGGTACTGCCGGCCGGCGAGCGGGTCCGGCACCTCTTCATCGCCGCTACCCGGGCCCGCGGCACCGCCCGGGCGAAGAGCTGGGTCGACCGGCTCACCGACGACGACCTGCCGGTCAACGTGGAGGCGGCGGCCTTCACCCCGGCCGGCACCGTCCTGCTCGGCCTGCGGTTTCCGGTGACCGGGCGGGGCGAGCCGGTCTTCGTGGAGCTGGCGGACGTGGCCGGGATGTTCGACCGGCGGAGCTGGCCCCGGGTCGTCGGCGGGTACGCGTTGACCGGGGTGACCCGGCCCGGCGAGCTGACCGGCTTCCGCGCGCTGTCGGCCCGGGACGACGGCGGTTACGACGCGGTGATCGGCTCGATCGACGCGCTCGACAAGCGCTCCGCGCTGCTCGACGACCATCCGACCGGCGGCGACGTGACCAGCCGGCACGTCCGGTTCCGTTGGCCGGCCGAGCCGGCGGGGCCCGCCGTCGCCGGTGAACTGGTCGCCGACCTCGCCCCGCTGCACAACGTCGAGGGACTGGCCGAAGTGGACGGCGCCCGCTACTACGTGACCGACGAGGACCACCGGGTCGCGCTGATGATCGCGCAGGGTCGGCAGGACTGAGTCCCGGCAGGCGGTGCGGGGGCGGCCTGGAAAGCGACAACCCGGACGATGTCCTCCGCGGACAACCGTCCGCGAACCCTCGTGGCAACCGTCCGGGTGCCGCGTTCCTCCCCTGCCCCCCGGCATGCCGCAGGGTCACCCGGCGTCCAGGACGCCAGTGACCCCGATATCGGCCTAGTGAGCATGCACGTTGGCTCCGCCGGCCGTCGAGGTCTTTCAGTTCACGCTGAAAGACGCTGATAGATGGCGCCCGGTAGAGTGCGAACTGGTTGCCGGGCAAACCCCATCCGGCGATTCGGGGAGTGCGTGCCATGCTGCGGATCTTCTTCTCCAGCGAGGACATCGCCCGGACCCGGGTCGCCCCTGCCGCGGACCAGGTCTGGGAGCTGGTCCTCAGCCTGCACCTGTTGCAGGGGCGCGGCCGGGATCCGATGATGGCGGGCTGGCAGCGGGGCGTCTCCGGCGGGCTCCGCCGGGACACCGCGCCGGGACAGTTGCGGCTGCTGCTCGCCCTCAACCCGCCCCGCGGCTACTTTCCCGACTTCCTCACCCCGTACCACAGCATGTACGGCCTGGCGGCGGGGCTGGACGCCGTACGCTCCACTCCGGTCAACGCGCTGGAGCGGGACCTGACCGTACTGGCCGGGGAGAGCCCGCTGTCGCTGCCCGGATCGGCCAGCGCGCTCGCCCGGGGCGACGTCGAGGTGCTGGAGCACCTCACCGACTCGATGCGGCTCTACCAGGCGACCGCGATCGAGCCGTACTGGGACCGGATCCAGGCGGCCGTGGAGGCGGACCGGGCGCGGCGGGCCCGAGCCCTGCTCGACGGCGGCACCGAGGGACTGCTGGCCAGCCTCCGCCCGGCGATGCGCTGGAACGCGGGGGTACTGGAGGTGCCGGACTATCCCGCCGACCGGGAACTGCACCTCGACGGGCGCGGCCTGCTGCTGGTGCCGTCGTTCTTCTGCGCCCGCATTCCGGTGACCCTGCTCGACCCGGAGCTGCCGCCGGTGCTGGTCTATCCGGTCGACCGGTTGGGCGGGCTGATGCCGGCACCGGGCGAGGGCGCCGGTCCGGTGCCGGCGACCGGCGGGGAGGCGGGCCGGGCGGCCCTGGCCGCGCTGATCGGGAAGACCCGGGCCCGGGTACTGGAGGTGGTCGGCGACGGCTGCTCGACCGGCGAGGTGGCCCGCCGGCTGAACATCTCGGCGGCGGCCGCGAGCCAGCACACCACCGTGCTGCGCAACGCCGGGCTGCTGGTCAGCCACCGCGACCGCAACACCGTGCTGCACAGCCTGACCCCGCTGGGCCGGGCCATCCTGACCGGTTGAGGACTCCGGGCCGGGGCGGTCAGCGCCCGATCGCGGTGTCCGGCGCGGCGTCGACCAGCAGGGTCGCCCCGACCTGGCCGGCGGAGGCGGGCAGGACGGCGGAGCCGAGACCCTCGGCGGCCAGTGCGGCCCGCAACCGGTGCAGGTCGGCGCCGAACCGGATCAGCACAGCCGGGTCGGTGCCGGCCGGTCCGGGTGGCGCGCAGTCGAGCAGCGCGACGGTCCCGGGTGCCCGGGGCGGAGCCGTCCCGCCGAGCCGGTCGCGTACCCGTCGATCGTCGGTGACCAGCGTCCAGACCGTGCCGGGCGCCACGACCTCGGCCACCGTGCGCAGCGCCCGGTCCAGCGCCGCGCGGTCCGGCCCGGCGTCGGTGCCGTCCGGCACCGCCGGCACCACGGGTGCGGTCGGCCCGCCGGCCGTCGACTCGGCGAGGGTGGCGGCGGCGCGGAGCCCGTCCGCCCGCGCCTCGGCGGTACCGAGGGCGAACAGGTCGTGCTCGGCGTCCCGGACCAGCGCCGCCGCGCCGGGCCCGTCGTCCTGGTCGGCGGCACCGAGATAGCCCCGGATCACCGCCACCGGCACCTGATCACACTTGCCCTTGACCAGTTCGCCCGCGCCGGCCAACTCGTCGACCACGGCCATCTGGGTGATGTTGAGCTTGTTGCCGTACGGGTCGACCTCGCCCCGGTGGTCGCGGACCGCCGGCATCCCGGCCACCCCGAGCGCCACGTCGGTCAGGCCGTTGCGCCACGGCCGGCCCATGGTGTCGGAGATGATCACCGCCACGTCGGCGCCGTGCCGCTCGCGGATCGCGGCCCGCAGCGCCCGGGCGGAGGCGTCCGGGTCCTTGGGCAGCAGGACCAGCCGGGAGCGGTCCACGTTGGAGGCGTCGATCCCGGCGGAGGCCATCACGAAGCCGTGGTGGGTCTGCACGATCCGGGTCGCACCGCGCCGGGCCACCGGGCGGGCGGTCTCGCCGGCCAGCACCTCGGCCCGGGCCGCCTCCCGTTCCGGCCCGTCGACCGGTACGTCGACCAGCCGACCCTCCGCCTTGGAGACGATCTTGCTGGTCACCACCAGCACGTCGCCGTTGCGCAGCCAGGGCGCGGCGGTCGAGATCAGCGCCGACAGGTCGTCGCCCTCGGTGACGTCGCCGATGCCGAGCACCGGCAGCACCTCAAGTCTCATCCCAGCTCCACGACTTCCGCGACCACCGCTCAGGCCAGTTCCACGGCGGTCCGGACCATGGTCGCGGTCGCCGCCTCGTCGGTCATCCACAGCGGGGTCGCCCGCACGGTAACCCCCTCGACCTCGGTTCCGGCATCGGTGCTGTCCACCAGCCAGGCGTCCAGGATGCCACCGGCCGACCGGGCACCGTAGAGGCCACCCACCCCGGCCGCGGTGCAGGGCACGCCGAGCACCGCCAGGCAGCGGTCCGCCATCCCGCGTACCGGGGCGCCGCCGATGATCGGTGACACCCCGACCACCGGCGCCGGGCCGGCGACCAGCGCGTCCCGCAGTTCCGGTACGGCGAGCACCGGCGCGACGCTCACCACCGGGTTGCTCGGGGCGAGCAGCACCACGTCGGCTCCGGCCAGCGCGTCGAGCACCCCGGCCGCCGGCTTGGCCGCCTCGGCGCCCACGAAGACGAAACGGGAGGTGGGCAGTTGGCCACGGTGGCGTACCCACCACTCCTGGAAGTGGATCGCCCGCTGCGTGCCCGGGTTCGCCCCGTCGGGGTCGTCCACCACGACGTGCGTCTCCAGGCGGTCGTCGGTGGCGGGCAGCAGGCGTACTCCGGGCTGCCAGCGGGCGCAGAGCGCCTCGGTGACCGCCGAGAGGGGATAGCCGGCGTTCAGCATGGTGGTCCGGACCAGGTGTGTCGCCACGTCCCGGTCGCCGAGGCCGAACCAGGTCGGCTCCGCGCCGTACGCGGCGAGTTCCTCCTTGACGGTCCAGGTCTCGCCGGCCCGGCCCCAGCCCCGTTCCCGGTCCGCCCCACCGCCGAGGGTGTACATCACGCTGTCCAGGTCGGGGCAGATCCGCAGGCCGTGCAGGACGACGTCGTCGCCGACGTTGACCACCGCGGTCACCTCGGCGCCCACCTCACGGGCGTACGCGCGGACGCCGGTCAGGAAGCGGGCCCCGCCGATGCCGCCGGTCAACACCACGATGCGCATGGCTTCCATCCTCGCCCATCGGCTCGGGACAGGCGGCGGGCGGGCCGGCCGACTAGGCTCAGGCGACGCAGGAGTCCGTCACCGCCTTCAGGGGGAGAGTTGACCAGCCAGCCCGGGCCCGCGCCGGCCGACGCGCCGCAGGCCAGTTCAGTAACCAAACCGCTGCGCGAACTGATCGCGCTGGTGCTCCTCGGGGCGAACGCCTTCTTCCTGTTCAGCGGGCTGATCGAGCTGTTCTTCGGCGGCTGGCAGAACTCCGACTTCGGCGACCGCTCGCTGAGCTACTTCTACGCGTTCGTCGGCCTGGAGCAGGTCGCGCTGCCAGTGCTCGCGGTGCTGCTCGCCACCCACGTACAGCCGGTGGTCGGGCAGGCCCGGGTGATCACCCTGGTGGCGCTCGTCGAGTACGCCGTCTCGGTGCTGTTCGGCGGGATCACCCTGCTGGCCGGGATCTTCGGGCTGCTGGCCGAGACACAGTTCCGGCAGGCCTTCACCCGCACGCTGGTCTTCGTCGGGGCGTACGTGATCCTGCTGGCGGTGGCCTTCCTGGTCTTCCGGGTGTGGCGGGCGCTCTTCCACGTGCCGAAGCCGAAGCCGCAGCCCGGCCTCTACGGCCAGCCCCAGCCGTACGGCCAGCCCGGCGGCTACGGGCAGCCCGGCGGCTACGGACAGCCGACCGGGTACGGCCAGCCGGGAGTGCCGTACCAGGGCTACCCGCCGGCCGGGCAGCCCGAGCCGCACCTCTACGGCCAGCCGACGGTCTACGGCCAGCCGACCGACTACGCCCCGCCCGCCGGCTACGGTCAGCCCGGGTACGCCCCGCCCGCCTCCGCCCCGCCCGCGTCGGCTCCGCCCGCGCCGTCGTCGGCTCCGCCCGCGCCGTCGTCGGCTCCGCCCGCGCCGTCGTCGGCTCCGCCGGCACCCGCCTCCGCGCCGCCGGCCTCCGCGCCCCCGGCACAGCGCCCCGAGCCGTCCGCGCCGCCGGCCGGCCCGGCTCCGTCCGGCACGACGCCGTCGGAGCCGGACGAGGAGGAGACCGGACGGACCCAGGTGATCCCACAGCGGCCGCCGGTCGCCGACCTTACCCAGCGGATCAACCCGGCCAGCCAGCAACCGTCGGCCGGTGCCCAGCCGCCGGCGGCGGACCGGGACGACGACCCGACCCAGCCCCGCTGAGCCCGACCGCGACGCCCGACCCGGCGGCCCGCGCACCGGGTCGGCCGGGGGTTGTGACAGCCCCGGGTCGCCCGGGCCTGTGACCGGACCCACGCCGGTTCCGCCGCCGGCTGTGGGGTCGGCGACCGCAGACCCGCCGAGGTTGCGCCTAGGCTGCACGAGTGGCTGATGGGACTGATCAACCGACTGTCGCGAGCCTGCGCCGGGCGCTGCGTCGGGCGGCCGACGGCCGGGCGCTGGACCCGGACGAGGCGACCGCGCTGCTCGCCGCGCGCGGCGAGTTCCTCGACGAACTGCTGGCGACCGCCGGCCGGATCCGGGACGCCGGACTGGTCGACGCCGGCCGGCCGGGCGTGGTCACCTTCTCCAAGAAGGTCTTCGTCCCGCTGACCCGGCTCTGCCAGGACCGCTGCCACTACTGCACCTTCGCCACCGTCCCGCACCGGCTGCCCGCCGCCTTCCTGGAGCGGGACGAGGTGCTGGCGATCGCGGCGGCCGGTGCCGCGCAGGGCTGTAAGGAGGCGCTGTTCACCCTCGGCGACCGGCCCGAGCAGCGCTGGCCGCAGGCCCGGCAGTGGTTGACCGAGCGGGGCTTCGACTCGACTCTGGACTACCTCCGGGCCTGCGCGATCGCGGTACTGGAGGAGACCGGCCTGCTGCCGCACCTCAACCCGGGCGTGCTCTCCTGGGCCGAGCTGCAACGGCTCAAGCCGGTGGCGCCGAGCATGGGGATGATGCTGGAGACCACCGCGACCCGGCTCTGGTCGGAGCCGGGCGGGCCGCACTACGGCTCGCCGGACAAGGAACCGGCCGTCCGGCTGCGGGTGCTGGCCGACGCCGGACGGGTCGCCGTACCCTTCACCACCGGCATCCTGATCGGGATCGGCGAGACGCCCGCCGAGCGGGTCGACTCGATTTTCGCCATCCGGCGCAGTGCCCGGGAGTACGGCCACATCCAGGAAGTCATCGTGCAGAACTTCCGGGCCAAGCCGGACACCGCGATGCGCGGGATGCCCGACGCCGAGCTGCACGAGTTGGCCGCCACCGTGGCGGTGACCCGGATCCTGCTCGGGCCGGGCGCCCGGATCCAGGCGCCGCCGAACCTGATCGAGGGGGAGTACGACCTGCTGCTGCGGGCCGGCATCGACGACTGGGGCGGCGTGTCGCCGGTGACCCCGGACCACGTCAACCCGGAGCGCCCCTGGCCGCACCTGGACGAGCTGGCCGCGCGTACCGCCGCCGCCGGGTTCACCCTGCGGGAGCGGTTGACGGTCTACCCCGAGTACGTCCGGCGGGCCGACCCGTGGCTGGATCCCCGGCTCGCCGCGCACGTCGCCGCGCTCGCCGACCCGGTGACCGGGCTGGCGGTCGAGTCGGCCCGGCCGGTCGGCCGGTCCTGGCAGGAGCCGGACGACGCCTTCGTGCCGGGTGGGCGTACCGACCTGCACGCCACCATCGACACCACCGGTCGGAGCGCCGACCGGCGCGGTGACTTCGACTCCGTCTACGGCGACTGGGCGGAGGTGGGCGCGAAGGTCCCGACCGCCGTCCCGTCCTCCGACACGGAGGTGCGGGCCGGGCTGCGGCTGGCCGCCGACGACCCGGCCGCGCTGCTGGAGCCCCGGCACGAGGCGGCGGCGCTGGCCCTCTTCGCCGCCGACGGGGCGGCCCTGGACGAGCTGTGCCGGATCGCCGACGACGTACGCCGGGACGCCGTCGGTGACGACGTGACGTACGTGGTCAACCGCAACATCAACTTCTCGAACGTCTGCTACGTGGGCTGCCGGTTCTGCGCCTTCGCGCAGCGGGAGCGGGACGCCGACGCCTACCGGCTCTCGGTCGATCAGGTCGCCGACCGGGCCGAGCAGGCGTGGACGGCGGGCGCCACCGAGGTCTGCATGCAGGGCGGCATCGACCCGAAGTTGCCGGTCACCGCGTACGCCGACCTGGTGCGGGCGATCAAGGCCCGGGTGCCGGGCATGCACGTGCACGCGTACTCGCCGATGGAGATCGTCACCGGGGCGGCCAAGGCCGGCGTGCCGGTCCGGGAGTGGCTGACCGAGCTGCGCGACGCGGGGCTGGACACCATCCCGGGCACCGCCGCCGAGATCCTCGACGACGAGGTGCGCTGGGTGCTCACCAAGGGCAAACTGCCGGCCGCCACCTGGGTCGAGGTGGTCGGCACCGCACACGAGCTGGGCATCCGGTCCAGCTCCACCATGATGTACGGCCACGTCGACCACCCCCGGCAGTGGCTGGGCCATTTCCGGGTACTGGCCGGGTTGCAGGACCGGACCGGCGGCTTCACCGAGTTCGTGGCGCTGCCCTTCGTGCACACCAACGCGCCGATCTACCTCGCCGGCATCGCCCGACCCGGTCCCACCTGGCGGGAGAATCGGGTGGTGCACGCCATGGCCCGGCTGCTGCTGCACGGCCGGATCGACAACATCCAGTGCTCCTGGGTCAAGCTCGGCGACACCGGTACCGCCGAACTGCTCCGGAGCGGCTGCAACGATCTCGGCGGCACCCTGATGGAGGAGACGATCTCCCGGATGGCCGGCTCGGACCACGGCTCGGCGCGTACGGTGGCCCAGCTGATGCGGATCGCGGCCGCCGCCGGCCGGCGGGCCCGCCCCCGGACGACCGTCTACGGGTACGCCGGCTGACCCCCTCGCCGGCCGTCCATCGGGTGCCTTCGGCAGGGCGCGCCGGCCGCGCCACGCCGGATATCCGACGCAACTCGCCGGGCGGGCGTTACCCGCACCGGGTCTGAATCGATAGGGCAGGTGTTGCGAGACCCGATGACTCCCCGAGTCGTCAGGGCACGCGGTAGGGGTGACTCCACCTAGCAGGTTCGGCTTGACGACGCACGTATAACACACGTGTAATTTCAGTGGGGTCGTTCGTACGGAGCGCATCAAATCGCTACCGGACGGACAAACACGCCTTCCGCGTGGGGGGTTGCGCCGGCTGCCGCGCCGGTGCGCGATAAGGAGGCAACTGGATGGACGGCCGACTCGAGGTGGCCGACCTGCTCGGAAATGCTCCGGAGTGGCAAGAGCGGGCGCTCTGCTCGCAGACCGATCCGGAAGCGTTCTTTCCCGAGAAGGGCGGCTCGACCCGCGAGGCGAAGCGGATCTGCTCCCGGTGTGAGGTCAAGGCCGAGTGTCTGGAATACGCACTCGGACACGACGAACGGTTCGGAATCTGGGGCGGGTTGTCCGAACGCGAACGGCGCAAGTTGAAGCGTCGCGTCGCCTGAGCGGCCGCGCCCGGGTGGTGGGGGCCGCCCGGGTCAGGCCAGTTCGTCGGGATCGACGCCGAGCAGGTTCGCGACCTGCTCGATGATCACATCGTGCACCAGGTCGGCGAGGTCCTCGCGGTCGATCGCGCGGAACTCCAGGGGGCGACGGTAGAGCACGATCCGGGGCGGCACCTCTTGGCGCCCCGGGCGCCCGGGCAGCAGTCGGGCCAGCGGGACCTCGCCGTCCTCGAGTACGTCCGAGTCGTAGACGTTGAGGTCCGGCGGTACGTCCTCGACCGCGAACTCGACCCCGGCCAGTTCCTTGGCGAACCGCCGCTCCAGGGTCTCCACGGTGTCCAGGACCAGGTCGTCGAAGATCTCCGATTTGGTCCGGGCCAGCGGGACGGTGGCCGGAACGAGTCGGCCACGCAGCCCGCGCCCGTGCCGGTCCCGGCGCGACCGGCGCCCGGAACCTGGCCGGCGGTTCTCCGGACTGGTCATCTGCACCCCGCTTCACTCGTCGTGGACAGCCGCCCACGACGACAGGGTAGACCTGGTCCGTTCAAGATCGGCTCGGGGATTCGGCCGTGTCGGAGCGGGACGCCCGAGATGTGATCACCGCTACCGGCGTGTCGCATGCCCAAGCGTGGTGGCGGAGCCGGTAATGGAGATACCGTGCCGCCGTGAGGTCACCACGGCGTTGCTCCCGCAACGGCTGCCCCCGACAGGCCGTAGCCACGCTGACCTATGTCTACAACGAGTCCACAGCCGTGGTGGGCCCGCTGGCGGCCTTCGCCGAGCCGCACACCTACGACCTCTGCGAGCCGCACGCCCGGAGCCTGACCGCCCCCCGGGGCTGGGACGTGGTCCGGCACGAGGGCGAGTTCGAGCCGCCTCCGCCGACCACCGACGACCTGGTGGCGCTCGCCGAGGCGGTCCGGGAGGCGGCCCGACCCGCGCCGCCGCGCCCGGAGGAGATCGAGGGCGGTCAGCATCCCGGCCAGCAGACCGGCCGGCGCGGCCACCTCCGGGTCATCCCGCCCAGCCACTGATCGGTCGCCCTACCGGACCCGGGGTGCCACCGCCGCCAGTTCGCCGACGCTGCCGGACATGATCGTGCGGACGTGCGCGGTGATGTGTTCCAGCGGCCAGTCCCACCAGGCCAGCGCCAGCAGCCGGCTCACGTCCTCGTCGTCGAACCGGCGCCGGATCAGTCGTGCCGGGTTGCCGCCGACGATGCCGTAGTCGGGTACGTCGTCGACGACCACGGAGCCGGCGGCGACGACCGCCCCGTTGCCGATTCGGACCCCGGGCATCACCGTCGCCCGGTAGCCCAACCAGACGTCGTGGCCGACCACGGTGTCGCCCCGGCCCGGCAACCCGCTGATCAGGTCGAAGTGCTCCGTCCAGGAACCGCCCATGATCGGGAACGGGAAGGTCGACGGCCCGTCCATCCGGTGGTTGGCGCCGTTCATCAGGAACCGGACGCCCTCGCCCAGCGCACAGAACTTCCCGATGACCAGCCGCTCCGGCCCGTAGTGGTAGAGCACGTTGCGGGTCTCGAAGGCGGTCGGATCGTCCGGGTCGTCGTAGTACGAGAAGTCCCCCACCTCGATCAACGGGGAGGTGACCAGCGGTTTCAGCAACACCACCCGGGGCTGCCCGGGCATCGGGTGCAGCACGGTCGGGTCGGCGGGAATCCCGGGCAAGACGGATCAGCTCCTGCGGTGACGGCGGGTCGGGCGGCGGCGGATTGGACGACGGCCACGCGGGTCGAACGCGGCGGCTGTGGGCAGCCGGCCGTCGCCGGCTGCCCGCCGGGCAGGCATCTCCCTCCCGGCGGTGATACCACCACGTCATCATGATGAATCAGTGGCATCACGCTCATTCGGCATATCCCCGTCGGCGAGGCCCGACGATCGGGGCCGTCGATGGCCCGGCCCGCCGCCGGCCATGTCCGGTGCCGCCAGGAAGGCGAGGCAGGCGCCCTGGTCGGCGTCGACGCCGGCGTCGGCGTAGTCGAGCAGCCGGGTCATCTCGCCCAGCCGGAGCCACGCGGCCGCCTGGCCGAGCATCAGGCGGTAGGTCCTAGGTGGACCCGCCGACACCGGTCCTGCCGAAGACCTCCCGGAACGCCGCGAGGGTCGGCTGGCCACGCTCCCGGTCGAGTACGGCGAAGACCACCCGCTCGAACCACGGGCTGTCCCGGAGTGCCTCGGCGAAGGCCGCCGCCACGGTCGCCGGGTCGTTGCCGAAGACGCCGCAGCCCCACGCGCCGAGGACGAGCTGCCGGTGCCCGTGAACGGCGGCGACCGCCAGTACCCGGGCGGCCCGACGGCGCAGCAGGGCCGGGACGTCCGCGACCCGGTCGGGCTGGTTGCGCCGCATCGCGGAGAGGTTGGGCGCCGCCGAGGTCAGGAAGGAGACCGGGTACGGCGCCGCCAGCGCGACGCCCGCGTCGTCCCGGAACACGGGTACGTCCGGCGAGTAGACGACCCGGTCGCTGTAGCCGAGGTCGGGGTCGGCCCGGTGCGCGAGGTAGAAGTCCCAGGCGGCCCGGAGACACGGGTAGAGCGCCGAGGCGCGGGCGATGCTCTCCTCCTGGGCCTGGGCGCCGTTGAGGAAGCCGCCGCCGGGATTGCGGGCCGAGGCGAAGACCAGGCAGGCCCGGTCGCCGTCGAGCCGTCGGCACGCCGCCAGGCTGGACTCGCCGGTCACCTCGATCACGGGCGGGTCGGGTAGCGGCTCCGGCGCGCGCAGCGGTTCGTCGGGCAGGAACAACCGGGTGCCGGCCACCGCCCGGGCCACCTCGTCGCCGATAACCACCTGCCCGCCCTGCCCGGTCAGGTAGGAACCCCGGTCCAGCGCCGCCACCGTCTCCTGGGCGATCGCCCTCAGCCGCCTGCTCACCCTGCCATCCTGCTCGGTCGTCGACGCGGTCACGACCGGGTTTCGCGTCCGGGCCGCAGGTCCGTCCCGGCGGCTGCCGGATATCGTCGGCGCATGGATGCGCACGTGCTGCTCGGCGCAGGCCGGGACGCGGACGTCTTCGCCCTGGACGAGAGGCGGGTGCTGCGCCGCTACCGGGACGGATCCGACGTGACCGGTGAGGCCGAGATCATGCGCTACGTGGCGGAGCGCGGATTTCCGGTACCCCTGGTCGACCGCGCCCTCGGCGGCGACCTGGTGATGGAGCGGATCGACGGCCCGACCCTGGCCCGGGCCATGGTCGACGGTGACCTCGACCTGCGGGCCGGGGCGGAGATCCTGGCCGACCTGCATCGGCGACTGCGCGCGGTGCCGGCCCGACCGGGCAGCAAGCCCGGCAGCTGCCTCGTGCACCTCGACCTGCACCCGGAGAACGTCATGCTCGGTCGCCGGGGACCGGTCGTCATCGACTGGCGCAACGCCCGGAACGGCCAGCCCGACCTGGACGTCGGGATGACGGCGCTGATCCTGGCCGAGGTGGCGGTCGGCGACACGTTCGGACTGGGCAGGCAGGCTCGCGGGGTGTTGACCGCGTTCGTCGGGCTGGCACCCGGCGATCCGGTGCGGCTGCTGGAGTCGGCGGTGGCGATGCGGCGGGCCAACCCCACCCTGGACGCGGCGGAAAAGGGTCGACTCGGCGCGGCGGCGACCCTGGTGCGGGACGACTACGACCGACTGCACCGGGCCGGCTGACCCACACACCCGCGACCGGACCCGTCGGGGTACGGCGGGCTGGTGTGCCCGCCGTACCCCCTCCGGCCGGTCAGGGCTGGGCGCGCGGCCCCTCCGGATCGAGACTGTCGATGAACTCGTGCGGGTGGTCCGCCTCGACGCTGGTCCGGGCGGCCTTCGCCTCCGCCGTCATCTGCGCCGCGACCCGGTCGGTCGGCACCCCCGCCTGGCGGGCGCCGTCGACCACCTCGCCGTACGCCTGGTCGGCGTAGGCGTGCGCGGCGGCGTACTCGTGGCCGGCCAGGGCCGCCTTGGCCCGGCCGAGCAGCCGGTCCGCCGCCGCCAACTCGTTCCGGGCCCGGTGCGCACGGGGCGAGTCGAGGACGTCCGCGGCGAGCCGGTTGGCCGCCTCGTTGTACGCCGCGGTCAGGAACCGGTCGCTGTTGTCATGGTCGAACTGGCTGAAGTCCCAGTTGAGATCGATGTAGCTCATCATCGAGTTGGTCTGGTCGCCCGCGCCCACGAAGTAGAACTCGTCGGCCGGGCCGTAGTCCACACCGGACGCGCTGTCGTACCCGTCGTGCGGGTGGCTCATCCCGAGGTGGTGACCCACCTCGTGGATGAGTGTCGTGGTGAGCCCGTACCCGGACTCCACGATCTCCGGCGAGATGAACCCGAAGACGTACGTCTGGGTGCCGTCGACGTAGTTGTCGTCGGCGAAGCCGAGGGCCGGGGTGACGGTGCCCGCCGGTACCGCGTAGCTGAACATCGGCAGCTCGTAGTCGACCCGGCCCTGGTCGTCCTGGGTACGGGCCAGCTCCTTGCGGTTCTGTAGGTAGAAGTTGGCAAAGCCCGGGAAGCCGGTCTCCGGGTAGCAGGAGACGTCCTCCTCGACCGCCAGCCGGTAGCAGCGCTCGGCCTCACCGGTGAACGGGAGGTCCTGGCTGTCGTAGTCGAGCCTGTTGCGCCAGCGCAGCTCGCGCAGTTCGGCCAGGAGCAGATCCGGCTTGACGTAGCTCTTCGAGGCGTCCACACCCGGCCAGCCCTCGTAGACGTTGCTGTCCAGGTTGATCGAGCGCGGCGGCTGCGGCGTGGGCAGCTCCGCCGGGTAGAGCGGCGAGCTGGTGAAGAGCAGGTTCAGCGCGACGTACCGGGTGATCAGGCCGAGGTCGCCGGCGAGCCTGTCGGGCGCCCGGTAGCCGTCGGCGGTGTACTCCCAGGTCGGCGGCATCCGGTAGTCCTCGACGCCGTTGCCGTCGAGATCCTTCTCGTCGACGTTCCAGTTGGAGGTCCAGGACTCCGGGCCGGCCGACAGGTCGTGGAACCAGACCCGGTGGGTGGAGCCGAGCCCGTCCTCCTCGTCCCGCGCGGTGGTGCCGCCCCAGGCGATGATCTTCCGGCTGTCCCGTTCCACGCCGAAGTTGTATCCGGTGTCCGGGTCCGGCTCGTTGGTCTTGGTGTAGACGTGGAACCGGAAGTCGGGCCGCCCGTACCAGTTGATCAGGAAGACGGTGTTCCGTCGGGTGTCCACCCCGGCCGGCGGGTTCCTGACCAGCCAGCGTTCGACGCTCGGCGCGTCGATGTGGTGGTTGGCGGTGATGTCCAGGACGTTGCGCTGCTGCGCGTTGTACTCCGCCTGGAGCGTGGTCAACGGGGCCGGTCGGGACAGCCGGGCGAGTTCGCCGAAGAACCGGTCCTCGTACCGCCGGTCGGCGTAGCTGATCCGGTAGTCGTACGTGTAGTGCAGACCCAGCTTCTCCCGGACGTCGTACATCAGCCGGGACCGGACCACCGGTTCGTAGCCGCGCGGCAGTTCCGCCTGGTACGCCGGGCGGGGCACCTGGTGCGGCTCGTAACCGACGAAGACCACGTTGACCGGGACCCGTTCGGTCAGCCGTGGCTGGCCGCCCGGGTCGAGGTGGGGGTACCGCGCCGTCGCGGCCTGGCTCGCCGGTGCCAGCGACAGCGACAGCACGGTGAGCATCGCCGTGGCGGCCGCCACGGCGATGGTGCGTCTCGTTCTCATTCGGTGACCTTCCGCCGTCCGAGGGGTCGACGGTCCGCGCCGGCCCCGCAGGCAGCGGATGGTGAGCCCGTCCCCGGGCCCGGCGGGCTCGTCGTGGAACTTGCGTCGCCCGAGCGTACGTCCCCTGTGGATGGCAGGCCATCCGTCGGCGTCAGTTTCTTCCGGTCAGCTCGGCGAGGTCCTCGGCGGTGAGGTGCAGGTCGGCGGCGGCCATGTTCTCCGCCAGGTGCTCGGGCGAGCCGGTGCCCGGGATGGCGAGCAGCACCGGCGAGACGGCGAGCAGCCCGGCCAGGGCCACCTGGGCCGGGGTCGCGCCGTGCCGGGCCGCGACCCGCCGGTACCGCTCCGGGTCGATCGGCCGGTCGCCGCCGCCGAGCGGGAAGAACGGCACGTACCCGGTGCCGGTGGCCGCGCACCGGGCCAGTAACTCGACGTCGTCCCGGTACTGGAGGTGGAAGTGGTTCTGCACCGCCACGACCGGTGCGACGGCGTTCGCCTCGGCGTACTGCGCCGCGTCGACGTTGCTGACCCCGAGGTGCCGGATCAGCCCCTGCTCGCGGAGCGCCGCCAGCGCCTCGAAGCGCCGGGCGATCGACGTGCCGCCGACCGGGCCGAGGCCGCCCACCCGGAGGTAGACCAGGTCGAGCCGGTCCAGCCCGAGCCGGCGCAGGTCCTCCTCGACCAGGCCGCGCAGCTGGTCGGCGGTCGCCTCGCCGGACGGCATGCCGGTGGCGTCCCGGAGCGGGCCGACCTTGGTCGCGATCACCAGCTCCGCCGGGTACGGCGCCAGCGCCTCCCGGATCAGTTCGTGGGCGTGCACGGTGCCCCGCCCGTAGAACCCGGCCGTGTCGATGTGGTTGACGCCCAGCTCGACCGCGCGCCGCAGCACGGCGACGCCGGTAGCCGGATCCCGGGACGGCCCGTGCAGGCTGTTCGCGGCGAGCCGCATCGCGCCGAAGCCGAGCCGGTTGATCCGCAGGTCGCCGCCGAGCAGGAAGGTGCCGGTGCCGGTGGGTGTGTCAGTCGTCATGCCGTCGAGCCTCTGCCGCGCCGGTGCCATCCGGCCAGCGGTGGCAGGAAGTGGCCAGCCGGGGCCAGACTGGCGGGGTGGCCGACGACCGGGTGATCACCGTACGCGGGGAGGACGAGCTGGTCCGGCGGGCCGGGCACCTCTTCGCGGGCGCCCGGACCGAGTTCGTCTGTGCCGCGACCGACCTGGAGACCTGGTCCCGGACCACCGCCCGGATGGGAGTGGCGGCGGCCACCCGACGCAACGTCCCGGCCGGCCTGGCCGTGCGGAAGCTCTACACCCCCGCCGCGCTCGTCGTGGACGAGCAGCGCGCCGAACTGGCCACCGCGGTGGCCTCGGGAGTCCGGGTACGCATCTGCGCGGCCCCGCTGCCGCACGAGACGATCGTCATCGACCGGAAGGTCATGATCCTGGCCGGTGCGGTACGCGGCGCGGACCGCGAGTTCACCGTGACCACCGTCGCGGCACTGATCGAGGGCGTCCACGCGCTGTTCGAGGCCGCCTGGGACGCGGCCGACGAGGTCGACGGCTGGCTGCGCGCAGACGCACCCCGGCTCGACCCGACCGGCCGGAAGGTGCTGCGTGCCCTCGCCTCCGGGCTCACCGACGAGGCCGCGGCGCGACGGCTCGGCATGCCGCTGCGGACCTACCGGCGGCGGGTGGCCGAGCTGCTGCGCGAGCTGGGGTCCGAGTCCCGGTTCCAGGCCGGCCTGCGCGCCGGCACCCTGGGCCTGGACCGCTGACCCGGCGGCCCGGGACGACCCCGCCGGCCGCTACGGGAACGTGCGCCGCCGCGGTCAGTTCGGGCTGCGCGGTGCGAGCATCGCCGCGACCGGTGTCTTCGCGAAGTCGGTGCTGCTGTCGTAGTCGGTACTCCGGCTGACGTCGGCCCAGGCGGTGGCCTCCCGGGAGCGGAACCGCGCCGACTCCTCGGCCAGCCGCAGCGCGTCGGAGCCGAGCAGCAGCCGCAGCGGCGGTACGGCGAGCCCGACGAGGTCGGCGATCACCCGGGCGGCCCGCTCCGGATCACCGGCCTGCTGGCCGTCCATGTCCCGGCGCAGCGCGTGCAGCCGCCCGACGGTCTGCTGGTAGTCCTCGCCCACCTCGGCCATCCGCATCGACGCCCCGCCCCAGTCCGTACGGAAGGCGCCGGGCTCGATGATGGTGACCCGGATGCCGAAAGGCTTGACCTCGTTGTAGAGCACCTCGGAGAAGCCCTCCACGGCGAACTTGGCGGCCTGGTAGGCGCCGAGCCCCGGTGTCCCGCCGACCCGTCCGCCGATGGAGGAGAACTGGAGGAAGTGCCCGGAGCGGCGGGCCCGCAGCACCGGCAGGGCCGCCCGGGTGACGTTGACGACGCCGTACAGGTTCGTCTCGACCTGCGCCCGGAAGTCCTCCTCGGCCATCTCCTCGATCGGGGCGCTGTTCGCGTACCCGGCGTTGTTGGCCACCACGTCCAGGCCGCCGAAGGTCTCCACGGCGGTCCGTACCGCCGCCCGGGCGGCGGCCGGGTCGGTGACGTCCAGGGCGTACGGCCGCACCTGGTCGCCGTACCGGCTGACGAAGTCGTCGAGCTGCTCGGGCTGCCGGGCGGTGGCGAGCAGGTTGTCACCCCGGTCCAGCACCTCCTGGCTGAGCGCCCGGCCCAGGCCCCGGGAACTCCCGGTGATCAGCCACGTCTTCGCCATGCTGTCGATTCCCTTCGGCGCGGGTCGTCGGGTGAGACCGGCTCGGCTCCTCCGTGCTCGACTCTGCTACGCCCGCCGCCGCAGGCGCCGGAAAGCGGCCCGCCGCCACCCGTCCGGCTGATCCGCCGGTCCGTTCGGTCGGCGGGGTGGGCCCTGCCGGAAGGTGCGGGGAGTTCGAGTCGACCGCCCCGCCGTGCGGCCCGCCGCGCCGGCTCGCCGCCGCCGAGCGTTCACCAGGCCCACGCCTCCGGACCCGGCCCACCGGAGCCGACCGGCGGAAACAGCTCGTCGAGCCGGTTCAGGGTGCCGGGGTCGAGCGTGGTCCGCACCGCGCGCAGCGCCAGGTCGAGCTGGTCGGCCGCCCTGGGGCCGACGATCGGCGCGGTGACGCCGGGACGGGACAGCAGCCAGGCCAGCGCGACGGTGGTCGGCTCCTCGCCCAGTTCGGCGCAGAGCTTCTCGTACCCGGTCAGGGCCGCCCGGTGCGGCTCCACCCGCTCGGCGGCGTGCAGCACGCTCCGGCCGGGCACCCCGTCCCGGATCTTGCGGATCGCTCCGGAGAGCGCCCCGAAGTGCAGCGGCGAGTAGGGCAGGATCCCGATGCCGAGATCGATCGCCGCCGGTACCACCTCCAGCTCGACGTACCGGGTGAGCAGGTTGTATTTGCACTGCTCGGAGACGAGGCCGAGGAAGTGCCGCCGGTCGGCGGCGGCCTGGGCCCGGGCCAGGTGCCAGCCGGCGAAGTTGGACGAGCCGACGTACCGGATCTTGCCCTGGGTGACCAGGGTCTCCATCGCCTGCCAGATCTCCTCCCACGGCGTCTCCCGCTGCACGTGGTGCATCTGGTAGAGGTCGATCCAGTCGGTGTCGAGCCGGCGCAGCGACGCCTCGCAGGCGGCGATGATGTGCCGGGCGGAGAGGCCGCCGTCGTTGGGCCAGTCGCTCATCGGGGCGTAGACCTTGGTTGCGAGGACGATCCGGTCCCGCCGGCCGGTACCGGCGAACCACCGTCCGATGAACCGCTCGGTCAGGCCGTCGCCGTCCTCCCGGCCGTACATGTCGGCGGTGTCGACGAAGTTGATCCCCTCGTCGTACGCCCGGTCCAGCACGAGGTGGCTCTGCTCCTGGTCGAGCTGCCAGCCGAAGTTCATCGTGCCGAGGCAGATCCGGCTGACGGTCAGGCCGGTCCGGCCGAGGTGGGTGTATTCCATGCCGGGGACGGTACGTCCGGGTTCCGGCTGGTCGGGAGCCGTTCGAACGTGCTCGAATGGCAGCATGCTCCGGATCGAGTTCGCCCCGGCCGACCTGGTCCGGCTCAGGTTCGCGCACTCGCCGATGGTCGAGGTGCTGACCAGCCTTTTCGTGCTGGACCGGCCGACCAGGTTCTGGATGTACGCCGGCTGGCGGAAGAGCGTCCTGCCGGCGCTCGACGGCGCCGCGCTGGGTACCCTCCGGGCGCTGGCCGCCGCACCGACCTGCCAGGTGCCGGACTTCCTCACCCCGGTACCGGCCACCGCCCGGCCGACCCTGGACGAGGAACTGCGGGTGATCGCCGGCACGGCGCTGGACGTCGTCGCCGCCGAGGTGCACCGGACCTGGGCCGGGCATCCGGCGCCGCCGGAGATCGTCCGGTTCGGTACCGACCCGGCCGGCGCCCTGACCGAGCTGGTCCGGGAGATCCGGCGGTACTTCGGGTTGGCGATCGCGCCGGTCTGGCCCCGGCTGCGGGCGGCCGCCGAGGGTGAGATCGCGCACCGGGCGCTGACCGCCGCCGAGCGCGGCCCCCGGGCGCTGCTGCGCGGCCTGCACCCGGAACTGGACTGGGACGGTACGGCGCTGCTGCTCGGTTCGGCCAAGGAACGGTGGTGGAGCCTGGACGGGCACTCGCTGACCCTGCTGCCGGCCGGGTTCGCCGGCCCGATGCTCTACCCGGTCACCGACACGCCGACCGGCCGGGCGCTCTGGTATCCGCCCCGGGGGTACGGGCGGCTCTGGGAGGCGCCGCTGCCGGCCGGACCGGGTGTACCGGCCGAGCCGCCACCGCCAGCCGAGCCGGCTGCGCCGGCCCTGGCCGCGCTGCTCGGCCCGACCCGGGCGGCGGTGCTGACCCTGCTGGCGGTGCCGCACAGCACCGGGGAGGTGGCCGACGCCCTGCGGCTGGCCCCGGCGACCGCCTCGCACCACCTGACCACGCTGCGGGACGCCGGTCTGGTGGTCGGCGAGCGGGTCGGCCGGCGACTGCGCTATCTGCGTACCGGGCTGGGGGAGCAGCTCGGCGGCGGAGCCGGTACGCCCCCGGCGGGGCGGGTGTAGCCGGTCCGACCGTCTGTCCGCGGCCCGAGAGTCCCGGTGGTCGGTTGGCGGAGTTCGGCGGCCGGCCCGGTCAGGTCAGGGTCGCCGTGGCGACCGCGCCCGGCTCGGGTCCGGCCTCGGCGACGACCCTGCCGTCCGGAGCCCAGATCCTCGACCGTCCGGCCGCGTCGGTGTAACCGCCGCCGGTGCGCCCGGCGAAGCTGGCGATCGCCACCCAGACCCGGTGTGCGGCGGCGACCCGGCGGGCCCGCTCGTCCTGCACGTGCCACTGCGCCGCCGAGTCCAGCGCACCCGCGAGGTACGCGTCGATGCCGAGCGCGGCGGTGTCGGCCGCGTGCCGGGACACCCCGGTGTCCTTGCAGACCGCGAGCCCGAGCCGCCAGCCGGCCACCTCGACCGCTGCCGGAGCGTCGCCGGGAGCGAAGTGCTCCGGCTCGGCCCCGCCCAGCCACATTTTCCGGTACGCCACCCGGGCCCCGTCGGCGTCGACGGCGAGGACGCCGATCCGCGGCCGTCGCCCCGGTGTCCCTGGCACCGGGGCACCGACCAACGCCGTCGAGCCGGTCTCCGCGCAGGCCGCCACGATCGGAGCGAGTCGGGGGTCGTCGGCGTCGACCGGCGCGGCGTCGAACTCGTACCCGGTGAGCGACATCTCGGGGAAGACCACCACCCGGGCCCGGGCGGCCCGGACCGCCTCGGCGTGGCTGCGGGCGTTCGCCAGCACGTCGTACGCCAGGCAGTCCGGCTGGGCAACGGCGATGGTCAGCGGCTCCCGCACCCGCCGATCGTAATCCCGCCGCGCACGTCGCCCGGGCCGGAGGTGGTGGGTCCGTCCGGCCCGGACGACGCCGCGGATCAGACCAGAGTGGACCTCGGCGTGCCGGCCGCGACCCGGGTGGCCGGCTCGGGGCGTTCGAGGGCGACCCGGGGCAGCCAGCGGCCCAGCCAGGACGGCAACCACCAGGCGCGGGCGCCGAAGAGCTGCATCACCGCGGGCAGGATCAGGCAGCGGATGACGAAGCCGTCCACGAAGATCGCGACCGCCAGGCCGAGCCCGAACTGTTGCAGCATCCGGCCCGGGTCGAAGAGGAAGGCACTGAAGACGACGATCATGATGGCGGCGGCGGCCGTCACCACCCGACCGGTGGTGGCCAGACCCTCCCGGATCGCGCCGGAGGCGTCGCGGTGCCGCTCCCAGTGTTCGTGCATCCGGGACACCAGGAAGACCTCGTAGTCCATCGAGAGCCCGAAGACGATCGCGAAGATCAGTACGGGTACGAACGCCTCGACGGGACCGGGCTGGACGCCCAGGTTGCCGTACTGGAACACGTAGGTGATCACCCCGAGGGCGCTGGCCACGCTGAGCAGGTTGAGCAGCGCGGCCTTGACCGGGATGAGCAGGGACCGGAAGACGAGTACCAGCAGCAGCGCAGACAGGCCCACCACCACGACCACGAAGAGCGGCAGCCGGTCGGAGACCGCGTCGGCGAAGTCGACCGCCGCCGCCGTACCGCCGCCGATCAGGACCGGTGCCCCGGTGCTCCGCTCCACCGGCGGCAGCACATCGGTACGGAGCCGTTCCACCAGGTCCATCGTGGCCGCGTCCTGCGGGGCGGAGGTCGGGAAGAGCAGCAGCGTGTGCAGTTGCCCGTCGGGTGCCGGGAACGCCGGGGTGACCGCCGCGACCCCGGCCGCCCCGGACAGGGCGCTCCGCACCTCGGTCGCCGCCGGCTGGCCGCCCTCGACCACCACCACCAGTGGACCGTTCTGTCCCGGGCCGAACCCGGTCGAGATCAGGTCGTACGCCTGCCGGCTGGTCGAGGTCGGCGCGTCGCTGCCGGCGTCGGCGAAGCCCAGCCGCATGTCCAGGGCGGGTACGGCGAGCAGCACCAGCAGCGCCGTGGGCAGCAGCATGGCCAGCCAGGGGCGGCGCTGCACGAACCCGGACCAGCGCCGCCACCCCGCGCCCTCGGCCCGCTTCGCCCGCTCGGCGCGGCGCCGGACGGCGCGCTCGACGCGGCCGCCGACGATGGCCAGCAGCGCCGGGAGCAGGGTCAGCGAGGCGAGCATGGTGACCAGCACCGTCAGCGCCACCGCCACGGCCACACCCTGGAGCGAGCCGAGGCCGAGGACGACGAGGCCGAGCAGGGCGATCACCACGGTGCAGGCGGCGAAGAAGACGGTACGGCCGGCGCTGTCCAGGGCGATCCGGGTGGCGGTGGCCCGGTCGGCGCCGTGCAGCAGCTCGGACCGGAAGCGGGAGAAGACCAGCAGCGCGTAGTCGATGCCGACGCCGAGCCCGACCAGCGCCATCAGCGGGGCGGTGTAGTCGGCGACCGTCGCGACGTGCGAGGCGAGTACGACCAGGCTGAGGGTGCTGCCCACCGCGAAGATCGCGATTCCGATCGGCAGCGCGGCGGCGAGCAGGGAACCGAAGAGGATCACCAGGATGACCAGGGCCGCCAGCAGGCCGGCGCCCTCCGCCGCGCCACCCTCGGACTCCTGGGCGGCCCGGACCGGGTCACCGGCCAGCTCCACCCGCAGCCCGTCTCCGGCCGCCGCCCGGGCGGTCTCGATGACGGCCCGTACGTCCTGTGCCGGCACCTCCTCGCTGGGCTTGTCCAGGGTGGCCGTGGCGTACCCGACGGTGCCGTCGGCGGAGACCGCCTGCGGGTCGTCGTACGGGCTGGTCAGTTCGGCCACCGAGGCCATCGCGCGTACCTGGCCGAGCATCGGCTCGACGCGTTGCCGGACCTCGTCGGTGCCGATGCCGCCGGGGTGGTGCAGGACGATCTGGACGCTGCCCGCCGTCTGCCGCGAGCCGTGCTCCCGGAGCGTGTCGGTGGCGGCCTGTGACTCGGTGCCGGGCAGCGAGTGGTCGTTGTGGTAGTCGGCGCCGACCGCCTGGGCCGCCCCGGCCAGCCCGACCAGCACGACGACCCAGCTCAGCAGGGCGACCCAGCGCCGCCGGTACGCCCAGCCGGCCATCCGGGCGAAAAAGCCGGCCCTGGTCGCCCCGGCTCGCCCCGTCCGGTCCGGCGGTGCCTTGCCGTCGGGCCCTTCGGCAGGAGTTGATTCGGTGTGCATTGTCCGCTCTCCTCGCGTTCTCGGGTCCGCCCGCTGCTCGCTCCGCGCCCCGCTCGTCAATGGGTTAGCAATCTACATGTAGCATAACTACGTAAGCGTCGACGGTTCACCGAGGCGCGCAGTGGCACGGGGTGGGGGCGGGAAGGCGATGGGCGGCAGCCGGTGCACACCGTCCACGATGGACGGAGGGGTCAGCCGGGTGGGCGAGGTCTCAGCGGAACCGGGAGATCAGCGGGAGGACGCCGCGCGGGCCGTCGCGAGGCAGCGCGCCCCGTTGCGGGCCACCAGGAGCATCGGCAGGATCAGCACGACCACGGCGATCGGCAACCGGGCCAGGGCGATCGGGCCGTTGATCGGGCTGACGAGCGCGAGCAGCACGCCGATCGTGCTGAAGGTGCCCGCCACGGCGAAGGCGAAGATGCCGGTGAGCCGGATGCGCCGGGGATCGGTGCCGAGCCGGCGTACCCCGGTGCCGGAGGCCCAGACGGCGAGCAGTGCCACCGCCACGGCCAGCATTCCCAGCCAGCTCACCAGCACGTCGAGGACGCCGGCCAGTCCGGGCATCGGGTCGGGTTCGGCCGTCTGCCAGGCGACCAGGTGCCAGATCGGCGGCTGCGCGACGAGGATGCCGAAGGCCAGCAGCGCCGTCCGCCGGCCCTGGGCCAGCGCGAGTTCGGCCTGGTATCCCGGGGCGATCCGGGAAACCTCCCCGAAGTCGTGCACCGCACGGCGGGCCGCCGCCTCGGGCGGCAGACCGAGTTCGGCGTACGCCTCGGTCGCGTCCACCAGGCTGTCCCGAGCCTCCCGGAGCAGGCCGCTCTTGACCCGGCGTGGCCCTCGCAGGGCACGGTCGAGTTCGGCGAGGTATCCGTCTATCGGGGCGGCCACGGCTCACTTTCTCTGGGTACCGGTGCCCCAGTATGCCCGGCTCGGGCCGCCGGGTGGAACATGGCCGACCCCGAGATTCCCCTGAACCGCACCCTGAGGGCGCGGCGGGCCGGACCCCTGGGACCGCTCTGCCGCCCCGGCCTGACCCTGCCGCGCAGGGGGCACGGTCAGCATGGATTCCAGTCCCGACCGGACGTCGAGTCCGGGCCATGGCGCCCGGCTGTCTCGTTCGAGACCGGAACGCCGGCTGCTCCCGCCCGGTAGTCATATGTTCAGCGGGCCGCCGTTGCGTTGGGCGTCATCCTTGATCGCGATGAGATTCGCGGAGACGTACGGGATGTTGTGTGCCCGGTGCCATTCGCTCGGGAAGTACGTGACCAACCGCGACGCCTGGAATCGGCATTTGATTTCAGGTACGAACCGAGAATAGTTGACGTCCGTGAAATACCAGAACGAGTTTTCGTTGTAGAACGCCACATGTGTCGGATCCTGGTAGGCACCCCGACCGTCGGTGCTGGGTGTCAGCGACAACAGCATCCCGTTCGGCGCGAGCAGTCGGTAGAGTTCGTTGAATAGTGCGATCTTGTTCGGAATGTGTTCCAGGAAATCCACCGCCCGAATGACCCCGACGCTGTTGTCCGGCAGATCGACCCCCTTTGTCACGTCGCAGACCATGTCGACGTCCGATCCGTCGCGGCAGTCCAGACCGAGATATCCTTCCGGCTTGTTGTGGGCCGCGCCCAAGTCGAGTGCCAGGAGTCCCTGCCGCCGTGACCACGCCAGCGCATTCTGTTGAATGTTCCGGTCATATATCTCCACCGTACGCTGCTGGATACGGGCGTTGAAGTCCGGAATGCGCTGCGTGTTCTTCGCATGCATGCGCTGCAGGTACAGGCATTTCTGAATGTGATGGAACTCGCTCACCTGGTAGATCCGAGCCATCAGATCGGCGTCGTCCGCGACGTCGAGCGACTCGTCGTATCCGCCGACCTTCTCGTAGACGTCCCGGCGGAAGGCCCGCACATGGTTCGGTGCATACCAGATGTAGCTCACGTTGTGCGGCGTCGGCGGCAACGCCCGGCAGACCAACACCTCGCGGCCGTCCACCTTCTCGTCGTAGTGCCGCCAGCCGAATGAACTCGCAAAACGGTCTTCGCAGCGGCTGCCGTCCTCCTGGATCTGCGCGGTGTCGCTGTAGACGAATCCCACCTCCAGGTTGGAGTCGAAGGCGTCGACGATGTTTTGTAGACAGTCGCTGCTGAGCAGATCGTCGTCGTCGAGCTCGACCAGGATGTCCCCGGCGGCCTCGGCGCAGGCGTACCCCTTCACGGCGCCAATGCCGTCCAGGTTGTCCTGGACGATGAGCCGGACCCGATCGTCGTGCCTCTCGGGCCGCCAACGAGACCCCTGGTTGAGAACGACCACCCATTCCCAGTCGGTGAAAGTCTGTGCGACGAGCGACCGGAAACATTCGTCGATGAAACGGGTGCGGTTGCTCCCCGTAAAGACCGTTACGCGCGGTGTACGCATTGGGCAATCACCTACCGGTTGGAGCCGAGGACCGAGCGGTCAGGGCCGCGCGGTACTCCGTTGGAACGGCTGGGGCGAGCCCTTTGTCCAGCCGGATCGCCACCTTGAAGGCGGCCCGCGCTTCCGCGTCGTCGCCGGATTGGGACAGCAGTAGGCCCAGTCGGAGGTAGGCGGTTGACGCCTTGCTGTCGATCGACACGATCTTGCGGTAGATGTCCATCGACGTCGTCGGGGCCTTACTTTCCAGTGCAATGGCCTTGTTGTAAAGGGCCGGCTTGTAGTTGGCGTCGGCCTCCAACGCCTTGTCGTAGTTGCTGATCGCCTCGTCAGCCTGGTTACGCGACTGGGCGATGTAGCCCAGGTTGAACCAGGCAAACTTGTTGTTGGCCTCGCCTGCCAACACCTTCTCGAAGGTGGCCTTGGCCGCGTCGAGGTTACCGGCCTGGCCCTGCTCGACACCGAGCTTCAGCAGGTCCGCCGGCGCGGTTCCGGTGTTGGTGGTGCCATTCGCCTCGTCGCTGTTGCTGCTGTCAGACTTGCTCCTCTGCGGCTTCTTAGCGGGCTCCTCGCTGCATGCCGCGACTCCGGCCAGCAGGACCATGCCACAGGCGAGTGACCCGAACATCTGACGGGTGTTCATTTCTTCTCCTTGACCGTAACGGGGCGGTGCGACTTGCTGTTCGGCCGGCTGGCCTTGCTACCGTTGGCCGTCGCCCGGCCCGATGTGTTGGCCGGAGCCACCACTGGTGTGCTGAGCGAGATGCAGGAAACCCAGATGTCGGCCCCTCCGCCGGTGAAGGTGAACTGGTAGCCACTGGTTGAGAGCGGCTGGATCAGCACCGGGTTGACGCCCGCACCCGAGAGTTGGTATCCGGTTCCGACAGCGATGTCTCCGGCCTGGCACCCGAAATTCACGGGGGTGTCCGCAATCACGGTCAGCGGGCCCTGGATGTAGGCGGACTCGATTCCGTTGCCCGTCACTCCCTGCACGCCCTGGTTGCCTTGTGGGCCTTGGGCGCCGACTTCGCCTTGGGGTCCTTGTGTGCCCGTGTCGCCTTGGGTGCCTTGTGGTCCTGGGGCTCCGGTGTCGCCTTGTGGTCCTTGTATGCCCTGCAGGCCCAGCGCACCTTGGGTGCCTTGTGGGCCTTGGGCGCCGACTTCGCCTTGGGGTCCTTGTGTGCCCGTGTCGCCTTGGGTGCCTTGTGGTCCTGGGGCTCCGGTGTCGCCTTGTGGTCCTTGTATGCCCTGCAGGCCCAGCGCGCCCTGGGTGCCTTGTGGGCCTTGGGCGCCGACTTCGCCTTGGGGTCCTTGTACGCCTGCGTCGCCTTGGGTGCCTTGTGGTCCTGGGGCTCCGGTGTCGCCTTGTGGTCCTTGTATGCCCTGCAAGCCCAGCGCACCTTGGGTGCCTTGTGGGCCTTGGGCGCCGACTTCGCCTTGGGGTCCTTGTGTGCCCGTGTCGCCCTGGATGCCTTGGGCGCCGGTGTCGCCCTGCGGTCCTTGTATGCCTGCGTCGCCCTGGGGGCCTTGTGGGCCTGGGGCACCGGTGTTGCCCTGCGGTCCCTGTATGCCCTGCAAGCCTGGCGCGCCCTGCGGTCCTTGTATGCCTGCGTCGCCCTGGGGGCCTTGTGGGCCTGGGGCACCGGTGTTGCCCTGTGGTCCCTGTATGCCCTGCAAGCCTGGCGCGCCCTGCGGTCCTTGTATGCCTGCGTCACCCTGGACACCTTGGGCTCCGGTGTCGCCCTGTGGTCCTTGTATGCCCTGCAAGCCTGGCGCGCCTTGGGTGCCTTGTGGGCCTTGGGCGCCGGTGTCGCCTTGGGGTCCTTGTACGCCCGCGTCACCCTGGACGCCTTGGGCGCCGGTGTCGCCCTGCGGTCCTTGTATGCCCGCGTCACCCTGGGCGCCTTGTGGTCCTGGGGCACCGGTGTTGCCTTGTGGTCCCTGTATGCCCTGCAGGCCCGGCGCGCCTTCGGTGCCTTGTGGGCCTTGGGCGCCGACTTCGCCTTGGGGTCCTTGTATGCCCGCGTCACCCTGGACACCTTGAGCACCCTGCGGTCCTTGTACGCCCTGCAAGCCCAGCGCACCTTGGGCCCCCTGGGCACCTTGGGCGCCCGTTTCGCCCTGCGCACCTTGAGCGCCAACTTCGCCTTGAGCACCCTGAATTCCCTGGTGGCCTTGAGCGCCTTGAGCGCCTTGAGCGCCTTGAGCGCCTTGAGCGCCTTGGGGGCCTTCAGTGCCCTTGGAGCCATGCGAACCGTGCGGATTCGGCTGCTTGCCCGGATCGTGCCCATCCCACGGGCCCTGCCAGCCCTGCGGGCCGTAGTCCGGCCGGCTGCCGTCAGGGTCCCCCGCATCGTCAGGTCCGTCGTCTTGGCGGACAGTCGACCAGAACGACGGCCACCCGCCGTATTGGCCGAGCGGACCGGGCGTACCGATGTGCGCGCCCTGGGCAGACAATTTCGCTTCCACGGGTTGCGCGACGGCTGCGGGCCCACCCGTCATCCCGACTGCCAGCAGGGCAGAACTCAGCCCTGAAGCGGCGCGGCCAGCCTTCAGCCCCCGCCGCAGCCGTCGGTTGTTGCTCATGACCCCTCCAGAGCCGCCAGATACACCTAGAGCTACTTACTAGTTACATATGGTATTAACGGGCGATTTGTAGCGTATGTGGTGATTCGCTGAACCAGAGAGGTTTCAGCTACAGCTAGCTATCTTTTTGGCCAAAGTGGATTTTGTTTCACGACCAGGTTGCATAAGTCCCGGCCACCGCGTCCCGAAGCGGGCGATGCGGGCCGCTCATCCCAAGGACTCGCCACCGTCCGCCATGGATCACCGCCACGATCTGGAAGGTCTGGCCGGTGCCCGACCGGCCCTCGGGGTGGCCGTTCCCGTAGTCCGCGCTCGGGGCGCGCGAGCGCGCGTACGGATCCAGCTCCGAACGCCGCAGGAGCCTGGGCGTAACGATCAGCATCTCCGGGTCGACCCGGGCGCGCAGCATCGCAGCCTCGTGTGACGGGGCGACGACGCCGTGGCAGCCCGCGCGCTATTCAGGAGCGCCAGACGGACAACCTGAGCCGAGCAACCAGCGTCTCGGCGTTCGGCGGCGCCGGAGTCGAGCACGACAATCATGCGACCTGAGTCGGTCCACGCCGGAGTTCGCGGCAGTCGAGAGCGCGCATTCGTCGGCGGGGTTGCCGGCCGCGGTTGGTAACACTCCGCTGGTCGCAGCAGTCGTCAGGCGGCCACGATCGTTCCGGCGGAACCGGCTGGGCCGCCCACGGAGCCGTCGTTCGCCGAGATCCGGGCCGCATAGCACCGCGATCGGCTCAACGCGCCACGATCAGCGATCGATCGACCGGCTTGCGCCTGTGCGTTCTGTGATGTGCCCCCGGCAGGATTCGAACCTGCGCCCCCGCCTCCGGAGGGCGGTGCTCTATCCCCTGAGCTACGGGGGCTCAGCGACCCAGGAAGAGTAGCAGGCATCGCCGCCCGGGCACGAATCGGTATCCGCCGTGTCGGTTCCGCCTGCCGTACCAGGGCAAACCGCTACCGGCCGCAGCTCGGAAGAGGGTGCAGCACGATCCGGGGCGGGAGCCGGCGGGGCCACTCGGCCCGGGTCCAGGAGCCGTCGACCACGACGTGTACGGCTTCCCCCTCCGCCCCGCTGAGCCGGAGCAGGAAGTCCCGGGGGAGGGCCGGGTCGACGTTCGGGGTGGTGATGAGGAAGCGCACCCGACCGCGTACGGAGACCGCGGAGAGGACGTCGGCGGCGGGTACCACCCCGTGCAGCCGGGTACGGCCGATCCAGCACAGTTCGGCCCGGTGCTCCTGGGCGGAGCGGACGATCGCCGGGTACTCCCGTTCCACCCAGAGGGCCACCGCGTCGACGCAGAGCCCGCAGGCCCGATCGGTGGGCTGGCGGGGGCCGAGTCCCCAGGCCCGCAGGTAGCCGCCGACCTCGCTGCTCTCGACGGGCAGGCCGTACCGGCGCTGTACGAGGCTGGCGACGCTCTGCCGGGTCCAGAGTTCGTCGTCCAGCCCGAGCTGGTCGGGATAGCACCCGCGCAGCGTCTCGATCAGTTCGAGTTCCTGGTCGCGGCTGAGCGTCCCCGCCTCGCCGGACCGTTGTCCTCGCCGGACGGCCGCAACCGCGCCGTCCCCGCCGATGGTGTGTCGACGGCACCAGCTGGTGACCGAGCGACGTCCGTCCCGGAGAGCAACCGTCATGTCTAGGACAACGACGGCAGATCCTGACTGGTCACGTTATGTATGGAGAAAGCTCGCCAAACCGGGCAAGTCACCAAAGTCATCCTCAATCGGCCATCGAGACCCCCTGTCCGGCCCGCAACGGAACCGGCGACCGCCCCGAAGGGACGGCCGCCGGATCAAGCGGTGCGGGTCACCCGGGTCAGGGAGTGCCGATCCTGCCCTGGAGGCTGCGGACCAGCTCGATCTCCTTCTTCTGCCCGGCGACCATCGACTCGGCCATCTCGGTCACCTGCTCGTCGTCGGAGAGGTCCAGGATGCCCTCGGCCATGTGGATGCCGCCCAGGTGGTGGTCGAGCATCAGCTTCAGGAAGAGGGCGTCGAAGTCCCGCCCGGTGGCGGCACGCAACTCGGCCCGCTGGGCGTCGGTGGCCATCCCGGGCATCAGCCCGTTCTTCACCGCGCCCGCGGCGTCCGGCATCCAGGCCATCCGGGGCTGGCGGCCGGTCGGGCCCAGACCCCACTCCTTCAGCCAGGTCTGCATGACACCGATCTGGCCCTGCTGGGTGAGCGCGATGTCCGCCGCCAGGACCCGTACGTCCGGGTCGGCGGCCTTCTCGTGGGCGAGGATCGCCATCTCGACGGCCTGGGCGTGGTGCGACGACATGTCCCGGGCGAACCCGGCCTCGGGCGAGCTGTCCCCGGGGCGGAGCAGGCCCGGGGCGAGCAGTCCGCCCGCGAACCCGAGCAGCAGGCCCAGCAGGATGGCGAGGGCCAGCGCGGCGGTGCCGGCGCTCCACCGGCCCGAGCCGCGGCCGGCGACCTCGTCATCCGGGGCGGCGGTCGCCACCGCCCCTTGTTCGGTGGTCACGCCGATCAACCGCCCGCCGGGGGCACCGGCTGCTGCTGGTCACCGGGGACGTTGTCCCGTGGCGTCGTACCGGTGGCGGTGATGCCGCCGGAGCAGGTCGCCTGCGGCTCCATGGTCGCGTTCTGCCGCAGTGCCTCGATGAAGTCGTCGATCCGGCCGTCGGTGGCGCTGTCGAGCTTGAGCTGGTAGCCCCACGCCTGCAACGAGATCGGCTTGTCGAGGTTCTCCACCGGGCTCATCATCATGAACTCGTTGCCCCGGACCTTGCTGGCCAGCTGCTCCACCTGGTCGGCGGGGAGGTCGGACTTGTAGGTCACCCAGACCGCGCCGTGCTCCAGGCTGTGCACCGCGTGCTCGTTGGCGATCGGCGCGTCGTAGACGTCGCCCATGCAGTTCTGCCAGGCGATGTTGTGCGAGCTGCCGACCGGCGGGTTGATCTTGTAGGTGAGCGGGCCGGCCACGTGGGACTCCTTGCCGGGCAGCGGGTTCACCGCCGACGGGTCGCTCTCCCGGAAGTTCACGATCCCGTCGATCGCGGCCGCCTTGTCCTCCCACTTCTTGCCGTTCTGGATCACCGCGTACGCGCCGTACCCGATGATGGCGGCCGTGACGACGCCGACCGCGACGAAGAGGCCGATGGAACCCCACGAGCGGCCCTGGCTGACCTTGACCGGCGTGATCGGACGCCGCTGCTGGGGCTTCTTCCCACCCCCGCCGCCGGAACGGCCGGCCGGCACCCGGGCGCCGGACTTACCGGTGGAGCCGGACTTGGCGGCCGTCCCCGCGGGCTTGGCCCCGGCCCCCTTCTCACCCTCGGCGGGCTTACCGCCGGCCGGCGCCTTCTTGCCGGTGCTGACCACGGACGGACGGCGTTGTTCGCCGCCCGAGGTGCTGATGCTCATGGTCCCTCGTCAGGTCGGTCGGTCAGGGGATGGCGGGCCACACACGCGCAGGGTCGCCACCGAGTGACCGAGTCTACCCCCGCTAGCATGGTTCGGTGACTCCCGCCAACCTCGCCGAGGCCGTTCTCGCCGCCGCCCACGCCGTCTTCGACCGGCGTGAGCTGGATCACTCGGTACTGCCCGAGTCCGTGCCGCTGGAGCGACCCCGGAACCCCGAGCACGGCGACTACGCCTCCAACATCGCGCTCCAGTTGGCCAAGCGGGTCGGCCTGCCGCCCCGGGAGCTGGCCGCCGCCCTCGCCGAGGAACTGGCCCGGACCCCGGGTGTGAAGTCCGTCGACATCGCCGGGCCCGGATTCCTCAACCTCCGGCTCGACCCGGCCGCCGCCGGAGCGCTCGCCCGCGAGGTGGTCCAGGCCGGTCAGGCGTACGGGCGCAGCGACCGGCTCAGCGGGCAGCGGGTCAACCTCGAGTTCGTCTCGGCCAACCCGACCGGCCCGATCCACCTCGGGCACACCCGGTGGGCGGCGGTCGGCGACTCGCTGCGGCGGATCCTCGCCGCCGCGGGTGCGGAGGTGACCAGCGAGCACTACGTCAACGACGCGGGCGCCCAGATCGACCGGTTCGGCCAGTCGCTGCGGGCGGCGGCGTTGGGCGAGCCGACGCCCGAGGAGGGCTACGCCGGCGAGTACGTCACCGAGATCGCCGAGCGGATCGTCGCCGAGCGCCCCGACCTGCCCGACCTGCCCGCCGAGGAGGCGGTGCCGGTCTTCCGGGACCGGGGCTACCAGCTCATGCTGGACGAGATGCGGGCCAGCCTGGAGCGGTTCGGCGTGCACTTCGACGTCTGGTTCTCCGAGCGCACCCTGCACAGCAGCGGCGCGGTCGAGCACGCTCTGGGCCGGCTGCGCGAGCAGGGCCACGTCTACGACGCCGACGGCGCCATCTGGCTGCGCACCACCGACTTCGGTGACGACAAGGACCGGGTGCTGATCCGGAGCAACGGCGAGCTGACCTACTTCGCCGCCGACTCGGCGTACTACATCGACAAGCGGGAGCGCGGCTTCGACAAGTGCGTCTACCTGCTCGGCGCCGACCACCACGGCTACGTCAACCGGCTCCGGGCGATCGCCGCCTGCGCCGGGGACGACCCCGACTTCAACATCGAGATCCTGATCGGCCAGCTCGTCAACCTGGTCCGCAACGGCGTACCGGTCCGGCTCTCGAAGCGGGCCGGCAACATCATCACGCTGGACGAGGTCGTCGACGCGGTCGGCGTGGACGCGGCCCGCTACTCGCTGGCCCGCTCCTCCACCGACTCGCCGCTGACCCTCGACATCGAAGTGATCACCAAGCACTCGAACGACAACCCGGTCTACTACGTGCAGTACGCGCACGCCCGGATCGCCTCGCTGCTGCGCCAGGCCGTCCAGCTCGGGGTGACCCGGGGCGCCGAGTTCGACCCGGGGCTGCTCAGCCACGAGAAGGAGAACGACCTCCTCAAGACGCTCGGCGAGTTCCCCGGTGTGGTGGCCACCGCCGCCGAACTGCGCGAG
Organism: Plantactinospora veratri; assembly: GCF_036421995.1. Lineage (NCBI taxonomy): Bacteria > Bacillati > Actinomycetota > Actinomycetes > Micromonosporales > Micromonosporaceae > Plantactinospora > Plantactinospora veratri. The sequence goes on from NZ_JAZGQL010000003.1 coordinate 190,643, forward strand.
CCGCACCGGATCGCCCGCTACCTCGAGGAGTTGGCCGGCACGTACCACCGGTTCTACGACGCCTGCCAGGTGCTGCCGCGCGCCGGGAAGCCGGTGCCGGAGCAGCTCACCCAGGCCCGGCTCTGGCTGGTCGAGGCGTCCCGGATCGTCCTGGCCAACGGCCTGGCGCTGCTCGGCGTCTCCGCGCCGGAGCAGATGTAGGTCCGCTCCGGCTCCCGGCGTAGCGGGCCGGTCGGCAACACGCGCGTAGCGAAGGGAAACGACAGATGCGCGCTCACGAAGCGGGGGCACTGCACGGCGACCTCGGGGTCCGAGGGCCGGCCTGGCTGCGTACCCCGGAGGACGTCAACGCGCTCGTGCCGCAACTGTGGCCGCGCAACGTGGCGCGGGACGCCGACGGCGCCCTCGTGGTCGCCGGCCTCGGCGTCCGCGAACTGGCGGCGGAGTTCGGCAGCCCGGCCTACGTGCTCGACGAGGACGACCTGAGGTCCCGCTGCCGCGACTTCCGGGCCGCCTTCCCGGACCAGGACATCTACTACGCCGGCAAGGCCTTCATCTGCCGGGCCGTGGTGCGGGTGATCGCCGAGGAGGGGCTGTTCCTGGACGTCTGCTCCGGCGGCGAGCTGGCGGTGGCGCTGGCCGCCGGCATGCCGCCCGAGCGGATCGGCTTCCACGGCAACAACAAGTCCCCGGCCGAGCTGGCCCGGGCCGTCGACGCCGGGGTCGGCCGGATCGTCGTCGACTCGTTCCACGAGATCGACCGGCTCACCGCGCTGGCCCGGGAGCGGGGCGTCCGGCCTCAGGTGCTGCTCCGGGTCACCGTCGGCGTCGAGGCGCACACCCACGAGTTCATCGCCACCGCGCACGAGGACCAGAAGTTCGGCTTCTCGCTGGCCGGCGGGGCGGCGGCCGCCGCCGCGTTCCGGATCCTCGACGAGAACGTCCTCGACCTGCGCGGCCTGCACTCGCACATCGGCTCGCAGATCTTCGACACCAGCGGATTCGAGGTGGCCGCCCGGCGGATCCTCGGCCTCCAGGCGCAGATCCGGGACGCGCGCGGGGTGGAGCTGCCGGAGCTGGACCTCGGCGGCGGCTTCGGCATCGCGTACACCACCCAGGACGACCCGGCGACGCCGCACGACCTGGCGAAGCGCCTCAACAAGATCGTCGACGGGGAGTGCGAGGGGCTGCGGCTGGCGGTGCCCCGGCTCTCGATCGAGCCCGGCCGGGCGATCATCGGCCCGGCCGTCTTCACCCTCTACGAGGTCGGCACGGTCAAGGACGTGGACGGGATCCGGACGTACGTCAGCGTCGACGGCGGAATGAGCGACAACATCCGTACCGCGCTGTACGGTGCGTCGTACTCGGCGACGGTCGCCTCCCGGCGCTCGACCGCCGAGCCGATTCTGGCCCGGGTGGTGGGAAAGCATTGCGAGGCCGGGGATGTGGTGGTGAAGGATGAATTCCTGCCCGCCGACGTGCAGCCCGGAGATCTTCTCGCAGTGCCCGGAACGGGCGCCTACTGCCGGAGCATGGCCAGCAACTACAACCATGTGCCCCGGCCGCCCGTGGTGGCGGTCCGGGACGGCCGCGCGCGGCTGATCGTCCGGCGGGAGACCGAAGACGATCTGCTGGCATTGGATGTGGGATGACGACACCGGTCCGTCTGGCTCTGCTCGGTTGCGGCACCGTCGGCGCGGAGGTGGTACGCCTCCTGCACGAGCAGGCCGCCGACCTCGCCGCGCGGGTCGGTGCGCCGCTGGAACTCGCCGGCATCGCCGTACGCCGACTCGGCCGCGACCGGGGTGAGCTGCCGATCGACCCGGCGCTCTTCACCACCGACCCGCTCGGCCTGGTCAAGCGGGACGACATCGACCTGGTGATCGAGGTCGTCGGCGGGATCGAGCCGGCCCGGAGCTGGCTGGTCGAGGCGCTGCGGGCCGGCAAGAGCGTGGTGACCGCGAACAAGGCGCTGCTGGCCGAGGATGGCGGCGCACTGCACGACGCGGCCGCCGAGGGCGGGGCCGACCTCTACTACGAGGCGGCGGTGGCCGGCGCCATCCCGCTGCTCCGCTCGCTGCGCGAGTCGCTGCACGGCGACTCGATCACCCGGGTCACCGGCATCGTCAACGGCACCACCAACTTCATCCTCTCCGCGATGGACGCCACCGGCGCCGGCTTCGCCGAGGCGCTGGACGAGGCGACCGAGCTGGGCTACGCGGAGGCCGACCCGACCGCCGACGTGGAGGGCTTCGACGCCGCCGCAAAGGCGGCGATCCTGGCCTCGCTGGCCTTCCACACCCGGGTCACCGCCGCCGACGTGCACCGGGAGGGCATCACCGAGGTCACCGCCGCCGACGTGGCCAGCGCCAAGGCGATGGGCTGCACCATCAAGCTGCTCTGCATCGCCTCCCGGGGGCCGGACTCGGCCGGCGCCGAGTCGGTCAGCGTCCGGGTGCACCCGGCGATGATCCCGGTCAGCCACCCGCTGGCCAGCGTCGGCGACGCCTTCAACGCGGTCTTCGTCGAGGCCGACGCCGCAGGTGAGCTGATGTTCTACGGGCGCGGGGCCGGGGGAGCGCCGACCGCCAGCGCCGTACTCGGCGACGTCGTCGCGGCGGCCCGCAACCACCTGGCCGGGGTACGCGCACCGAGCGAGTCGGCGTACGCCGCGCTGCCGATCCGGCCGATGGGCGAGGCGGTCACCCGCTACCACATCAGCCTCGACGTGGCCGACCGACCCGGGGTACTCGCCGCGGTCGCCGGGGTCTTCGCCCGGCACGACGTGTCGATCGCCACCGTGCGGCAGGCGCCCGCCCCGGCGGCTCCGGCGGACGGGGCGGCCGGACCGGTGCGCCGGGGCGGTGACGCGATCCTGGTCATCGTCACGCACGCCGCACCGGACGCCGCGCTCGCCGCCACCGTCGACGAGCTGCGCCGGCTCGACATCGTCCGCTCCATCGCCAGCGTGCTCCGGGTCGAGGGCGGCGACCGTTAGCCGGGCAGGTCGGCGACGGCTGGCCGGGCGTACCGCCTGATCGGTCACGTCCCGCCAGATGGTTAGCGGGTGGTGCGGGTGCAGCCCGTCGGCGACGCTGGGTCACCGTGGAGGAGGTGCCCGCCGCAGGCCGGCGGGCGGGACCGTGACGCGAGGAGAGCGAGATGTGGCGGGGCTTGATCGAGGCGTACCGGGACCGGCTGCCGGTCAGCGAGGCCACGCCGGTGATCACCCTCAACGAGGGGAACACTCCGCTGCTGCCCGCGCCGGTGCTCTCGGCCCGGCTCGGCTGTGACGTCTACCTCAAGGTGGAGGGCGCCAACCCGACCGGCTCGTTCAAGGACCGGGGCATGACGCTGGCGGTCTCCCGGGCGGTCGAGGCCGGCAACAAGGCGATCATCTGCGCCTCCACCGGCAACACCAGCGCCTCGGCGGCGGCGTACGCGGCCCGGGCCGGGCTCACCTGCGCGGTGCTGGTGCCGCAGGGCAAGATCGCGCTGGGCAAGATGGCCCAGGCGCTGGTGCACGGCGCCAAGCTGCTCCAGATCAACGGCAACTTCGACGACTGCCTGGCGCTCGCCGCCAAGCTCGCCACGGACTATCCGGTGGCCCTGGTCAACTCGGTCAACATCTACCGGCTGCACGGCCAGAAGACCGCGGCCTTCGAGATCGTCTCGGCGCTCGGCGACGCCCCCGACATCCACTGCCTGCCGGTCGGCAACGCCGGCAACATCACCGCGTACTGGATGGGCTACTCGGAGGAGGCCGAGGGGGGCAACGCCACCCGCCGCCCGAAGATGTACGGCTTCCAGGCCTCCGGCGCCGCCCCGATCGTCACCGGCGAGGCGGTCCGCGAGCCCTCGACCATCGCCACCGCGATCCGGATCGGCAACCCGGCGAGCTGGACCAAGGCGGTGGACGCCCGGGACGACTCGGGCGGACTGATCTCGGCGGTGACCGACCGGGAGATCCTCTCGGCGTACCGGCTGCTCGCCCGCGAGGTGGGGGTCTTCGTCGAACTGGCCAGCGCGGCCAGCGTCGCCGGGCTGCTGCAACAGGCCGCCGAGGGGCGGGTGCCGAGCGGCTCCACCGTGGTCTGCACGGTCACCGGGCACGGCCTCAAGGACCCGGAGTGGGCGATCTCCACCGCCCCGTCGCCGATCACCATCCGTAACGACGTGCCGACCGCGGCCCGCGCTCTCGACCTGGCCTGAGCCGGGGCGGACCTCCTCGCCACCCGGAGACGGAGACCGTGGGCTGCTGAGAGGTGGCTGAGCCGAAGTTGCCGCCCGGGCCGGCCGGCCCGCAGGCTGCGGCCAGCGCCCCGACGCCGGGGTGGTGTTCCGGGTCAGGCAGACTTTCCCTGCCGCGCCGAGTCGGAACTCGCGTGATCCCCGTTCTCGCGCCAACCCGATAACAGGAGTAGAGCCGCTGATGTCGTTCCTCGCCAGACTCAGTCTCGCCAACCGAGGGCTCGTCGCGCTCATCGCGATCGTGATCACAGGGTTCGGCGTGTACGCCGTACCGTCGCTGAAGCAGCAGCTCCTGCCCTCGCTGGAGTTTCCGGCGGCCTTCATCGTCGCGCCGTTCCCGGGCGCCGGGCCGGAGGTCGTGGAGGAGCAGGTCGCCGAGCCGATCGAGAACAGCATCCAGGGGATCGCCGGGCTGACCAAGGTCACCTCCACCTCGCAGGAGGGCAGCGCCACCCTCCAGGTCGAGTACGAGTTCGGCACCGACCTCGATGACGCGGTCAACAAGATGCAGACCGCGCTGAACCGGCTCTCCCTGCCGGAGAACGTCGAGCCGCAGGTGATCGCCGGCAGCACCGACGACCTGCCGGCGCTGGTCCTCGCGGCGGCCGGCAACGGTGACGAGCGCGCCCTGGCGGAGAAGCTCACCGAGACCGTCGTCCCGGAGCTGGAGTCGATCGAGGGGGTCCGCACCGTCGAGGTGACCGGCGCCCGCGACGAGCAGATCGTGATCACCCCCGACCCGGCGAAGCTGGCCGCCTCCGGGGTCGCGCCGACCGCGATCGGCGAGGCGCTGCGGGCCAACGGCGTCACCATCCCGGCCGGGGCGCTGACCGAGGCCGACCAGACCCGGACGGTCCAGGTCGGCGGCCGGATCGGCTCGGTCGAGGAACTCGCCGGGGTCTTCCTGACCGGGCGGGCCGGCGGCCAGCCGGTCCGGCTCGGCGACGTGGCGACCGTACGGCAGCAGCTCGCCGCGCCGACCTCGTTCACCCGGACCGACGGCACGGACAGCCTCGGCATCATGGTCACCGCCACCCCGGACGGCAACGCGGTGCGGATCTCGCACGACGTCCGGGACCGGCTCGCCGACCTCTCCGCCGCCTCCGGCGCCACCCTCAGCGTGGTCTTCGACCAGGCGCCGTTCGTGGAAAAGTCGATCGAGAGCCTGACCACCGAGGGCCTGCTCGGCCTGGTCATGGCGGTACTCGTGATCCTGGTCTTCCTGCTCTCGATCCGCTCCACCCTGGTCACCGCGGTCTCCATCCCGCTCTCGGTGCTGGTGGCGCTGATCGCCCTCTGGGTCGGCGACTACTCGCTCAACCTGCTCACCCTCGGCGCGCTGACCATCGCGGTCGGCCGGGTCGTCGACGACTCGATCGTGGTCCTGGAGAACATCAAACGACATCTCGGGTACGGCGAGGAGAAGCGCACCGCCATCCTCGGCGGGGTACGCGAGGTGGCCGGCGCGGTGGTCGCGTCCACCCTGACCACGGTCGCCGTCTTCACCCCGATCGTGCTGGTCGGCGGCTTCGTCGGGCAGCTCTTCGCACCGTTCGCGATCACCGTCACGGTGGCGCTGCTCGCCTCGCTGCTGGTGTCGCTGACCATCATCCCGGTGCTGGCGTACTGGTTCCTCCGGCCGGCGAACGGCGGTGCGACCGAGGAGGCGGTACGGCGGGCGGCCGAGGAGAAGGAGCTGCGCAGCCCGCTGCAACGCGGGTACCTGCCGGTGATCCGGTTCGCGACCCGGCGGCGCTGGCTCACCGTCGGCCTCGGCCTGGTGGTGCTGCTCGGCACCTTCGGCCTGGCCACCCGGCTGGAGACGAACTTCCTGGACGACTCCGGGCAGGACACCCTGAGCATCAGCCAGGAGTTGCCGGTCGGCAGCAGCCTGGCCACCACCGACGCGGCCGCCAAGCAGGTCGAGCGGGTGCTGGCCGACGCCGACGGGGTGGAGTCGTACCAGGTGACCGTGGGCGGAGGCGGCGGCAACCCGTTCGGCGGGGGTGGCGGCGCCAACGAGGCGAGCTTCTCGGTGGCGCTGGACGAGGAGGCCGACGCCGGGAAGGTCGAGGACGCGCTCCGGGCCGAGTTCGACAAGCTGTCCGGTGCCGGTGAACTCAGCTTCGGCGGGGCCGGCGGGCCGGGCGGCGGCGCGGTCGACGAGATCCAGGTGATCGTCCGCGCCGCCGACCAGGAGGTGCTGGCCCGGGCGAGCGAGCAGGTCAGCAAGGCGATGTCGGAGGTCGCGGACGTCACCGACGTACGCAGCAGCCTGGCCGACAGCGCCCCCCGGATCGACGTCACGGTGGACCGGGCCGCCGCCGCCCGGCTCGGGCTCTCCGAGGCGGCCGTCGGGCAGCTCGTCGCGCAGCAGTTCCGGGGCAGCCCGCTCGGCCAGGTGACGCTGGACGGCCGGCAGCTCGACGTGGTGCTGCGGACCGGGCAGCCGCCCGCCGGGATCGCGGCGCTGCGGGCCCTGCCGGTGGGGCCGCCCGGCCCGGCCGGTGCGGTGAAGCTGGACGACATCGCCGACGTGACCGAGGTGCAGGGCCCGCTCGCGGTGACCCGGATCGACGGTGAGCGCAGCGTGACGGTCAGCGGTACGTCGACCGGCTCCAACCTGGGTGCCACCACCACCGCGCTGCGGGAGAAGCTGGACGGGGTCGAGGTGCCGGGGGCGACCTTCGAGATCGGCGGCGTCAGCGCCGAGCAGCAGGAGGCCTTCGCCGACCTGGGGCTGGCGGTACTCGCCGCGATCGCGATCGTCTTCGTGATCATGGTCGCCACCTTCGGCAGCCTGCTCCAGCCGCTGATCCTGCTGGTCTCCATCCCGTTCGCGGCGACCGGTGCGATCGGCCTGCTGCTGGCCACCGGCACCCCGCTGGGCGTACCGGCGCTGATCGGTGTGCTGATGCTGGTCGGCATCGTGGTGACCAACGCGATCGTGCTGATGGACCTGATCAACCAGTACCGGGCCCGGGGGATGGGCGTGGTCGAGGCGGTGGTCGAGGGCGGCCGGCGCCGGCTGCGGCCGATCCTGATGACCGCGATCGCGACCATCTTCGCCCTGCTGCCGATGGCGCTCGGGCTGACCGGTGAGGGCGGCTTCATCTCGCAGCCGCTGGCCATCGTGGTGATCGGCGGTCTGATCAGCTCGACCCTGCTCACCCTGGTGCTGGTGCCGACCCTCTACACGATGCTGGAGAACACCAAGGAGCGGATCCGGCGTCGCCGGTCCGGGAGGGGATCGGCGGACGCCGACGAGGCGGCCGGTCCGGGCGTACCGGCCGGTGAGCCGGTACCGGCGGGTGCCGCCGCCGGCTCACCGGGTGGCGGGTCGCCGGGGCCGGTGCCGGCCCGCCCGTCGGGTGCGCTGGTGGACGGTACCGACCAGTTCGAGGTACTCCGGCTGCCGAAGAGCCGCCGGTCGCCGCTGCCGCCGACGGAGAGCTGACCGCCGGCCCGCGACACGACGAGGGACCGGTCCCGGGTGGCCCGATACCGCCACCCGGGACCGGTCCTTGTCCGTGCACGGGTGGCGTGGCGCGGCCGGGTAGGGTCCCGGTACGTGTCGTCTGCCGTTTCAGTCCTTACCCGGAACCGGGACTTCCGCCGTCTCTTCAGCGCCGAACTCGTGGTCTTCGGAGCCGACTGGTTCGTGATGGTGCCGCTGCTGGTGCTCCTGCCGGAGCTGACCGGCAGCGGGGTGTGGGGAGCCCTGGTGCTCGCCGCCGACAACAGCATCCTCGCCCTGCTGCTGCCGTACGCCGGCACGGTCGCCGACCGGCTGGACCGCAAGCGGATCCTGATCGCCTCGAACCTCACCGCGCTGGCCGCGATCGTGCTGCTGCTCGGGGTACGCGATTCCGGCACCGCCTGGCTGGCGCTGGTGGCGGTCGGCGCGGTGGCGGTGGCCAAGGCGTTCTACTCGCCGGCCGCCTCGGCCGCGCTGCCGAACGTGGTCGACCCGGAGGATCTCGCCGGAGCCAACGCGATCGCCGGTTCGGCGTGGGGCACGATGAGCATCGTCGGGGCGTCCCTCGGTGGTGTGCTGACCGCCGCCGTCGGGCCGTACGCCTGTTTCTGGGTGGCCGTGGTCGGCCTGGCGGTGGCGGCGGGCCTGACCCTGCTGATCCGCCGCCCGATGCAGCAGCCGCGCGACCACAGCCTGCCGGTGCCGCACCCGTGGGCGGCGCTCGGCGAGGCGGCGCGGTACATCGGGCACCGTCCCCGGGTGCTGGCCCTGGTCACCGTGAAGAGCGCGGTCGGGCTCGGCAACGGTGTGCTGACCGTCTTTCCGCTGCTGGCCGCACTCTACGGAGTGGGTCCGATCGGCACCGGCCTGCTCTTCGCGGTACGCGGTGCCGGCGCGCTCGTCGGCCCGCTGCTGATGCGCCGGGTGCTGAAGCACCGGTCCTGGCTCTTCACCGGCCTCGCCCTGTCGATGTCGCTGTACGGGCTCGGCTACCTCGGCGTGTCGGTGACCCGCTGGTTCCCGCTGGTGCTGGTGCTGGTCTTCGTCGCGCACCTGGCCGGCGGCAGTAACTGGGTGATGTCCAACTACGCGTTGCAGGCCGAGGTGCCGGACCGGCTGCGGGGCCGGGTCTTCGCCACCGACATGATGCTGGCGACGGTGGCGATCGCGCTCAGCCAGCTCGTGGTGGCCGGCGTGGTGGACCACGTCGACCAGCGGGTGGTGCTGGCCGGCTGCGGCCTGACCACCCTGGTGTACGCGCTCGGCTGGTGGGTCGCCACCCGCCGCCTCGACCCCACCGACGACGAGGACCCCTCACCCGCCGCGTCCCCGGCATGACCGCCGTCTCCGGGGCGTGACCGTGCTGCTTCCCTGATACAGGAGCCTCGGGACCGCGGGAGGGCCCTACTTCCCGGAAGTAGCCGGCGCCCCCAGCCGGCGGGTTCGGTTGCGGGGTGGCGGGGTATGGGTGGGGCATCGAGACGATGGACGTAGCGGTGTCGAGCCGCCTCGCGCGCTGGCGGGGCGGCCGGCTGCTGCACCCGCGTGGGGTCTCCTTCACCGGCGAGGTCGAGCTGTGGGGGCCGCTCGCCGATCCCCTGGCCGGCGGCTCCGGCCGGTACCCGGGGACCGTGCGGCTCTCCCGGGGCACCCCGACCCCGGAGGGCTGGCCCGACCTGCTGGGGCTGGCCGTCCGGCTGCACACCCCCGGTGGCCCCTTCGACCTGCTGCTCTCCGGTACCGGCCGACCGCCGCTGCTCCGACACCTGCCGCTGCCGCACCGCGACTTCGCCGGGCCGTACGGGAGCCTGCTGGCGTACCGGTTCGGCGGTCGCCGGGTCTACCTGCTGGCCCGGGCCGACCGTCCGCTGGGGGCGTCCCTCGACGCGGTGACCGAGGTAGCCGTCCGTGGTGAGGCCCGGCTGGAACTGCTGGCGGCCGGGTGGGGCCGCCCGTGGCGCGCCTTTGGTCGGGTCGTCCTCGGTACGCGACTGCCGGCCGAGGTCGACGCGGCACTCGCCTTCGACCCGGACGGTCGGCGCGGCTCGGCGCTGCGGCCGAGGGGCCTGCTCCAGTGGACGCGGGTGCGCAGCTATTCGTCCTCGCAGCGGGGCCGGGGCGCCGCAGAGGACCAGACCCGGCTGCCCTGACGACGTCCGACGTCTCGCCGGGCCCGGTCGTGCCGGGTCGACTCCGACTCCTGTTCCGATGTCTCCGCCGGTCGCTGCCGGTCGGCTCGTGTTCGCCGGCCGCTGCCCGGGTCGACAGTTTCCGCAGGCGGGGGCCGGGGTCGACGGGTGGGCGCTTGTTCGATATCCTCGTGATATCACATCGCTATCAAGGAGATGTCATGGAACGAGCCGCCTTCCGGATCTCCGGGTTCATCCCCACCGCGGTCATGCTGATCCTGGCCGCCGTCGGGATCGCCAGCATCGTGCCGGTGCTCGGCGAACCGGGCGTCGACCTGCGGATCACGGTGGCCACCGTCGGCTACGCCGCCCTCGCCGCGCTGGTGGCCACCGGCTACACCGTGGTCAACCCGAACGAGGCCCAGGTGGTGCAGTTCTTCGGCCGCTACGTGGGCACCGTCCGGCAGGCCGGCCTGCACTGGACCTGGCCGCTCACCGCGCGGCAGAAGGTCACCCTGCGGGTACGCAACTTCGAGACCGCCCGGCTGAAGGTCTCCGACGCCGACGGCAACCCGGTGGAGATCGCCGCCGTCGTCGTGTGGCAGGTGGTCGACTCCGCCCGGGCCGCCTTCGCGGTCGACGACCACGTCGAGTACGTCGCCGTGCAGTCCGAGGCGGCCGTCCGGCACCTCGCCACCAGCTACCCGTACGAGGCACACGACTCGGGTCGGGCGAGCCTGCGGGACAGTGCCGTGGTCAGCGACGAATTGACCTCCGAGCTGCGCGAACGGGTCGAGCTGGCCGGGGTGGAGGTGCTGGAGTCCCGGATCACGCACCTGGCGTACGCCCCGGAGATCGCCCAGGCGATGCTGGCCCGCCAGCAGGCGAGTGCGATCGTCGGTGCCCGGTTCAAGATTGTCGAAGGGGCGGTGGGCATGGTGTCGAACGCGCTGGAGCGGCTGCGCGAGGAGCACGTGGTCGAGCTGGACGAGGAACGGAAGGCGCAGATGGTGGCGAACCTGCTCGTCGTACTCTGCGGTGACCGGGCCGCCCAGCCGGTGGTGAACACCGGTTCCCTCTACAGCTAGGTTCCCGCTCCGATGGCGGAACGCAAGAAACTCCTGCTCCGGCTCGACCCGCAGGTCTACGAGGCGGTCGCGAGGTGGGCGGCGGACGACATCCGCAGTGTCAACGCCCAGATCGAGTACGCACTGCGACTGGCCCTGCGTTCCGCCGGCCGCGCGGGCAAGCCGGCCCGGGGCGCCGACCCGGCGGGTTCATCCGCGGAGCCGGCCGGCACCGGCCCGGACGGCGCACAGCCGGACGGTACGGAGTCGGGAAGCGGCGCGTCGGACGACGCCGAGCCGGCGTGAGCGCCCCGCCGGGCCCCGGGGAAGGGTCGGCGACGTCCCAGGGCCCGGACGCTGGCCCCGGCACCGCGCCCGGGCCGCCTAGCATGAGCCGATGCGGCCGACCTTCGTTTCCGAACCGGTCCGGGTCCGGGTGCCGGCGACCAGCGCCAACCTCGGCCCGGGCTTCGACGCGCTCGGTCTCGCGCTGGCGCTCCACGACGACGTCAGCGCCCGGACGACGGCGGGCGGTTGCCGGGTCGAGGTGACCGGTCAGGGGGCCGGGGAGCTGCCGACCGGCGACGACCATCTGGTCGTCCGGGCCATGCGGGCCGGTTTCGACGCACTCGGCGGTCAACCGCCGGGGCTGGCCGTGGAGTGCGTCAACCGGATCCCGCAGGCGCGCGGCCTGGGCTCCTCGTCCGCGGCGATCGTCGCCGGGATCCAACTGGCCCGGGCGCTGGTCGAGGACGGCATGCGGCAACTCGACGACGCGGCGGCACTGCGGCTGGCGGCCGAGTTGGAGGGGCATCCGGACAATGTCGCGCCGTGCCTGCTCGGCGGGTTCACCATCGCCTGGACGGAGTCGGGCGGTACGGCCCGGGCGGTCCGGTTGCCGGTGGCACCGCAGGTCCGGGCCACGGTGTTCGTACCCGAGGAGCGCGGGTTGACCACGGCCGCCCGCGCGGCCCTGCCGGCGACGGTGCCGCACGTCGACGCGGCCCGCAACGCCGGCCGGGCCGCGCTGCTGGTGCACGCTCTGACCACCGATCCGGCGCTGCTCTTCGAGGCCACGGAGGACCGGCTGCACCAGCCCTACCGGGCGGCCGGAATGCCGGGCACCGCCGCCCGGTTGGCGCAGTTGCGTGCGGCTGGTGTGCCGGCTGTGGTCAGTGGGGCGGGGCCGTCGATTCTCGCGTTGACCAGCAGCGAGGAGAAATTCGAGGCGGGAATGGGTTGGACCGCGCAAAGGTTGCCAATAGACGTAGCCGGCGCCCGGGTTCATGGGGGTAGACTGGGACACGCCGAGCGGGGCCCTGTTGCCGCAGGTCGGAAGAGTTGATTACGCTCTAGACTTAGCACAGCCGCGAAGCAATGCGACTCCTGCGGGTCGGTGCACCCCCGAAGCTCTCGGCGGTCAGCCCGTCTCACCCCTGCCTAGGTCTACGCCGCACCGCAGTTTCCACAGGTCGCCGCAGGCGGCGAGACCTGCCCACCGATGTTGGTGGGTCGGGAAACCAACCGGCTGCTGTGTTACAGACTCCCGTGACGCGTCAAGCGAGACGGGTGTACCGAGGCCGCCCGGCCAGCCAGCACTTCGGGCCACGGGCAGCCCCGGCCTTATCGAGGGAAGGAATCCATTGAGCGACACCACCGACGTGACGTCGGATGTTTCCAACGTCGCTGGCGAAGCCACCACCGGCGCCACCCGTCGTCGGCGGACCGGCACCGGGCTGTCGGCGATGCTGCTGCCAGAGTTGCAGAGCCTGGCCGCGTCGCTCGGCATCTCCGGTACGGCCCGGATGCGCAAGGGCGAGCTGATCGCCGCCATCTCGGAACGGCAGGCTGGTGCCACCAACACCGCGGGCGGCGGCGCGCCGCGCCCGCGCGCCGAGGTGTCGGCCGCTGCCGCGCCGGCTCGCGAAGAGGTCCGGGCCGAGGTGCGGGACAGCGCCGACCGGCCGGACGGTGAGCGTCGGGCCGCCGAGCAGGCGCCTGCCGCCGCTGGCGGCGAGGGTCGCACCAGGACGTCCCGCCGGTCCAGCCGGACCGCTGCCGCCACCGCCGAGGTCGAGACCGCGGCGCCGACGGAGCGGAACGAGCGTCCCGAGCGGAACGAGCGGGCCGAGCGCCCGGAGCGGGCCGAGCGCGGTGACCGTGCGGAGCGGGCCGAGGGTGCCGAGCGGACCGACGGTGGCGAGCGCGGCGACCGCGCGGACCGGGGCGAGTCGCGCAACGGCCGGGACCGCAACGAGCGGGGTGACCGGGGCGAGCGCGGCGAGTCGCGGAACGACCGTGGGCAGCGTTCGTCGGATCGGGACCGTTCGTCAGACCGGGACCGTTCGTCGGACCGGGACAGCGACGGTGACGACGACGGCGAGGGCGGCGGCCGGCGCAGCCGGCGGAGCCGCTTCCGTGACCGCCGTCGGGGCCGGGGCGACCGGGCGGAGAACGGCGAGGGCGGTGGCGGCCGGGAGCCGCAGGTCAACGAGGACGACGTGCTCGTACCGGTGGCCGGCATCATCGACGTGCTCGACAACTACGCCTTCGTCCGGACCACCGGCTACCTCTCCGGCCCGAACGACGTCTACGTGTCGATGTCCCAGGTCAAGAAGTACGGCCTGCGCCGCGGTGACGCGGTCACCGGCGCGGTACGGGCGGCCCGGGAGGGCGAGCAGCGGCGGGACAAGTACAACCCGCTGGTCCGGCTCGACACCATCAACGGGATGGACCCGGACGAGGCGAAGCGGCGTCCCGAGTTCTACAAGCTGACCCCGCTCTACCCGCAGGAGCGGCTCCGGTTGGAGACCGAGCCGCACATCCTGACCACCCGGGTCATCGACCTGGTGACGCCGATCGGCAAGGGTCAGCGGGCGCTCATCATGTCGCCGCCGAAGGCCGGTAAGACGATGGTGTTGCAGGCGATCGCCAACGCGATCACCCACAACAACCCCGAGTGCCACCTGATGGTCGTGCTCGTCGACGAGCGGCCCGAAGAGGTCACCGACATGCAGCGCTCGGTCAAGGGCGAGGTCGTCGCGGCCACCTTCGACCGTCCGCCGCAGGACCACACCACGGTCGCCGAGCTGGCGATCGAGCGGGCCAAGCGCCTGGTCGAGCTGGGCCACGACGTGGTCGTACTGCTCGACTCGGTGACCCGGCTCGGCCGGTCGTACAACCTGGCCGCGCCGGCCAGTGGTCGGATCATGTCCGGCGGTATCGACTCCACCGCGCTCTACCCGCCGAAGCGGTTCCTGGGTGCGGCCCGGAACATCGAGAACGGCGGCTCGCTGACCATCCTCGCCACCGCGCTGGTGGAGACCGGTTCCGTGATGGACACGGTCATCTTCGAGGAGTTCAAGGGCACCGGTAACGCGGAGCTGAAGCTGGACCGGAAGATCGCCGACAAGCGGGTCTTCCCGGCCATCGACATCCACACCTCCGGCACCCGTAAGGAGGAGATCCTGCTGGCCCCGGAGGAGTTGGCCATCACGCACAAGCTGCGCAAGGTGCTGCACTCGCTCGACTCGCAGGCCGCGCTGGATCTGCTGCTGGACCGGCTCAAGCAGTCCCGGACCAACATCGAGTTCCTGATGCAGATCGCGAAGTCGACGCCGGGGGAGTAACACCCGGCGACATTTCGAGGGCACGTTCGTGGGGCCCGGCCGAGTTCGGCCGGGCCCCACGCCGCGTTCCGGGCCGGTTCAGCGGAGCGGCAGGTCGATCACGTGCTCGGTGCCGGATATCCCGACGACGGCGGCTGATGGAATTTTCCTTCGGTTCAACCGGCAACTATTGAAACTTCTATACGTCGTCCGGTTGACTACCGGGCATGGTGACCCGCCGCCGATCCGCCCGCCTCGCCGGGCTGCTGCTCCTGGTGCCGTCCCTCACCCTCGCCGGGCCGGTCCCGGCGTACGCCGAACCGGTGCCCGTGGTGTCCCGGCCCGTACCGGCCGCCGCCACCGCACCGGAGGAGGCCCCGGCCGCCTCGTCGTACCCGGCGCCGTCGTCCGCGCCGGTCCCGGCCGCCGCCGCCGACGGGATCGTGACCGACACCCGGACCCGGCCGGTCGCGCCCGGGCTCGACCTGACCTCCTTCGACCGGTACGACGCCAACGGCTGGCTCCGGGCCGACGCGCTCACCGCCGACCTGTCCGGCGGGATCGGCATCGACTACGTCAACTCCGGCGAGGTCACCCGGGCCGAACCCCTGCGCCGGGCGGTCGACCGGGCCGGTGCGGTGGCCGCGGTCAACGGCGACTTCTTCGACATCAACAACTCCGGCGCGGCCCAGGGCATCGGCATCCAAAGCGGGGAACTGGTCCAGTCGCCGGTCGCCGGCCACCACGAGGCGGTCGGGGTGACCGCCGAGGGCGTGGGCCGGGTGGTCCAGGTGCACTTCGACGGCACCGCCACCGGACCGGCCGGACCGGTGACGCTCACCCAGTTCAACAACATGGTCGCCTCCGGCGGCATCGGCGTCTTCACCCCGCTCTGGGGCTCGTACCCCCGGACCCGGGCCGTCGAGGGCGCCACCCGGGTCAGCGAGGTCACCCTGGTCGGTGGCCGGGTCGCGACGGTCAGCCCCGCCGCCGGCAGCGGCCCGATCCCCGCCGGTACGACGGTGCTGCTCGGCCGGGAGGCCGGCGCCGACGCGCTCGCCGCGCTGCGCCCCGGCGACCCGGTCGACCTCCGGTACGCGCCGAAGCCCTCGGACGGCAGCACGCTGCGCGCCGCGGTCGGCGGCAACCGGGTACTGGTCCGGGGCGGGGTGCCGCAGGAGATCGGTGACGTCAACCCCGAACCCCGGACCGCGGTCGGGTTCTCCGCCGACGGACGGAAGATGTTTCTGCTCACAGTGGACGGACGGCAGGCGGACAGCCGCGGCGTGACCCTGACCGAACTGGGCCGGATGATGGCCGAACTCGGCGCGCACGACGCGCTCAACCTCGACGGCGGGGGCTCCTCGACGCTGCTCGCCCGCGAGCCCGGCCAGCCGGCGGTCCGGGTAGAGAACAGCCCCTCGGACGGCTCCGAGCGGCCGGTGCCGAACGGGCTCGCGCTCTACGCGCCGCAGGGCAGCGGGCGGCTGCGGGCGTACTGGGTGAAGACGCTGCTCGACCCGGCGGCCGCGCCCGGCGTCGGGCCCGTGCGCGGCGGACGCCCGGACCGGGTCTTTCCCGGGCTGACCCGGCGGCTGGCGGCGGCCGGCTACGACGAGACCTACGGCCCGGCGGCCGGCACGCCGGCCTGGCGGGCCGAGCCGTCGTCCCGGGGCAGCGTCGACTCCGCAGGGGTCTTCCGGGCCCGACGCTCCGGCGAGGTGAGCGTGACCGCGTCCCGGGGGCGGGCGAGGGGCGAACTGCCGCTGACCGTGCTCGGCCCGCTGGCCCGGATCGACGGCACCGTCGACCGGGTCGGGCTGGCCGGCGCGGGCGGCACCGGCTCGTTCGGCGTGGTCGGCTACGACGCCGAGGGGAACACCGCGCCGATCGAAGCGGCCGACCTGCGCCTGGACTACGACCGGGACCTGCTGGAGGTCACCCCAGCCGCCGACGGCACCCTCGCGGTGAAGGCCAGAGTGGACAGCGGTGCCGGGTTGGTCACGGTACGGGTCGGCGCGGCCAGCACCGTACTGCCGGTGACGGTCGGGCTCACCGACGTACCGGTGGCGACGTTCGACGACGCGGCGAGCTGGCGGTTCAGCGCCGCCCGGGCCACCGGCTCGGCGACCCCGGTGCCGGGCCACACCGGCACCGGCCTGAAGCTGGCGTACGACTTCGGCCAGTCCACCGGCACCCGGGCCGCGTACGCCGACCCGCCCGCCTACATCCCGGTCGAGGGGCAGCCGCAGTCGTTCGGGATGTGGATCCACGCGAACGGGCACGGCGAGTGGCCCAGCCTGCACCTGCACGACGCGCTCGACCAGCAGCACGTGCTGCGCGGCCCCTACCTGGACTGGACCGGCTGGCGCTACGTCGAACTGGCCGTGCCGGCCGGGGTGGTCTATCCGGTGCGGATCCGCCGGTTCTACGTCGCCGAGACCGACGCGGCGGCGGCGTACACCGGGGAGGTGGTGATCGACGACATCGTCGCCCGGGTACCCGCCGAGGTGACCGCGCCGGCCGAGCCGCTCCGCACCGACCGGGTGGTGCTGACCGACGGCACCGTCGACCGGGCACCCTGGCGGTTCGCGGTCCTCTCCGACGCCCAGTTCGTGGCGGCGAACCCGGACAGCGACCTGGTGGCCCAGGCCCGCCGTACGCTCCGCGAGGTGAAGGCCGCCCGGCCGGACTTCCTGGTGATCAACGGGGACTTCGTGGACACCGCCTATCCGGAGGACTTCGCGCTGGCCAAGCGGATCCTGGACGAGGAGTTGGGCGGCACGCTGCCGTACCACTACGTGCCGGGCAACCACGAAATCATGGGAGCCCCGATCACGAACTTCCGCTCGGTCTTCGGCGAGACGTACCGGGTCTTCGACCACAGCCCGCCCCGGGGCGGCACCCGTACCCGGTTCGTCACCCTGGACACCTCCACCGGCAGCCTGCGCGGCGGCGGCTTCGCGCAGGTACTGGCGCTGCGTACCGCCCTGGACGGTGCGGCCCGGGACCCGGCCGTCGGCTCGCTGGTGGTGTTGGAGCACCACGCGCCCCGGGACCCGACGCCGGCCAGGGCGAGCCAGCTCGGCGACCGCAAGGAGGCGGCGCTGCTGGAACGCTGGCTCGCCGAGTTCCAGCGCGCGACCGGCAAGGGCGCGCTCCTCGTCGGCGCGCACGTCGGCAGCTTCTCCGCCGAACGGGTCGACGGGGTGCCCTATCTGATCAACGGAAATGCCGGCAAGAACCCGTCGACCGCGCCGCACCTCGGCGGGTTCAGCGGCTGGACGATGTTCGGGGTCGACCCGGTCAGCCCGGCCGAGGCGGCGGCGGCCCGGCGCGACCCGCTGGCCGAGGGGCCGGAGTGGGTGAGCGCGCAGACCCGGGCGCACGTCGACGGGCTCACCCTGGCCGCCCCGGCGACCCTGCCGGCCGGCTCGGCGGTCACGGTCACCGCCACGGTGATCCAGCCCGGTGGCCGGCAGGTACCGGTCGCCGCCCCGCTCTCGGCCGACTGGTCCGGCTCGCCGAACCTGCACGTCGGACCGGCGCGCGGCCTGCGCCCCTGGCACGCCGCCTGGTTCGACCCGGCCACCGGCCGGCTGACCGCGCTGCGTCCCGGTGGTGCCGTCCAGCTCGCCGTCACCGTCAACGGCGTCACCGCCCGCGCCGCCGTTCCGCTCACCCGGCGGTAAGGAAGGGCCCCCGCTTATCGTTTTCTGTTGTAGCGGGGGCCCTTCCTCACACCTCAGGCGGGCGGGGGAGCCGGGCGCGCGGCGTGCCGTGGGGGCGGGGCTAGAAGTCGCCCTCGGCGACCTGGAAGACGGTCAGGCCGAGGCCGCGCCACATCTTGACCACCTGCATCCGGTCGTCGAAGACCCCGACCACCCGGTAGCGGTCGCGGATCTCCCGGTCGAAGATCTCCCGCTTGACCACCGAGTCGCGGCGCTGGTCGCCGACGGCCCGCATGTGCAGGGCGAGGTACGGCACGTCGACGTGTTCGGCCAGCCACCGCTCGGTCTGCTCCCGGCAGGAGGCGTCCCGCCCGGTGCAGAAGACCACTCCGTAGCCGGCCGCGTGCATGGCCCGGACCGCCGAGATGACGGCGGTGTTGGGCCGGTCCTCGCCGACCCGGGTCATGTCGTACGGGCTGCGTCCCGCCATCAGCGCCACCGTGCCGTCGATGTCCACCAGTACGATCTCCGGCACCTCGTCCGACGGCGGGGAGTAGACGGCCGCCGGCCCGCCCGGCTCGACGGTCGGTACCGGCAGCGGCAGTGCCCGCCCGGCCAGGTAGCGCTCGTGCAGCCGCCGGATCGCCTCCTCGCCGACCCGGTCCTGCTCGGGCCGCTCGGCGTCGCGCCGGACGCACTCGTCCACCGGTACGTCGGTGAAGTCGTGCACCTCGAAGGCGGCCCCGAACCGGGCGGCGAGTTGCGCCCAGTCCCGCAGGGTCCGGGACCGCAGGTTGGTGTCGTCGACGCAGACGTCCGCCCCCGCCCGCAGCAGCGCCTCGACCTGGGCCCGCTGTACGACGGTGACCTGGCCCTCGGCCCACTGGGTGAAGAGCCGCTCGCCGTGCAGCATCCGGCGCAGGTCGTCGCGGTTCACCCGGACGACGCCGGGTTGCAGCTTCCGGGCGAAGGTGGTCTTCCCGGAGGCGGGGAGCCCGCGGGTGACGATCAGTCGGGTCATGCGCTCTCCTCGTTCCGCTCGTCACCCGTCATGATCGTCCACTCCGCGGGTGGGCGGGCCTGCTGCCAGAGCTGCGGACGGTAGTCGCGGCCGTCGAGACGCAGGAAGAGGAAGGCGCGCTCCGGGTGCCGGGCGGCCCGCTCGGCGAAGTCGCGGCGGCTCCATCCGGCGGGCAGTTCGGCCACGATCTCACCGTACGCCTGCTCGATCTTCGCGGCCCGGGCCTCGACGGTCGCGGTCAGTTCGGCCACGACGGCGTGGACCCAGCGGTGGAACTCGTCCGGCAGCGGCGCGACCCGGGCCGGGAGGTCCCGGCCGGTGACCAGGTCCTCCCAGACCACCCGGGCGTTGAGCCCGAAGGTCAGCCGGTGCAGCCGGACGTACTCCGGATATTTGATCTTGACCCGCTGGTCGGTGTCCGGCCAGTGCACCACCAGCCCTTCCCGACCGTCCCTGGGCGGCGCGGCCATCGCCTCGGCCAGGGTGTGGTGCGGCAGCCGCTCGACCACCGGACCGGGCCAGTCCGGCACCGCCTCCGGACCGGAGCTGCGCCCGGTGGCGATCTCCACCGTGCCGAGCAGCACCAGGTCGTCCAGGCCGCCGTAGTCCAGCACGATCCGGTTCGCCGGATAGACGATCTCGACCAGCACGGTCCGCCCCGGCGGCGGGGTGAATTCGGGGTAGCGGGTGCGCAGCACGGCGGTGGCGTGCCGGGCCTGCTCGGAGGCGAACGAGCCCCGGGTGGCGACCGCGAAGCCGTCGCCGTCCGGGTACAGCACGCCGAGGCTCCCGTCGGCCTTGTCCGTGATCACCGCCGGTGCGTCCGGCCGGAGCGCCGGTGCGCCCGGCTGGTCGTGGTTGAAGAACTTCGGGTACGGCCGCGCCACGACCGCGCCGGTCGACTCGTCCACGATCAGCCCCCGGCAGGCCAACGTCACCGGTGTCCAGTTTCCGCCGTAGGTGCACGCCTCGGTGTAGTTGTAGATCGCGAGCGGGCGCTCCGGATGCCGCTGTACCCGGACGTGGCCGTCGACGAGCGCGGCGGCCAGCGCCGCCGGGTCGACGACGTCGGCGAGCGGGGTGGCCAGGGCGAGCAGGGAGTCGGGCGCAGGGGTGACCACGGGTGTGTGCCTTCCGGCGGGGTGGGAATGCGAGAGGAAGCAGTGACGTTAACCCTCACGGATCACGTGTGCAGCCCGATTTCGGGCCGGCCCAGCCGGCATGGCACACTGGTCAGTCGGCCACCGGTTCCGGTTCCCGCCCGAGTCCGCCATCGCACCACGACACCCCGGCGTCGTGGACGACGGACGCCGAGGGCGACCCGGCGACCACCCACGAAAGGACCGAGGCGACATGAAGCCCAACATCCACCCCGAGTACGTGACCACCGAGGTCACCTGCTCGTGCGGCAACACCTTCACGACCCGCAGCACGGCGAAGGGCGGCTCGATCCACGTCGAGACCTGCAGCGCCTGCCACCCGTTCTACACCGGCAAGCAGCGCGTGCTCGACACCGCCGGCCGGGTCGCCAAGTTCCAGCAGAAGTACGCCAAGGTTCAGGCCAAGAAGGGCAAGTAGCCGCGTCGACGGCGCCCGCCTCCGGTTCGTCGCCGGAGGCGGGCGCCGTCGTGCCGTTTCCCGGTCCCTTCCACCACCCGCGTTCGGCAGCAGAGGGAGTACGAGCATGAGCGGCGACCGGCTGGCCAGCCTCCTCGACGAGTACGCGGAGCTGGAACGGCGCCTCGCCGACCCGGCGATCCACGCCGACCAGGCCACCGCCCGCCGGGTGGGCCGACGGTTCGCCGAGCTGACCCCGTTGCACAAGGCCGCCGGTGAGCTGGAGCAGGCCCGGGCCGACCTCGCCGCCGCCCGCGAACTCGCCGCCGAGGAGCCGTCGTTCGCGGCCGAGGCGGAGTCGCTGGCCGAGGCGCTGCCCGCGCTGGAGGGCCGGCTCGCCGAACTGCTCATCCCGCGCGACCCGCACGACGCCAAGGACGTGATCCTGGAGATCAAGGCGGGCGAGGGCGGCGAGGAGTCCGCACTCTTCGCCGGTGACCTGCTCCGGATGTACCTGCGCTACGCCGAGCGGCACGGTTGGGCGACCGAGGTGCTCGACGCACAGGACTCCGACCTGGGCGGGGTGAAGGACGTCTCGCTCGCGGTGAAGGCCAAAGGGGTGCCCGAGGGCGGCAACGGGGTCTGGTCCCGGCTCAAGTGGGAGGGCGGCGTGCACCGGGTACAGCGGGTCCCGGTCACCGAGTCGCAGGGGCGGATCCACACCAGCGCGGCCGGCGTACTGGTGCTGCCGGAGGCCGAGGACGTCGACGTCACCATCGACCCGAACGAACTGCGGATCGACGTGTTCCGCTCCTCCGGGCCGGGCGGGCAGTCGGTGAACACCACCGACTCGGCGGTGCGGATCACTCACCTGCCGACCGGGATCGTGGTCTCCTGCCAGAACGAGAAGTCCCAGTTGCAGAACCGGGAGCAGGCGATGCGGATCCTCCGGGCCCGGCTGCTGGCCAACGCGCAGGAGCAGGCCGACGCCGCCGCCTCGGACGCCCGCCGCTCCCAGGTGCGTACGGTCGACCGCTCCGAGCGGATCCGGACGTACAACTTCCCGCAGAACCGGATCACCGACCACCGGATCGGCTACACGGCGTACAACCTCGACCTGGCGCTCGCCGGTGAGCTGGACGGGGTGCTCGACGCGCTCGCCGAGGCGGACCGCTCGGCCCGGCTGGCGGGCGAGACGGAGCTGTCCCGCCGCTGAGCCGCGCCCGGTCCCGCCGGCACCCGGCTCACCGGGCTGTCGCCGGCCCGGTCGTGGCCTGTGGTCGTGCCCGCGCGGCCAGCTCGAAGGCGGCGCGCAGCGCGTCCCGTGGCCCGGCGCCCGAGCCGTGCACCTCGGCGAAGCCGACACTCACCCCGACCCGGGTGCCGGGGACGATCGACTCCCAGTCCTCGGCGGCGACCGCCGCGCTGATCCGCCGGCCGACCTCACCCGCCTCGGTCATCCCGGCGCCCGGCAGCACCACCACGAACTCGTCGCCGCCGTACCGGGCCACGAAGTCGCCGCGCCGCATCACCCGGTTGATCACCCCGGCGATGCGTTGCAGCACCAGGTCGCCGCAGTGCCGGCCGTGCGCGGTGTTCACCGCCCGGAAACCGTCGAGGTCGCAGACACCGATCACGGCGCGCTCGCCCCGGCCGGCCATCCCGGCGACGTACCGCTCCAACCGGCGGCGGTTCGGCAGCCCGGTGAGCGGGTCGGTCAGCGCCTCGCCCTCGTGCCGGACCGCCTCCCGGCGCATCTCCTCGTGCTCGATCCGGGCCGCGATGCCGTCGACGTAGACGTCCCGGAGCCGGTCGTTGCGCTGGGTCGCCAGCCGGAACGCGTACCGGTCGGCCCGGTGCGCCGCCGCGTGGTCGCCGACCCCGGCGTACGCGAGGCTGGAGAGCCGGGCGTGCTCGGCCGCGCCGAGCGTCTCGGCCGAGACGTGCACCGTCTCCAGCCGGGCCAGCGCCTCGGCGGGCCGGCCGGCGGCGATCGCCAGGCACGCCCCGCCGAGCTGCCGCATGTCCCGGGTACGCGCGCTGTCCCCGCCGTTGCGGAGCAGCCGGTCGGGGTCGAGGTCCGGTACCGCCGACCGGCCGGTCGCGGCGCCGAGGGCGGCCCGGCGGGCGAGCGCGTACCCGTACGCCGCCCGGCTGCTCGGCCGCAACTGGCCCGCGGTGCCGGCCTCGACGAACCGTTCCAGGTCGCCGCCGACGTCCCTGAGGACCCGCAGGCAGCCGTCGCTGTCCCCGTGGTGGTCCAGCGCGACCGCGTTGCGCAGCCGGATGCCGGGTGCGGCGAAGGTCTCCTCGGGAATGCCGACGGCCAGCCCCAGCCGGCGGGCCCGCTCGATGGCGCCCAGCGCGTAGCCGTGGAAGCCGAGGTAGGAGTAGGCCATCGCCAGGTCGTGCCAGCCCCAGGCGGTCTCCCGGTCGGGCTCGTCCACCGAACCGAGTGCCCGGGCGCCCCGGACCAGGTGGGTGACGCAGCGGTCCAACGCGCCCTGGATGTGCGCGGCCAGCGCGGCCAGGGCGTGCAGGTGGCCGTGCAGGTAGGGGTCGGGCAGGTCCCGGGCGGCGTCGAACGCCTGCTCCACCGCCCGGGTGTATTCGGCGGTACGGCCCAGGTTGAGGATCGCGGAGAGCCGCTGGAGCAACGCCTCGGCCCGGGAGTAGAGGTCGTCGGTGGTGTCGAGCACGCGTTCGAAGATCAGGCACGCCTCGGCGGACCGGCTGCTCTCCATGAGGGAACGGGCGTGTCTCAACTCCTCGGCCCGGTCACCGACCCGGTCGAGCCAACTCACGCACAACCTCCATCGCCGTCGCCAGCCAGACCCCGTGAAAGTCGAGGAGCCGACCGGTCGCCCGGAGGCACGGTGCCCTCCGGGGACGCTCGACCGGTCTGAGCACCCAGTCGATCCGGGTCGGAAACGTGCCCGCGACGCGATGATTCCCGGCCGACGTTTCATGATTATGTCGTGACGCGTATTCCCCGGCATCCCCGTGAAGCGACAGAACGGACCCGACCGTCGGTCGCGGTCGCGGCGGCGACGTCCGCACTGGCCCGGGCCGGTGTCGGACCGGCCCGGACCGAGGCGGAGCTTCTGTTGGCGTACGTCCTCGGCGTGTCGCGTGGGGCGCTGGCCGTGGCCGGGCCGCTCACCGCCGAGCAGCGGGACCGGCTGGCGGAGCTGGTCGAGCGGCGTGTCCGGCACGAGCCGCTCCAGTACCTGCTCGGCTCGGCGGCGTTCCGCTACCTGGAGCTGGCGGTCGGCCCCGGGGTCTTCGTCCCCCGGCCCGAGACGGAACTGCTGGCCGGCTGGGGCATCGAGCAGGCCCGGCGGCTCGGCGGGCCCGGGACCGGCACCGAGCCGGCCGGCACCGAGCCGGCCGGCACCGAGCCGGCCGGCGGCGGACCGCTGGTGGTCGACCTGTGCAGCGGCAGCGGTGCGATCGCGCTCTCGGTCGCCGGGGAGGTGCCGGCGGCCCGGGTGGTCGCGGTGGAGCGGTCGGCGGCGGCGCTCGACTGGCTGCGCCGCAACGCCGCCGAGCGGGCCGCTGCCGGCGACCGGCCGATCGAGGTGGTGGCCGGGGACGTCGCCGACCCGGAGCTGCTGGCCGGGTACGCCGGCCGGGTGGACGTGCTGCTCTGCAACCCGCCGTACGTGCCGGACGGCACCCCGGTACCCCCGGACGTGGCCGGGCACGACCCGGCGGACGCGGTCTTCGGTGGCCCGGACGGGCTCGCCGTGATCCGGCTGGTACTCGACCGGGCGGCCCGGCTGCTGCGCCCCGGCGGGGTGTTCGGGGTGGAGCACGACGACACGCACGGTGCGGCGGTTCCGGAGCTGCTGCGTGCCGACGGCCGGTTCGTCGAGATCGCGGACCATTCCGACCTGGTCGGGCGGCCCCGTTTCGCCACCGCCCGCCGGGCCGACGCCGGCTCGTAACCGGCCGGAAGTCCCCGTGCCACGGTGGGCGCTCCGGCGTGGCAGACTGGCTCCTCGTGATGCTCTACGACTGCCGGTCGCTGGCGGACCGTGACCGAGGCATCGCCGCGGCCGTCGAGGCGGTCAAGAACGGCGAACTGGTCGTGATCCCGACCGACACGGTCTACGGGGTCGGCGCGGACGCGTTCACCCCCTACGCCGTCAAGGCGCTGCTCAACGCGAAGGGTCGGGACCGGCAGCATCCGCCGCCGGTGCTGGTCGGCTCCCGGCGCACGCTGGACGGGCTGGTCTTCATGCTGCCGAGCACCGCCCGGGACCTGGCCGACGCGTTCTGGCCCGGCGCGCTGACGATCGTCGTCGAGCACTCGCCGAGCCTCCAGTGGGACATCGGCGACACCGCCGGCACGGTCGCGGTGCGGATGCCGCTGCACCCGGTCGCCCTGGAGGTGCTCCGGGAGACCGGGCCGATGGCCGTCTCGTCGGCGAACAAGACCGGCCAGCCGGCGGCGGTGACCGCCGAGGAGGCGCGGGAGCAGCTCGGCTACGCGGTACGGGCCTACCTGGAGGCCGGGCCGTGTCCGGAGCCGGTGCCGAGCACCATCGTCGACGTCACCGGCGAGGTGCCCCGGGTGCTGCGCCAGGGCGCGATCCCGCTGGAGAAGCTCCGCGACGTCGTACCGGACATCCAGGGCCAGGTGACCTGAGTGCCGCCGTTCACGGTCCTGCACGTCTGCCTGGGCAACATCTGCCGGTCGCCGATGGCGGAGCGGCTGCTCGCGCTGGCCGTACGGGAACGGTTGGCCCGCCGGGGCGCGGCCGACACCGACGACGTCGACCGCCTGGTGCACAGCCACAGCGCCGGCACCGGCGGCTGGCACGCGGGTGAGGAGATGAACCCGCCGGCCGCCCGGCAGGTGCGCTCCCGGGGCGGGGACGTTGCCGACTTCGGCGCCCGCAAGCTCCGTTCGGAGCACATCGACGCGGCCGACCTGGTGTTGACCGCAACCGCCGACCAGCAGGAATACGTCGTGGCGCTGCGTCCCGACGCCGCCGACCGCACCTTCGTGCTCGGCGAGTTCGGCCGGCTGCTGCCCACCGTGGACGCCGCGGTCCTGCCCCCGGCCGACCTGGCCGACCCGGACGCGGTCTACGCCCGGGGAACCGCGCTGGTGGCCGCGGTGGCGGCGGCCCGGAGCGGGTCGTCCCCGCTGCCCGGCGACGACCTCGACGACCCGTGGGGCCGGGGCGACCAGTGTTTCAGTCGGGTCGCCGACGAGATCGAGGACGCCGTCCGGCCGCTCGCCGCCGTCCTGCTGCCCTGAGGCGGCGCAGCCGGCCTGCCCGTTGAGTCGGCGCAGCCGGCCTGCCCGGTGCGGCGACGCGGTGGGATTCCGCCGTCGTCACTCCGACTTGTGAATCTGATGCGGTTTGCGGTGAAACGGGTGCGGCGCCCGAAATCAGCCGTCAGGCTGACGGAGTCTCCGAGCCCGGCCGATTGTCCGGGTCGCGCCGATCGCTGTCCCGCCCGGGAGGTACCGCATGCTCCGGCTGCGGCTGAACCAGCTCTGGACCCTGACCCTGGCCGGAATCCTGGCCGGGACGATCCTGGCCGCCGCCGCGCTGCCGGCCTCGGTCCTGGCGGCGGTGGGGCTCAAGTCGATCGGCGCCCGCTACGAGGACCTGCCGCAGGACCTGCGTACCCCGCCGACGGCCCAGCGCTCCTACCTCTTCGCCGCCGACGGCCGTACCCCGATCACCTCGTTCTACGACGAGAACCGGACGAACGTGCCGCTGTCCCAGGTCGCCGAGGTGATGCGCCAGGCGACGGTGGCGGCCGAGGACGCCCGCTTCTACTCGCACGGCGGCGTCGACCTCAAGGGTGTGCTCCGGGCCGCGGTGGCGAACCGGGTGGGTGGGGAGGTGCGGCAGGGCGCCTCGACGCTGACCATGCAGTACGTCCGCAACGTGCTCAAGAGCGATCCCGGACTCACCGCCGAACAGCGTGCCGAGGCGACCGAGACCAGCGCCGGCCGCAAGATCCAGGAGATGCGGTACGCGCTCGCGCTGGAGCGCCGGCTCGGCAAGGACGAGATCCTCAGCCGCTACCTGAACATCGCCTACTTCGGTGCCGGGGCGTACGGCGTCGCCGCCGCCAGCCAGCGGTACTTCTCCAAGCCGGCCCGGCAGCTGACCCTGGCCGAGGCGGCCCTGCTGGCCGGGCTGGTCCGCTCGCCGGAGACGGACAGCCCGATCGGTGGCGACACCGAGGCCGCGCTGGCCCGCCGGGGCTACGTCCTGCGGCAGATGGCCGAGACCGGGGTGATCTCCGCCGAGACCGCCACCCGTACCCAGTCGGAGCCGATCAGGCTGCGGCCCGGCGCCGAGCCGAACGACTGCGCCGGCATCCCGGACGGGCGCTCCGACTGGGGCTTCTTCTGCGACTACTTCCGGCAGTGGTGGAACGCGAACCCGGCGTTCGGGCTCACCGTCGACGAGCGGCAGCAGACGCTGCGCCGGGGCGGCTACCGGATCACCACCTCGCTCGACCCGGCGATCCAGGCCACCGCGCTGCGCCAGACCCTGACCGTGTACGACTACGCCGACCGCCGGGCCGCGCCGATGGCCGTGGTGCAGCCCGGCACCGGCCGGGTACTCGCGCTCGCGGTCAACCGGCACTACTCGCTCGATCCCAACCCCCGGGGGCAGCGCAACCACCCGAACACGGTCAACCAGTTGATCGCCGGTGGCGGCGGTATCGACGGCTACCAGGCCGGCTCGACGTTCAAGATCTTCACCATGCTGGCCGCGCTGGAGGAGGGGATGCCGCTGGCCTCGGGCTATCTGGCACCGTCCCGGCTGGTGACCAGCTATCCGGTCGACGGGCCGAACGCCTGCGGCGGCTACTGGTGCCCGGCCAACGCCAACCCGGAGTGGATGAACGGCTACCGCACCATGTGGACCGGCTTCGGGCGGTCGGTCAACACCTACTTCGTGGCGCTGCAACAGCGGATCGGCGCGGACCGGGTGGTGGGGATGGCCGAGCGGCTGGGCATCGTGTTCCGGGCCGACGACGATGCGCGGCTGGCCACGTACGGGGCGAAGGGCTGGGGGGCGTTCACCCTCGGCGTGGCCGCCACCACGCCGCTGGATCTGGCGAACGCGTACGCGACGCTGGCGGCCGAGGGGACGTACTGCAAGCCGCTGCCGGTGCTCTCGATCGTCGACGCCACCGGTCGGGCGCTGCCTGCCGCCGCGCCGAGCTGCGGGAAGATGCTCAGGGCGGAGGTGGCGAGGGCGGCGACCGACGCGGCCCGTTGCCCGGTCGGCGGCCAGTCGGCGTACGCCCAGTGCGACGGCGGCAGCGCGCCCGAGGTGACGAGGATCCTCGGCGACCAGCCGGTGGCCGGCAAGACCGGCAGCGCGGAGGGGTACGCGACGGAGACCTTCGTCGGTTTCACCCCGCAGCTCGCGGCGGCGGCCATCGCCGCGAACCCGGACGACCCGAGTGACGCGGTCGGTCAGCCGGTGCAGCGGAAGGTCATCGCGGCGGTCGCCACGACCATGGCGATCGCGCTGAAGGGCAGCCCCCGCCGGGACTTCACGCCGCCGGGCCGGGAGATCACCTTCGGGGACGGACCGGGTGATCTCGGTCCCGCCCCGGCCGGCCCGGGCCCGGACCCGTTCGCTCCGGCTCCGCCCCCGGTGGTGCCGGTGCCCGTGCCGACGCCGCCGGCCCCACCACCCACCGCCGTGGTACCCCGGCCGACGCCGGTGCCGCCCCGGCCTACCGCCACCGTGCCGCGTCCGGTACGCCCGGTGCCGACCTCGCCCCGCCCGGTCGTACCCCGGCCGACGCGGCCGGCACCACCGCCGCCCACGTCCCGCTGACCGACCTGCCCGGCTGTCGCCGAGCGGCCCCCGACTCGTCGGTGGCTGCCGGCAGGTCGTCGGGCGCGCTCCGGGGTGCCCCCATAGACTCGGAGCCGGCCCAATGCCGAGCGCGACGAGAAGGTGCCGGGGTGAGCGAGCTAATCGAGCGGGCAGGTCGGCCCGGTGCGGCGGAGCCGACCTTCTGGGGGCCGGACTTCGACGAGCTGGCCGGCACCGATCCGGAGATCGCCGAGGTGCTGCTGGACGAACTCGACCGGCTGCGTGGCGGGTTGCAGTTGATCGCCAGCGAGAACCTCACCTCCCCGGCGGTACTGGCGGCGCTCGGCTCGACCCTGACCAACAAATACGCCGAGGGCTACCCGGGCCGGCGCTACTACGGCGGCTGCGCCGAGGTGGACCGGGCCGAGCAGATCGGCATCGACCGGGCCAAGGCACTCTTCGGGGCCGAGCACGCCAACCTCCAGCCGCACTCCGGGGCGAGCGCCAACCTGGCCGCCTACGCCGCACTGGTGCAGCCCGGCGACACGGTGCTGGCGATGGACCTGCCGCACGGCGGCCACCTGACCCACGGCAGCCGGGTCAACTTCTCCGGCAAGTGGTTCGCCCCGGTCGGCTACCAGGTGCGCCGGGACACCGAGCTGATCGACTACGACGAGGTACGCGAGCTGGCCCTGGCGCACCGGCCCAAAATGATCATCTGCGGCGCCACCGCGTACCCCCGGCTGATCGACTTCGCCCGGTTCCGGGAGATCGCCGACGAGGTCGACGCGTACCTCATGGTGGACGCGGCGCACTTCATCGGGCTGGTCGCCGGGCGGGCGATCCCGTCCCCGGTGCCGTACGCCGACGTGGTCTGCGCCACCGCGCACAAGGTGCTGCGCGGGCCGAGGGGCGGGATGATCCTGTGCCGGGAGTCACTCGCCGAGCGGGTCGACAAGGCGGTCTTCCCGTTCACCCAGGGCGGCCCGTTGATGCATTCGGTGGCGGCCAAGGCGGTCGCGCTGCGCGAAGCGGCGTCGCCGGCCTTCCAGGCGTACGCTGCCCAGGTGGTTTCGAACGCGCAGGCGCTGGCCGCCGCCCTCGCGGCGGAGGGGATGCGCCCGGTCTCCGGCGGCACCGACACCCATCTCGCGCTGATCGACCTGAGCGAGACCGGGATCACCGGCAGGGACGCCGAGGCGCGCTGCGACGCCGCCGCGATCACCCTGAACAAGAACGCCATCCCGTACGACCCGCAGAAGCCGATGGTCGCCTCCGGCATCCGGGTCGGCACTCCGAGCGTCACCACCCAGGGCATGGGCGGGGCGGAGATGCGCCGGATCGGTGAACTGATCTCCCGAGCCGTCCGGACCGACCCGGCCGCGCCCGGCGGTACCGCCGCCCTGGCGGAGATCCGTGCGGACGTCGCCGACCTGGTGACCGCGTTCCCGGCGTACCCCCGTGGTTGAGCGGGAGCCGGTCGAGGTGGCCGACCGGCCGGCGGAGCAGGACCGGACCGGCCCGGACGGACCCGCTGGGTCGCCGCCGGCCGGCGCTCCTGGCGCGGCGGACCGGCACTGGCGGCTGGCCCACCTGCCGGTGGTACTCGGGGCGTCGGTCGGCCTGCTGCTGCTGGCGACCGCGCTCGGTGGCCTGCTGGGCGGTGGAATCGGCGCGGTCGGAGCCGCGGCCGGGGTCGGTGTGGTCACGTTGAGTTATCTGGCCTCCACGCTGGTGATCGCCTGGGCCGACTCGGTCAACCCGGCCCTGGTGCTGCCGTTCGGCGTGGCGATGTACGTCGCCAAGTTCAGCGTGCTCGGCGTGGTGATGGCCGGGGTCGCCGGCCGGGGCTGGGCCGGGCTGGAGCCGTTCGGCTGGGGCGTCGTCGCCGGTGTGGTCGCCTGGACCGGCGCGAACATCTGGTGGATCGTCACCGTGCACGCCGTGCGGACGCACCGCCCGCCGCAGGCGTGATCCAGGTCACCCACCTCGGAGCGGACCTGCACCGAGTCCCGTGCACGGGACGGCACAGGAAACTGTCAGTGATCGGTCATTTTCCCGGTGGCGGAACCGGAGTAGCGTGCCCACAGACGACGCGCCCGCCCACCGGCCCACACAACCACGTTGTGCGGGGGGTGAGGCACAGCCTCGTATCCCCGGCTGATATCGTTCGCCCGTCATGACCGGTGACCAAACCCCCCAACCCCCCGGCGGCTCGGGCGCTCCCGAAGCCGGCGAGGGTTGGACCGCGCTGGCCTACCTCATCGGAGGTCTGGCGGTGTGGGGCTTCATCGGTTGGTTGGTCGACCAGTGGCTCGAAACCGATGGCCTGGCCACCGGGATCGGGTTCCTGCTCGGCGGGGCCGGGGGTGTCTACCTGGTCATCCGCCGGCTGGGCACCCCTAGCTAGGGAAGGGACGCGGTGATCGGACAGTCGACCATTCTCGCGGAGGATGGCAAGGTTCCGTTTCCACCCAGCGTGGAAGACTTCTTTCTGCCGAGCATCGTGCCGTGGGGCGGGCACAACTCATACTGGATCACCAAGTTCACGGCGCTGGTCTGGCTGGGTGTCGCGCTGCTGATCATTTTCTTCCTGGTCACATACCGGAAGCCGAAGCTGGTGCCGACGAAGGGCCAGTGGATCGCCGAGTCGATCTACGGATTCGTCCGGAACAACATCGCGGTCGACATGATCGGTCACCGGGGTGTGGCCTTCGCGCCGTACCTCACGACGCTCTTCCTCTTCATCTTCATCAACAACCTGTGGCAGATCATTCCGTTCGTGCAGATCTCGCCGATGGCGCACATCGCGTTTCCGGCGTTCCTGGCGATCATCAGTTACGTGATGTTCATCTGGGTCGGCATCCGGCACCACGGTTTCGGAAAGTTCTTCAAGCATTCGCTGATGCCGCCGGCGCCGTGGTTCATGCAGCCGCTGCTGATCCCGATCGAACTCTTCTCCACGTTCATCGCCCGGCCGGTGTCGCTGGCGCTGCGGTTGTTCGCCAACCTGTTCGCCGGGCACATCATCCTGCTGGTCTTCACCCTCGGCGGCTTCGTTCTGCTGAACTCGGAATCGTTCTTCCTGAAGCCGATCTCGGTGCTCTCCTGGGCGGTGTCGATCGCGATCACCTTCCTGGAGGCGCTGGTCATCGTCCTGCAGGCCTACATCTTCACCGTGCTGACCGCCAGCTACGTGCAGGGCGCGCTCGCCGACGAACACTGACCCGCACCCGACGAACACCGACCCGCACACAACCGCACACCCGTTGTCGTCCCGCGTGAGCCGTCACGCGTGATTTCAGGAGGAACCAACCAATGTTGTCGTCGACCCTCGCCGCCGTCGAAATTACCGGCAGCCTCAGCGCCATCGGCTACGGCCTCGCGGCCATCGGTCCGGGTATCGGTGTCGGCCTGGTCTTCAGCGCCTACATCCAGTCCACCGCCCGGCAGCCGGAGTCGTCCCGCATCACCCTGCCGTACGTCTGGATCGGCTTCGCCGTCATCGAGCTGCTGGCACTGCTGGGCATCGCCTTCGGCTACGCCTTCGGCGCATAACCGTCCCCTCGAAACGGGAGGTTCCGATGTACCTCATCTTCGCCGCGGAGGGCGGCACCGAGCACAACCCGATCATCCCGCTCTGGCAGGAGATCGTCGTTGGCTCGATCGCCTTCGCCATCCTCTGCTTCATGCTGATGAAGTTCGTCTTCCCGCGGATGGAGCAGACCTTCCAGGCTCGGGTGGACGCGATCGAGGGCGGGATCAAGCGCGCCGAGGCCGCCCAGGCCGAGGCCAACCAGCTCCTCGAGCAGTACCGTGCGCAGCTCGCCGAGGCGCGGACCGACGCGGCGAAGATCCGCGACGACGCCCGGGCCGACGCCGAGGGCATCCGGCAGGACGTCCTGGCCAAGGCCCGGGAGGAGTCCGACCGGATCATCCAGGCCGGCAAGGACCAGCTCGCCGCCGAGCGGGCCACCATCGTGCGCGAGCTGCGTACCGAGGTGGGCACGATCGCGGTCGACCTGGCCAGCCGGATCGTCGGTGAGTCGCTGGCCGACGAGGCCCGGCGCAAGGGCACCGTCGAGCGGTTCCTGACCGACCTGGAGAGCGTCGGCGCCGGCAACGGCTCGCCCAACGGCTCTGCCGTACGGACGAGCTGATGCAGGCCGCCAGCCGGGAGTCGTACGCCGCCGCACGGCAGCGTCTCGACGCGTACGCCGGCCAGACGGACGGGGAGCGGATCTCCGCCACCGGTGACGAGCTGGGGTCGGTCGCCGGCCTGCTGCGGCGGGAGCCGCGGCTGCGCCGGGCGCTCTCCGACCCGGCACGGTCCGGCGAGGACCGGGCCGCGCTGCTGGATTCGCTGGTCGGCGGCAAGGTCGGCGCGGACGCCAAGGAACTGCTCGGCGTGCTGGTCTCCGGCCGCTGGTCGGCGCCGTCCGAGCTGCTGGAGGCCACCGAGCGGCTCGGCGTGGAGGCGCTGCTGGCCAGCGCCGACCGGGCCGGCGAGCTGGGTGAGGTGGAGGACGAGCTGTTCCGCTTCGGTCAGGTGGTCGCCGCCGACGCGGAGCTGAGCAACACGCTCTCCGACCCGATCGCGCCGGTGGCGCAGCGGGCCGAGCTGACCGGCGCGCTGCTGCGCGACAAGGCGAGGCCGGTGACGGTCAAGCTGGTCGAGGTGGCGCTCGCCGGGTTCGGCGGGCGCTCTTTCTCCGGGGCACTCACCCGGCTGGTCGAACTGGCCGCCGACCGGCGGGACCGTCAGGTGGCGTACGTCACCGTCGCGGCCCCGCTGGCCGAGGAGGAGGAGCAACGGTTGGGGCGCAAGCTCGCCGCGCTATACGGTCGAGAGGTCACCGTCAAGCAGTCGGTGGATCCGACGGTGCTGGGCGGGCTGCGTGTCCAGATCGGCTCCGATCTCTACGACGGCACGATCCTGCGCCGCCTCACCGACACCAGAAACGCGCTCGCGCGGGGCTGAGCGACACCGACGCCTCATGCGCAGCGCCGAGAAAGACATCCACGCCGTTCCGGTTAACCGGGCCCTGAATAGAGGAAGAAGAGGATGGCCGAGCTGACCATCTCGTCGGAGGAGATCCGCGGCGCGCTGGAGCGCTACGTCTCCTCCTATTCGCCCGACGTCTCCCGTGAGGAGGTCGGCACCGTCGCCGACGCCGGTGACGGCATCGCCCACGTCGAGGGCCTCCCCTCGACCATGACCAACGAGCTGCTGGAGTTCGAGGACGGCACCCTCGGCCTGGCGCTCAACCTCGACGTCCGGGACATCGGCGTCGTGGTGCTCGGTGACTACGGCGGGATCGAGGAGGGCCAGCGGGTCAAGCGCACCGGCCGGGTCCTCTCGGTGCCGGTCGGCGACGCGTTCCTCGGCCGGGTGGTCAACCCGCTCGGCCAGCCGATCGACGGCCTCGGCGACATCGCCAACGAGGGCTACCGCGAGCTGGAGCTGCAGGCGCCGAACGTGATGGCCCGGCAGAGCGTCAACGAGGCGCTGCAGACCGGCATCAAGGCGATCGACGCGATGACCGCGATCGGCCGGGGCCAGCGGCAGCTCATCATCGGTGACCGGCGGACCGGCAAGACCACCGTCGCGCTGGACACCATCCTGAACCAGCGGGACAACTGGCGCTCCGGCGACCCGGCCAAGCAGGTCCGCTGCATCTACGTGGCGATCGGCCAGAAGGGCTCGACCATCGCCTCGGTGAAGGGCCTGCTGGAGGAGCAGGGCGCGATGGAGTACACCACCATCGTCGCCTCGCCCGCCTCCGACCCGGCCGGCTACAAGTACATCGCCCCGTACGCCGGCTCGGCCATCGGCCAGCACTGGATGTACGCCGGCAAGCACGTCCTGATCGTCTTCGACGACCTGACCAAGCAGGCCGAGGCGTACCGGGCCGTGTCGCTGCTGCTGCGCCGCCCGCCGGGCCGCGAGGCGTACCCGGGTGACGTCTTCTACCTGCACTCCCGGCTGCTGGAGCGCTGCGCGAAGCTCTCGGACGAGATGGGCGGCGGCTCGATGACGGGTCTGCCGATCATCGAGACCAAGGGCAACGACATCTCGGCGTTCATCCCGACCAACGTCATCTCGATCACCGACGGCCAGATCTTCCTGGAGACGGACCTGTTCAACCAGGGTGTCCGGCCGGCGATCAACGTCGGTACCTCGGTCTCCCGGGTCGGCGGTGCCGCCCAGGTGAAGCCGATGAAGAAGGTGGCCGGCCGGCTCCGGCTGGACCTGGCGCAGTACCGGGAGCTGGAGGCGTTCGCCGCGCTCGCCTCCGACCTGGACAAGGCCTCCCAGGACCAGCTCAGCCGGGGCGCGCGCCTGGTCGAGCTGCTCAAGCAGAGCAACTACTCGCCGTTCCCGGTGCAGGAGCAGGTGGTCTCGGTCTGGATCGGCACCGAGGGCAAGCTGGACGACGTGCCGATCGGCGAGGTCCGGCGCTTCGAGTCGGAGTTCCTGGAGTTCCTCCGCCACCAGTACAAGCCGACGATGCAGTCGATCGCGGACAACAACTGGGACGACGACATCATCAACGCGCTGAACGAGGCGGTCGCCCGGTTCAAGCAGATGTTCCTCGGCAAGGAGGACGAGGTGCGGATCAACGAGGCACCGGCCGAGGCGATGGAGGGCGAGCAGGACCGGGAGACCGTGACCCGGTACCGCGACAGCGCGCCCGCCCAGGCCGAGAAGCAGTAGGGCCGACCGGTGGCTGCCCAGGTACGCGTTCTTCGTCAACGGATCCGCTCGGCGAAGTCGATGAAGAAGATCACCAAGGCGATGGAGCTCGTCGCGACGAGCCGGCTGGCCAAGGCCCAGTCCCGGGTCGCGGCCTCGTTGCCGTACGCCCAGGCCATCACCGGCGTGCTCACCGCGCTGGCCTCCAACGCGGCCATCGACCACCCGCTGCTCAGCGCCCGGCCGAAGGTCCGCCGGGCCGGGGTGGTCGTGGTCACCAGCGACCGGGGCCTGGCCGGCGGTTACACCTCCAACGCGATCAAGGCGGCGGAGTCGCTGATCGCCCGGCTGAAGGCCGACGGCAAGGAGCCGGTGCTCTACGTCATCGGCCGCAAGGGCGTCGGCTTCTACCGGTTCCGCCAGCGGAAGGTGGAGGCGAGCTGGACCGGCTTCTCCGAGCAGCCGACCTTCGCCGATGCCAAGCAGGTTGGCGAGACGCTGATCAAGGCGTTCGTCTCCGGCGCGGACGACATGGAGGGTGGTGACCCGGGGATCGACGGCGTGCTCGGCGTCGACGAGCTGCACATCGTCTACACGCAGTTCAAGTCGCTGATGTCGCAGACCCCGGTGGCCCGGATCATCGGCCCGATGGAGGTCGAGGACCGGCCGCGCTCCGAGGCGAAGGGGCTGCTGCCGGCGTACGAGTTCGAGCCCGAGGCGGACGCGCTGCTCGACGCGCTGCTGCCGAAATACATCAACACGCGGATCTACGCGGCGTTGCTCGAGTCGGCGGCCAGCGAGTCGGCCTCGCGTCGTCGGGCGATGAAGAGTGCGACGGACAACGCCGAAGAAATGATCGAGACCTACACGCGTGAGATGAACTCGGCCCGTCAGGCCGGGATCACCCAGGAGATCAGTGAGATCGTCGGCGGCGCGAACGCGCTGGCCGCGTCGGGAAGTGAAGTGTGATGACTGCTCCTTCAGAGACCAAGACCGCGACGGGCCGCGTGGTCCGGGTCATCGGCCCGGTCGTCGACGCCGAGTTCCCGCGCGACGCCATGCCGGAGATCTTCAACGCTCTCAAGGTGGACGTGACCCTCTCCGGTGGCGAGAAGACGCTGACCCTGGAGGTCGCCCAGCACCTGGGCGACAACATGGTCCGGACGATCTCGATGCAGCCGACCGACGGTCTGGTCCGGGGCACCGAGGTCCGGGACACCGGCTCGCCGATCACGGTGCCGGTCGGTGACGCGGTCAAGGGCCGGGTCTTCAACACCATCGGTGAGGTGCTCAACCTCAAGGAGGGCGAGACCTTCGAGGCGGCC
This sequence comes from Plantactinospora veratri, assembly GCF_036421995.1. Lineage (NCBI taxonomy): Bacteria > Bacillati > Actinomycetota > Actinomycetes > Micromonosporales > Micromonosporaceae > Plantactinospora > Plantactinospora veratri. The sequence goes on from NZ_JAZGQL010000003.1 coordinate 227,267, forward strand.
GACCGCTGGCAGATCCACCGCAAGGCCCCGGCCTTCGCGGACCTGGAGCCGAAGACCGAGATGCTGGAGACCGGCATCAAGGTCATCGACCTGCTCGCCCCGTACGTCAAGGGCGGCAAGATCGGCCTGTTCGGCGGTGCCGGCGTGGGCAAGACGGTGCTGATCCAGGAAATGATCACCCGGGTCGCGAACAACTTCGGTGGTACCTCGGTCTTCGCCGGGGTGGGTGAGCGGACCCGTGAGGGCAACGACCTCATCCACGAGATGACCGAGTCCGGCGTCATCGACAAGACGGCGCTGGTCTACGGCCAGATGGACGAGCCGCCGGGCACCCGGCTCCGGGTGGCGCTCTCCGCGCTGACCATGGCGGAGTACTTCCGGGACGTGAACAAGCAGGAAGTGCTGCTCTTCATCGACAACATCTTCCGGTTCACCCAGGCCGGTTCGGAGGTCTCCACCCTGCTCGGCCGGATGCCGAGCGCGGTGGGTTACCAGCCGACCCTGGCCGACGAGATGGGCGAGCTCCAGGAGCGGATCACCTCGGTCCGGGGCCAGGCGATCACCTCGATGCAGGCGATCTACGTGCCGGCGGACGACTACACCGACCCGGCGCCGGCCACCACCTTCGCCCACCTGGACGCCACCACCAACCTGGAGCGGTCGATCTCCGACAAGGGCATCTACCCGGCGGTGGACCCGCTGGCGTCCTCGTCCCGGATCCTCGCGCCGGAGTTCGTCGGCGCCGAGCACTTCGCGGTCGCCTCCGAGGTGAAGCGGATTCTCCAGCGCTACAAGGACCTCCAGGACATCATCGCCATCCTCGGTATCGAGGAGCTCTCGGAAGAGGACAAGCTCACCGTCGGCCGGGCCCGCCGGATCGAGCGCTTCCTCTCCCAGAACACGTACGCGGCCGAGGTCTTCACCGGCATCAAGGGCTCGTACGTGCCGGTCAAGGACACCGTCGAGGCGTTCCGGAAGATCAGCGAGGGTGAGTACGACCACTTCCCCGAGCAGGCCTTCTTCATGTGCGGCGGGCTCGACGACCTGGAGCGCAACGCCCGCGAGCTGATGAAGGACTAGTTCGCGGCGATCACTCAGACAGCCGCACCGGCAACCGCCGGTGCGGCTGTCGTCGTCTTCACCCGCTGTTCACCCGGGTGCCTGGTTGATTTGTTCGTTCTTGATCTGGTTCCGGTGCTTTGGTGACGCAGCTTCGCCGGGTACCGTCGTGGGCGGCCCGCGACCTCCCGGCCGGCCGGCGACGTCTCGCCGCTCCGTGTCGGCGCTGGTCACGGGCGCGACGAACGGAGATGTCTGGTGGGTGAAGGCGGCAGGGGCGTGGGTCGGTCGGGCGGCAGCGCCCACCGGCTGGGCCGGCAGCGGGGCGACTCTTCCGGCTACCCCGGCGCCGCAGCGGTGCCGGAGCGGGGGTCCGAGGGCGGCCGGCGGCGGCGGAACAGGTCCCGCGCGCCCCGCTGGGCCCGGGTCTGCACGATGCTCGGTGCCCTGCTGGTGCTGGTCAGCGGCGCCGGGCTGGTCGGCTTCGAGGCCGTACTCGCCCGGTACGAGGGGGCGGTACAGGAGGCCGACCTCTTCGGCGACGAGGCGGCCGGCACGGTGCCGGAGAAGAAGTCGGACATCAAGGGTCCGTTGAACATCCTGCTGGTCGGGATCGACCCACGTACCAAGGAATGGTCGCCGCTGGCCGACTCGATCATGGTGCTGCACGTGAACGAGACACTGGACTCGGCGTACCTCTTCTCGCTGCCCCGGGACCTGTTGGTGCGGATCCCGGCCTTCGACAAGGCCGACTACCACGGCGGTACGGAGAAGCTCAACGCCGCGATGGCGCACGGCAGCAAGGTGCCCGGCGCGAAGCTGCCGAGCGCCGCCCAGGGCTTCGAACTGCTCTCCAAGACCGTCTCGGAGGTCACCGGCATCCAGCGCTTCGACGCCGGGGCGATCATCAATTTCAACGGCTTCCAGAAGATCGTCGACGCGATGGGTGGCGTCGACATGTACATCGACACGAACGTCAAGTCGGAACACCGCCAGCCGAACGGCAAGATGCGCACCCTGAAGCCGGGTGGCGGCGGCTACACCGGGCCGCAGGCGCAGTACAAGAAGGGTGACGCGCACCTGTCCGGCTGGCAGGCGCTGGACTACGTCCGGCAGCGGTACGGCCTGCCCAACGGTGACTACGACCGGCAGCGGCACCAGCAGCAGTTCGTCCGGGCCATGGCCGACCAGGCGCTGAGCAAGGACGTGGTGACCAACCCGATCAAGCTGGACTCGGTGCTCCGGGCGGCCGGCGAGTCACTGATCTTCAACGGCCGCGGTCACGACCTGGTGGAGTTCGCCTTCGCGCTGCGCGGGCTCCGGTCGGACTCGATCCAGATGATCAAGTTGCCCGGTGGCGGGGTCATCGAGGGCGGCTCCTACCAGGGCGAGCGGTTCCAGCCGGTCGCCGAGGAGTTCTTCGCCTCGATCCGGGCCGGCACCGTCGACAGCTTCGTCATCAACAATCCCGAACTCCTGAACAGGGCCAGGTAGCCGCCGGGCACCGGAGTCGGCCCGGGGGAGCCGTCTCCGGCCACCGCGGGTCGATCGGGTACCGGCGACACAGGCACCAGGATCCATCGCTAGTCTCTGCAACATTTCCGCCCCGTCGGCCCGTCTCTATTGACGGGCGCAGAATTCCGCGAGGCGCGCGACGGATGGAGACGCAGTGAGCGAGGGTGGCAAGGGCGCTGGCCGGTCCACCAGGGGGACGGGTCGGCCGGCACGCGGCCGGGACGGTGGCGCCGGGCTGATCGACGACAGTTCGGTGGGCGACCTGTCCAGCGGCGCGCGGCCGATCAGGGAGGGCCGGCGCAAGAAGTCCTCCGTGCCGACCTGGGCCCGGCTCTGCACGATCCTCGGTGCCGTACTGGTGGTGCTCAGCGGCGGCGTGCTGGTCGGCCTGGAGGCGGTGCTGGCCCGGTTCGAGGGCGCGGTGACCGAGGAGGATCTCTTCGGTGACCAGGCCGCCGGGGCGCCGGTGGCGGAGAAGAAGTCGGACATCAAGGGCCCGTTGAACATCCTGCTGGTCGGCATCGACCCGCGGAAGCCGGAGACGCCGCCGCTGGCCGACTCGATCATGGTGTTGCACGTGACCGAGACGCTGGACTCGGCGTACCTCTTCTCGCTCCCCCGGGACCTGCTGGTCGACATCCCCCGGTTCGACAAGGCCGATTTCCCCGGTGACCGGACGAAGCTGAACGCCGCGATGTCGTACGGCAGCAAGGTGCCCGGCGAGAAGCTGCCGAGCGCGGCCCAGGGCTTCGAACTCCTCTCCCTGACGGTCTCGAAGGTGACCGGGATCAAGCGGTTCGACGCGGGCGCCATCATCAACTTCGGCGGCTTCCTGAAGATCGTCGACGCGATGGGCGGCGTCACGATGTACATCGACCAGAACGTCAAGTCGGAGCACCGCCGCCCGGACGGTACGCACCGGACGCTGAAGCCCGGCGGTGGCGGCTACCTCGGCCCGCAGGCGCAGTACAAGAAGGGCACCCGGCACCTGGAGGGGTGGCAGGCGCTGGACTACGTCCGGCAGCGGTACCCGGAGAACGGGGTGACCGACGGTGACTACGGTCGGCAGCGGCACCAGCAGCAGTTCGTCCGGGCCATGGCCGACCAGGCGCTGAGCAAGGACGTGGTGACCAACCCGCTCAAGCTGGACAAGGTGATCCAGGCGGCCGGCAAGTCGCTGATCTTCAGTGGTCGCGGGCACAAGCTGATCGACTTCGGCTTCGCGCTGCGCAACCTGAGGTCCGACTCGATCCAGATGATCAAGTTGCCGGGCGGTGGTGTCGGCACCGGCAGCAACTACAAGGGTGAGCGGTTCCAGCCGATCGCGAGCGAGTTCTTCGCCTCGATCAAGGCCGGCACCGTGGACAGCTTTGTGATCAACAACCCGGAGTTGTTGAACAAACTCAAGTGAGCGGTCCCGGACGGAGCCACCCGGCTGGGGGCGGCGGCGGGAGCCGGACTAGACTTTCCCCAATCCCGCCGCCGCAGCAAGGAGACAGCGTGGCACAGCTTCAGGTCGAACTCGTCGCCGTCGAGGAAAAGATCTGGACGGGCGAGGCCGAGATGGTCGTCGCACGGACGACCGAGGGCGAGCTCGGAGTGCTGCCGGGACACGCGCCGCTGCTCGGGCAGCTCGCCGAGCCCGGTCAGGTACGCATCAAGTTGGCCGGCGGCGAGCAGTTGACCTACGACGTGAACGGCGGCTTCCTCTCGGTGACCGGATCCGGCGTCACGGTCCTGGCCGAGAGCGCCAGCCCGGCGACCGAGTCCACGAGCCGCTGACCCGACACGTCGATGCTGGTCTTGCGTTGGATCGGAATCGGCGTCCTGGTGCTGCTCCTCGCGGTTGCGGCCCTCTTCGCCCGGCGTGCCCTGATGGCCCGTTCCGGTGGCATCATCCGGCTCAGCGTGCGGGTCTCGACGATCCTCGACGGCCGCGGCTGGTCGCCGGGCTTCGCCCGGTTCGCCGAGACCGAACTCCGCTGGTACCGGATGTTCAGCTTCGCGCTCCGGCCGAAGCGGGTGCTTTTGCGGCGGGGCCTCGCGGTGGAGCATCGGCGGCTGCCGGAGGGGCAGGAGCGGCTCATCATGCCCGCCGACTGGGTGATCCTGCGATGTGTCAGTCACCAGGCACCCGTGGAGATCGCTATGGCGAAGTCCACGGTCACCGGCTTTCTCTCCTGGCTTGAGTCCGCCCCTCCGGGGGCGGTTTCTCATTTGGTCCTACGCGACTGACGGTCCCACCCGACTGACGGTCCCACCCGACCGAGCCCGAGCGGCCCCGGCGTCGACCAGGTGTGGCCGGGGCGGGCGGGATCAGGGGCGGCTCGGCTCCGGCCCGCGCGAGACGGGGCGGGTTCCGGGGCGGGCCGGCCCGGGGTGCCGGCCGGGTCCGCCACGCTCCTCGACGGCCGGCTGCTGCCGGACCGGCCGCCGGCAGTGGTAGACCACCGCGGGCGGCAGGTTGGCCCAGACCGTCCCCCCGACCACGACCTCCTCGAAGAGTTCCCGCAGGTTGCGGTGCAGCCGCCGGGCCGGTGGTGACCAGCGGGCGTGCTGGTAGGCGAAGGTGGTGAAGACCCCGTCGTCGGCGAGCGCCGTGACGACAGCGGCGAGGATCTCCCGCTGCCGCTGCGCGGTGAAGACGGCCCAGGGCAGGCCGCTGACGATCACCTCGGCCGGTGGCAGGTTCCGTTCGGAGAGCAGCCCGGCCAGTGCCCCGGCATCGGCCTGGAGCACGTCGACCGCCGGATGCTCCCGGGCCAGCCGGTCCGCGAAGGTGGCGTTGACCTCCACCGCGAGGTGCCGGCCCTGGCCGGCGAGCCGGCGCTGGATCACCCGGGTGAACGCTCCGGTCCCGGGGCCGAGTTCGACCACCAGCGGCTGACCGCTGCGGGGGATCGTCGCGGTGATCCGCTCGGCGAGCGGCGTTCCGCTGGGTGCGATGGCACCGACCGCCCGGGGGTCGCGGGCCAACTGGGCCAAAAACGAGATCATCTCGGTGGGCACGGACCGAAGCTAGGCGACGTGATCAATCTCCGATGTCGTTCGGCCGGTCGGTGTACCGGCCACTCGGAGGAGGCGCCGTGACCGGTGGCAGGAGTCGCAGCCGGAGTCGCGGCTCCGTATCGTTGCCGGCGTGCGGGTACGGCGGAGATGGTGGCCCGATGTGCTGATGGGCCTGGTCGGAGGTGCCTTCGGGCTGGCCAAACTGGGCTGGCCCGTGGTGCAGAGCAGACCGCTGCCCCTGCTGGTGACGGTGGCCGCCGGCCTGATCCTGGTGGCGGCCCGTCGCTGGCCCTGGCCGGTACTGCTGATCGAGTGCCTGCTGCTCAGCTCCGCCAACTGGACCGCACCGCTGGGCGGCGACGTCGCCCAGTTCGGCGCCCTGACCGCGCTCGGGATCATCGCGTACGCCGCGACCTGGCCGGCCACGGCCGTGGCACTGGGGCTGTCGTACGCGGCGTCGCTGGTGCACCTGATCGGCCCGGACAGCGAGGGGTTGCTTCCCGGGCAGCAGGGCTTCGTCCAGCTCGCCGGCTTCTTCGGGATCGCCGTCGCCCCGGTCGCCCTGGCCCGCTACCTCGGCCGGGTGCGCCGGGTGGCCCAGTCGGCCGAGGAGCGCGCCCGGGAGGTGGAGGCGCAGCAGGAGGTGCAGACCCGGGCCGCGCGCCTGGCCGAGCGGGCCGCCATCGCCCGCGACCTGCACGACATCGTCGCGCACCACGTGGGGGCGATCGCGTTGCAGGCCGGCGCGGCGCAGTACGCGGCCAGGCGTACCGGCCGGGTGGACGACGCCGTACAGGCGCTGGGGGAGTTGCGAATCACCGCCGGCCAGGTGCTCGACGAACTGCGGGCGCTGCTGGAGGTGCTGCGTGACCCGGACGCGATCGTGGCGGGCGGGCCGCCGATCGAGCCCGAGCAGTTGATCATGGATGCGGAGCAGCGGGTCAGGGCGGCCGGGGTGACGGTAGAGATGAACCTGGCCAGCGACGTCGGCGAGGCGCCGCTGGTGGTGCGTACCACCGCCGCCCGGGTGGTGCAGGAGGGGCTGACGAACACGCTCAAGCACGCCGGACCGGGCGCGACCGCCTCGGTCGACATCCGGCCGGACGGCAGCGGCCTGCTGGTCGAGGTCCTCGACACCGGCCCGGAGCAGCCCCGGCCGTCACTGCTGCCGCCCTCCGGGCACGGGCTGGCCGGCATGCGGGAGCGGGTCCGGCTGCTCGGCGGCACGCTGCTCGCCGGCCCCACCGGCAGCGGTGGCTGGCGGCTCGCCGCGCACCTGCCGATCCGGGAGAAGACGGCGGCGATCTGCGCGAAGCCGGCGCCCCGGGTCGTCGACGCGGAGCCGACCGGACGGTCCCGGTGACCGTACGAGTCCTCGTCGTCGACGACCAGGCCCTGGTCCGGGCGGGCGTGACCCTGCTGCTCCGCACCGCCGGCGGGTTCGACATCGTCGGTGAGGCCGGCGACGGCCGGGAGGCGGTCCGGCTCGCCGAGCGGCTCCGCCCGGACGTGGTGCTGATGGACCTGCGGATGCCCCGGATGGACGGCATCGAGGCCACCCGGCGGATCCTCGACCAGCATCCCGCGACCCGGGTGCTGGTGCTGACCACCTTCGCCGACGACGCCAACATCTACGGGGCGCTCGGCGCCGGGGCGATCGGCTACCTGGTCAAGGACGGCGCCCCGGAGGACCTGGTGGACGCGGTCGGCCGGGCAGCCCGGGGCGAGCCGCTGCTCGCGCCGGCCGTGCTGGCCCGGATCGTGCACCGGGCGTTGCAGGCGCACACCGAGGACACCGAACGAGGTTCGGCGGGCGTACGGCCGTCGGGGCGCCGGCTGCTCAGCGGCCGGGAGCGCGAGGTGCTGGCCCTGGTCGGCGCCGGGCTCTCCAACGCCGAGATCGCCTCCCGGATGCATCTGGGGGTCACCACCGTCAAGACGCACGTCTCAGCGGTGATGGAGAAGCTCGGGCTGCGCAACCGGGTCCAGGCCGCGGTGGTGGCGCACCGGCTCGGTCTGGTCGACGACGACTTCCGACCGGTCGGCCTGGACGGCCCGGCCCGCGACGAGGCCCCCTCGGGCCCCACCGGTGCCGTTCCGCCGGGGTTCCGGTGATCCCGACGGGGTCTGCCCCTAAGGGCCGACGGTCGGGTACCGGCCAGTCGGCGGAGCCGGTACGGCTTGCGGCACGACGCGGGCCGGTGGACGTACCGGGCACGGTGTAGGGGTGGATCCCGCCGTCGGACTCGTCGACCGGCTCACCGGCCTGCCGCCGGGCTGGCTGTATCTGGCCGCCGGGGCACTGCTCGCCGCCGAGGTGGGCGTGCTGGCCGGCATCCTGGTGCCGGCCGCCGGCACGATGCTGGCGATCGGCCTGCTCGCCCGGAACGGCTATCTCGACCTGGTCACCGCGCTGGTCGTCTGCACCGTGGCCGCCTTCGCCGGTGACCAGCTCGGCTACTTGCAGGGTCGGCTGGCCGGCACCCGGCTCCAGGCCGGTCGGCTGGCCCGGTGGATCGGCGTCGAGCGCTGGCGACGCGCCGAGGCGATGGTCGTCGACCGGGACGGCTCCGCGATCCTGCGCGGCCGGTGGCTGACCTTCGGGCGTACCCTCGTGGCCCGGGTGGCCGGGGCCGCCGGAGTGCCGTACCGGCGGTTCGTGCTCTTCGACGCGATCGGGGTCGCGGTCTGGGTGCCCGGCACCGTCCTGCTCGGCTACGGGATCGGGGTCTCCTACACCGGGCTCACCGCGGTGGTCGGGCCGGTCGCCGGGCTGGTGCTGGTGGCCGCCGCCGTGGTGCTGGCCGGGGGCTGGCTGCACCGCCGGCTCCGGGCCGGTCCGTCCGGGTACGCCGCCGGCCCGTCCCGGCCCGCCGGTACCGGTCGACCGGCCGCTCCGGACCGGGGTGGCCGGCAGCCGAGGCGGGGCGGGTCGAGGTCCGGGCCGGCGGTCCGGGCCCTGCCCCAGCGGCTCCGGTCGGCCCGCTTCTCCCCGCTGCGGCAGCCGCCCCGGCCGACCGGGCCGGCGGGGCGGCGGCGTGTCCCGGGCGGCCGGGAGGCACCGGGTCGGTCAGACGCCGGGGACGGGGACTGACGAGGCGCAGAGTTCCACCTCGTACCCGGACCCGTCGGTCAGGTAGCCGGCGTAGCTCTGCGGCCCGCCGGCGTACGGGTGGCGGTCGGCGAAGAGCAGCGACCAGCCGTACCCGGGGGCCTGGGCGACCAGCCGGTCCACGGCGGCGGGCGGGCCGGCGTGGAAGGCCAGGTGGTTGAGGCCGGGCGCGAGCCGGTCGTGCCGCCGGGAGGAGAGCGCGGGGGACTCCTCCAGCACCAGGTAGGTCGGGCCGTGCCGCCAGGATCGCCCCGCCGGCCAGCTCTGGTACGGCGTCCAGCCCAGCTCGCCGAGCAGCCAGCCCCAGCTCGTGGCGGCCCGGCCGAGGTCCGGCACCCAGATCTCCACGTGGTGCAGCCCGCCGGGCGGGCCGGACGGGTGGTCCGGGGTCACACCGCCCGGGGCGTCACCGGGCTCGGCCGGTTCAGCGCTGGCCACCCGGCACCCATAGCACATCGCCGGCCGGATTTGCGGTTCTTGCCAGGATGAAGAGCAGATCCGAGAGACGGTTGAGATACTTTGCCGGGAGAGGGCTGGTTCGATCTTGTTCTGCGCTGACCAGGGCCCACGCCGAGCGCTCGGCCCGCCGAGCGGTCGTGCGGGCCACGTGTAGCAGAGCCGCTCCCGGAGTGCCGCCGGGCAGGACGAAGGAGTCGAGTTTGGCCAGTCGCGCGTTGTACCGATCGCACCACTCCTCCAGACGCGTCACGTACTCGTCGGTGACCCGCAGCGGCGGGTACGCCGGCTCCGGTTCGACCGGGGTGGCGAGGTCGGCGCCGACGTCGAAGAGGTCGTTCTGGACCGTGCCGAGCACGGCGCGGACGTCCTCGTCGAGCTGGCCGAGGGCCAGCGCCACCCCGATCGAGGCGTTGCACTCGTCGACGTCGGCGTACGCGCCGATCCGTGGGCCGGTCTTGGCGACCTCTTCGTTGTTGCTGAGCCTGGTCGTGCCGGCGTCGCCGGTCCTGGTGTAGATGCGGGTGAGGTGGACGGCCATGACGAACAGCGTACGGACGTCGACGGCGGCCGCGGCGGCCCGGCCCGAGCCGGCCGCGGGGCAGGGCTGGCCCGACGGCACCGGGCCGGGTGGGGCGGACGACTCTACGATTTGCGACGTGGACGTGATCAGAGTCAGTGGCGGCGCCCGGCTGGAGGGCCAGGTGCACGTCGTGGGTGCCAAGAATTCCGCGTTGAAACTGATGGCCGCGGCGCTGCTCGCACCGGGACGGAGCGTGATCACGAACGTACCCCGGATCACCGACATCGCGATCATGGCCGAGGTGCTGCGCCGGCTCGGCTGCGCGGTCTCGTTCGCCGACGACGAGGGTGTCGACGGCGGGGACGACGGTCCGCCCCGGTCCTGTTCGGTGACGATCGACGTGCCGACGGATCCGGGCACCGAGGCGGACTACGACCTGGTACGCCGGCTGCGCGCCTCGATCTGCGTGCTCGGCCCGCTGCTGGCCCGGCGCGGGTACGTCAGGGTGGCGCACCCCGGTGGCGACGCCATCGGCTCACGCGGGCTGGACATGCACGTGGCCGGGCTGGCCCGGATGGGCGCGGAGATCTCGGGTGAGCACGGCTTCGTCATCGCCTCGGCGCCCCGGGGGTTGCACGGCGCGACGATCTGGCTCGACTTCCCCAGCGTTGGTGCCACCGAGAACCTGGTGATGGCGGCGGTACTGGCCAGGGGTGTCACCGAGATCGACAACGCCGCCCGGGAGCCGGAGATCGTCGACATCTGCGAGATGCTGACCCAGATGGGCGCCAGGATCGACGGCGCCGGCACCTCCATGCTGCGCATCGAGGGGGTCTCCGAGCTGCGTCCGGTCCGGCACGCCACGGTCGGCGACCGGATCGTCGCCGGCACCTGGGCGTTCGCGGCGGCGATGACCCGGGGCGACGTCACGGTGACCGGCGTGGACCCGGCCTTCCTGGAGATCGCGCTGGACAAGCTGGTTTCGGCCGGCTGCCTGGTCGAGACCCGGCCGGACGCCTTCCGGGTGCGGTTGGACCGGCGGCCGTCGGCGGTGGACGTGGTGACCCTGCCGTTCCCGGGCTTCGCCACGGACCTGTTGCCGATGGCGATCGGGCTGGCCTCGGTGAGCGAGGGGGCGTCGCTGGTCACCGAGAACATCTTCGACGGCCGGTTCATGTTCGTGAACGAGATGGCCCGGCTGGGTGCGGACATCAAGACCGACGGGCACCACGCGGTGGTCCGAGGGCGGGAGCGGCTCTCCAGTGCCCCGGTGCGGGCCACCGACATCCGGGCCGGCGCGGGTCTGGTGATCGCCGGGCTCTGCGCCGACGGGGTCACCGAGGTCTCGCACGTGCACCATGTGGACCGGGGCTACCCGGACTTCATCGCCGACCTGCGCAGCCTGGGGGTGGAGGTGGAGCGGGCGACCGCTCCCGAAGAGCCGGCGTTCACCTTATGAGGGGGCGGCCGGCCCGGTCAGGAGGCGGACCCGGACTCCGGGGCCGAGTGCTCCGCGCACCGGCCGGTCGTGGCGAACCGGCGCAGCGCGTTCGCGAGCTGCCCGAGGTCCAGCCCGTCGAGGTGGTCGACGACGTGCCGCCGGACGCTGGCCAGGTGGGTCGGGTAGGCCGCCTCGAGCCGGGTCAGCCCGGCGCCGGTGAGCACCGCGTTCCAGCCTCGGGCGTCCTCGGAGCAGCGGATCCGTTCGACGAAGCCCTGCTGCTCGAGCCGGGCGACGATCCGGGTCATCCCGCTGAGCGAGAGGTCGCAGGCGGTGGCGAGTTCGTTCATCCGCATCCGGCGGTCGGGCGCCTCGGAGAGGTGCATCAGCGTGTTGTATTCGTTGATCGACAGGCGCTGTTCGCGGGTCAGGTCGGCGTCCAGCGCGCGCGGCACGACGATGATCGCCCGGCCCAGGGCCCGGACGACGGCCTCCTCCTCGCTGCTCAACGGAGGCAACGCGGCTGTCATACAGAACACAGTAGCACGGCGGTTGCTTGACAAAGCAAGTATCAGGGCATTTCCTTGACGCGGCAAGCACATGTGTGCTGCTCATTCCGGAGGGGAACAACCAGCAATGACCAGAATTGCCATCATCCTCGGCAGCACCCGCCCCGGCCGCAACGGCGAGGCCGTGGCCCGTTGGGTGTACGACATCGCCAGCCAGCGCAGCGACGCCGAGTACGAGCTGATCGACCTGCTCGACTTCAAGCTGCCGCACCTCGACGAGGCGATCCCGCCGAGCATGGGCCAGTACGCCAACCCGCACACCCTGGAGTGGGCAGCCAAGATCGCCTCGTTCGACGGGTTCATCATCGTGACCCCGGAGTACAACCACTCCACCTCGGGTGCCCTGAAGAACGCCATCGACTTCCTCTTCGCCGAGTGGAACAACAAGGCGGTCGGGTTCGTCAGCTACGGCTCGGTCGGCGGAGCCCGGGCGGTCGAGCACCTGCGCCTGGTCGCCGGCGAGCTGATGATGGCCGACGTACGGGCCCAGGTGGCGCTCTCCCTGCACACCGACTTCGAGAACTACAGCGTCTTCAAGCCCGGCCCGCACCAGGCGGACGCCCTCGGCGCCGTACTCGACCAGACCGTCGCCTGGAGTACCGCGCTCGCGCCGCTGCGCGCCAGCTGACCCGTCGCGGCCCCGCGACGACCGCTCGGGCCGGCGACACCGCGGACATGCCCCCGCGGTGTCGCCGGCCCGAACCCTGTTACCGACCGGTAGTGGCGCCGGGGTCGACCGTTAAGGTGCTCTGCGAGGACACAATCCAGCCGAAGGAGTGAGCACATGGCGGGTCGACTCGCGGTCATCGGGGCCGGTCTGATGGGTTCGGGCATCGCCCAGGTCGCGGCGCGGGCGGGCTGGCAGGTGACCCTGCGCGACCTCGACGACGCCGCCACCCGCCGCGGCCTGTCCGGCATCCGCACCTCGCTGGAGAAGTTCGCGGCCAAGGGCACGATCGAGGCCGACGAGGTCGAGGCGACCCTGGACCGGATCACCCCGACCACCGAACTGGAGGCGGCGGCCGACGCGGACATCGTGGTCGAGGCGGTCTTCGAGCGGCTGGAGATCAAGCAGGAGGTGTTCCGGGCACTGGACCGGATCTGCGCCCCCGGCGCCGTGCTGGCCACCAACACCTCGGCCATCCCGGTCACCCAGATCGCCGCCGCCACCGACCGGCCGGAGTCGGTCGTCGGCACCCACTTCTTCTCCCCGGTGCCGATGATGAAGCTCTGCGAGCTGGTCCGGGGCTACAAGACCAGCGACGAGACGCTGGCCACCGTGCGCACCTTCGCCGAGGAGATCGGCAAGACCTGCGTGGTGGTCAACCGGGACATCGCCGGCTTCGTGACCACCCGGCTCATCACCGCGCTGGTGATGGAGGCGGTCAAGCTGGTCGAGTCCGGGGTGATCTCGCCGGAGGACCTGGACACCGCCTGCAAGCTGGGTTTCGGACACGCCATGGGGCCGCTGGCCACCACCGACCTGACCGGCGCCGACGTGCTGCTGCACGCGACGAAGAACATCTACGCCGACACCGCCGACGAGAAGTTCTTCCCGCCGGAGCTGTTGCAGCGGATGGTCACCGCCGGTGACCTGGGGCGGAAGACCGGAAAGGGCTTCTACTCGTACTGAGCGCAGCTCAGCCGTCGCGGCGGCTGGTCCACCGGAAGGTGGTCAGGCAGAGCACCAGACCGGCGACGCACCAGAGACCGAGGACCAGGGCGACCCGGCCGAGTTCGAAGGAGCCGGCCGGCTCCTGGGCGCCGAACGACCCGGGCAGGAAGACCGAGCGCAGGCCCTGGCACATCCACTTCAGCGGGAAGATCGCCGCGACCTGCTGCATCCAGCTCGGCAGGTCGGTGAAGACGAAGAAGACCCCGGAGATGAACTGGAGTACCAGGGCCACCGGGGTCACCGTGGCGGACGCACCGCGCCCGGTACGGGGCAGCGAGGAGAAGGCGATGCCGCAGAGCGTGCAGGCGGTGATGCCGAGTACCGAGACCCAGAGCAGGGTGAGCCAGGCGTCGGCGGACTGCGGCAGCGTGAGGTCGAAGAGCAGCACGGCGACGGCGAGCAGCAGTACCGTCTCGGCGAGGCCGATCACGGCGACCATGATGATCTTGCCGACGAAGTAGACCCACTTCGGCATCGGGGTACCGCGCAGCCGCTTCAGCACGCCCCGGTCCCGCTCGATCGGGATCTGGATGGCCAGGCTCTGGAAGCCGACCGTCATCAGGCCGGTGGCGATCATGCCGGTCACGAAGTACTGCGTGAACCGGACCCCGCCGCCGATCTCGCCCTTGAAGATCGAGGCGAAGATCAGGATCATCACCACCGGAAAGAGCATGGTGAAGACCACGGACTCGCGGCTGCGCAGGAACTGGCGTACCTCCAGCCGGCCCTGACGCAGGCCGAGCGCGACCGGCCCGACCCGCCGGGCCGGCGCGGCGGCCGGCGGCCTGCTGGCGGTCTCCGCCGCGGTGGTCGACATGCTCATCGGTGCCCGATCATCCGTAGGTAGACGTCCTCCAGGGTGGGCCGGGTCACGGTCAGCCCCGGCACCTCGCCGCCGGACCGCGCCGCCAGCTCCGTGACCAGCGCCGACGGCGTCGCGGTCTCGACGCGCTCCACGGCGCCCTCCGGGGTACGCCAGGAGACCGTGGCCAGCGCGTCGGCCCGGTTGCCGAGCCGGGCCGGGGCGGCCACCTCGACCAGCCGCCCGCCGGTGATCACCGCGACCCGGTCGGCCAACGCCTCGGCCTCGTCCAGGTAGTGCGTGGTCAGCACGATCGTGGTGCCGGCGGCGGCCAGGTCGCGGATCAGCTCCCAGAACTCGCGGCGGGCCTCCGGGTCGAAGCCGGTGGTCGGCTCGTCCAGGAAGAGCAGCTCGGGCCGGCCGACGATGCCGAGCGCCACGTCCAGCCGGCGCTTCTGCCCGCCGGAGAGGGTGTGGGTGCGCGCCTTCGCCTTCTCGGCCAGCCCGACCCGTTCGAGCACCTTGTCTGGATCGTCCGGGTCCGGATAGAAGCCGGCGAAGTGGTGCACCACCTCGGCCACCGTCAGGTCGTCGAACTCGCCGGTGCCCTGGAGCACGATGCCGACCCGGGACCGCCACTGCCCGTCCGCACGGTCCGGATCGACCCCGAGCACGCTGACCTCGCCCGCGTCCCGGCGCCGGTAGCCCTCCAGGATCTCCACCGTGGTGGTCTTGCCGGCGCCGTTCGGGCCGAGCAGGGCGAAGACCTCGCCTCGGGACACCGCCAGGTCGACGCCGTCCACGGCGACGTTGCCGCCGTACGCCTTGCGCAACCCCCGTACGGAGATCGCGAGCTGCTCTGCCATGCGTCAACTATGCGTGACGGAGCGGTCGTACCGGCCACCGGGTCGGCCGGATCACCCGCCCGCCAGCACCTCCGACAGCGGCGCCGGGCGCAGCCCCCGGTCCCGCAGCCCGGCCAGGATGTGCGGCAGCGCCTCGTCGGTCATCGCCGCGTTCTCCTCGGTGACGTGCAGCACCACGATCGAGCCCGGCCTGACCTTCGACAGCACCGCCCGGACGATCGGCCGCCAGGCCCCGGCGAAGGGATCGCCGCTGACCACGTCCCCGTCGACCACGGTCAGGCCGAGCGGGGCGAGCGCGTCCAGCGCGGCGGCGTCGTGGCAGAGCCCGGGGAACCGGAAGTAGCGGGTCTGCCGGCCGCCGTACGGCTCGACCAGCCGGAACGTCCGCGCCACGTCCTCGGTCATCCGGTCCGGCGGCAGCCGGGGCAGGCCGTAGCAGTCCGGCGTGAAGGCCAGGTGCCCGTACGTGTGGTTGGCCAGCTCGAAGCGCGGATTGCCGGCCAGCCGCCGGGTCAGCTCCGGATAGCGCTCGACCCACTTGCCGGTCAGGAAGAACGTCGCCGGGACCTGTTGCCGCTCCAGCAGTTCGACGATCCGCAGGTTGGCGTAGGAGCGCGCCCGGCCGCTGCGCAGGTTGCCGAGCATCGCGTCGGTCATGTCGGCGTCGAAGGTCAGCGCCACCAGGTCGCCCGAGCGGGGTCCGTGGTCGACCACCGGCGGCCGGGTGCCGGGCCGGGTCGCGCCGGGCCGCTCCGTGGGGTCGGGCCGAGGCGTCGGAGCGGTGTCGGCGGTCCGGCTCGGGGTGCTCGGCTCCGGGGCGACCGACGGCGGGGCGGTGGGTGTGCCGCCGGTCGCCGCAGCGGTGGCCCGGACCGGATCGAACCGGGCCGGCGTCGCCGACGTGCCGTCCCGGACCACGGTCACCACCAGGACGAGCGCGCCGACCAGCGCAGCGGCGGCGACGGTGACCAGGGACACCCGAAAGATCTTCGCGAGCACCCGGACGAGGATGCCAGCCCCGGCGCGTCCCCGTCGCCCCGGAGCGTCAGTACTCCACCATGGACTGCTCCCGGGCGGCGGCCCTGGCGGCTCTCCGCTCCGCCCGGCGGCGCCGGCGTCGGCGTACCACCCAGACCACGAAGAGCGGCACGACCAGCAGGAAGAGCAGGACCAGCACCGGCAGCAGGATCGCCGCCAGCGAGAAGACCACGCTGGTCGCGTCCTCGGCGGTACTCGCCACCGGGGCGCCGAAGCCGGCCGTACCGGCGTTGATGACCGGCCGGGCGGCGGCCTTGACCCCGTGCACGCCGAGCGCGATCAGCACCCCGATCACCACCGGCACCCACTGGCTGGAGCCGAAGAACTGGCCCGGGTCGCTGACCGTGACCGTCTCCGCCCCGGAACCCGCCCCGAAGGCGAGCCCACCGGCGGTCGGCCGGACGACGGTCTGCACCACGTCGTTGACGTGGTCGACCACCGGCACCTTGTCGGCGACCATCTCGATCGCGAGCAGCACGACCAGGATCGCCACTACCCAGCCGTTGGATATCCACTGCCAGCCGCTGGGCAGGTTCACCACGTCGGTGTACCTGGCGAGCAGCCCCATGGTGAGCAACGGGATGTACGCGTTGAGTCCGGCCGATGCCGCGAGACCGGTTCCGGTGAGGGCTTCCAACACGGATACCAGGATGGCACCGACTCGCCAGGACGGCGCGCCCAGCGGGATTCGGGCCCTCGGCTACCCTCGTCGGGTGCGGTTGGTGATTGCGCGGTGCTCCGTGGACTACGTCGGACGACTCTCGGCGCACCTGCCGCTGGCGACCCGGTTGTTGATGGTCAAGGCGGACGGGTCGGTCTCGATCCACGCCGACGACCGGGCCTACAAGCCGTTGAACTGGATGAGCCCGCCGTGCCGGCTGGAGGAGGCCCCCGGGGTGTGGCGGGTGGTCAACAAGGCGGGCGAGGAGTTGCGGATCACCCTGGAGGAGATCTTCCAGGACACCTCCTACGAGTTGGGTGTCGACCCGGGGCTGCGCAAGGACGGCGTGGAGGCGCACCTCCAGGAGCTGCTGGCCGCCAGCCCGACCGAGCTGGGCGAGGGGTTCACGCTGGTCCGCCGGGAGTACATGACCGCGATCGGCCCGGTCGACCTGCTCTGCCGGGACGGTGCCGGTGCCGCCGTGGCGGTCGAGGTGAAGCGGCGGGGCGAGATCGACGGGGTGGAACAGCTCACCCGTTATCTGGAGCTGCTCAACCGTGATCCGCTGCTCGCACCGGTCAGCGGGATGTTCGTGGCCCAGGAGGTCAAGCCGCAGGCCCGGGTGCTCGCCACCGACCGGGGCATCCGGTGCGTGGTGGTGAACTACGACCGGCTGCGCGGCATCGAGCGGGACGAGCTGACGCTCTTCTGAGGCGTAGGCACGGCGGGGCCGACCGTCCGTAGGCACGGCGATCCGACCGCCCGCACGGCGGGTCCGACCGTCCGCACGGCGGGGCGCTCAGGCGTGCGGGCCGACGGCCACCTCGCCGAGGGTGAGCCGGGGGTTTCCCTCCAGGATCTCGCCGACCCGCTGCACCTGGTCGTCCAGTTCCCGTAGCTGGCGGGCGGTCAGCTCGGCCAGCGACTCCACGGTCACCTCGATCCGCCGGCCGGAGCGGCGCTGGTGCCAGACGCCGGCCACCTGCCCGTCGACCAGCAGCACCGGGAAGTTGCCGGCCTGCCCGCCGGCCAGCGCGCGGGTGGCGGCCCGACCGGGGAAGACCTCCGCGCGGGGAAAGCAGCCCACCGGGTACGCGTCGAAGTACGGCAACAGCCGCACCCCGCGCGGCGGCTCGGCCGGCAGTTCGGTGTCGCCGGCCAGTACCCAGGCCGGATTCTCCGCCACCGTCACCGGTTCCAGTTCGTCGCCGAGCGAGTCGAACAGCTCGGCGGCCCACCGTTTCGGCGCGGCCAGCCACTGCGCGAAGTGCGCCGGGGTGGCCGGCCCGTACGCGTGGAGATAGCGGCGCAGCACCTCGGCGAGCGCGGTAGCCCCGTCGGCGGGCCGGAACCCGGGCAGCCACCGGGCCGGGTTGGTGTACGTCACCAGCCGCCCCCGGTTCGGGCCGAAGCACATCGCGCCGCGCCGGGTGGCCAGCGACATCGCCTCCACCCAGCGCGGCCACCAGCCCTGGAACGCCGCCATCGCCGGTTCTCCCGCCCACGGCCCGGTACGCGCGACCACCGCCTCGGTCAGCTCGTCGGTGGTCAGTTCGGCGTCCCGCAGCGCGTCGGCGATCGCCGTGACGACCTGCTCGGCCTGTTCCTCGGTGAGCAGTTCCAGTGGGCGTACCGGCAGTTCGGCCAGCGCGCCGGTCCAGATCGGAAGGTCGGCGGTGGCCAGCAGGTGCACGGTGAGCCGGGGGCCACGGGTCTTGACCAGGGCGCGCCGGTCCCAGAGTGCCGCCCGTACGTCGCGCCGGGTGGTCCCGGCGGTGCGCAGCCCGATCCCGAGTTCGGCGGCGGAGAGCACCTGGGCGTGTACCCCGCCGAGCCGGGCCGGCACGTCGGCCAGGGCGGTCGCCGGCAGTGGGGTCAGCAGCGCGTGCCGGTCGAGGCGCCGGGCGTGGACCTGCCCGATCGTGAACCGCCGCATCAGCGGGTCCCGGCGGGGCGGGTCTGCGAGGGGTGGGTTCCGGGCGTCGTCATGCCGGCAGGCTAGCGGGGATTGCGGTCAGTTCCTGGCAGCTTTTCGCTGGCGTACCGGACGGGGACGGTGCCGAGGAGCCGGTCGTGAAGTTGAAGAAAACTTTCAGAAGCATCGATTGACTCTGTGGATTTCCGCCGTAATAATTGTCGTCAATATTGATCAATGTCGTTTCCCTTAACCCCCGAAGGGAGGACCGATCATGGCAGCTGTGACCGGAGAGGTGTCCTGGTTCTGTTGCGGCAGCGCCTGGGGCCCGTGCGCGTCGACCGGCCGGGGCGCCTGCGGCACCTGCACGTCCGGCAACTTCCAACACGCCTGGCCGAACGCCTCGGCCGCCTGCCTCGCGATCACCCGTCCCGACGTCTGCGGCACCCCCCTCTCCCGCCGGACCTGCGGGTTCGTGCACTACACCACCAACCTCTGCACCGGGGCCCGGGTCGGCACCTCGATCGCCGACTGCGGGCCGCAGACCGACCTGTTCTGCGGCGAGCGCGCCTGCTGCGGCTCGGCCTGCGGAACCAACCGCATCATCGACCTGACCCCGGCCGCGTACAGCGCGATCGCCAGCCTCTCCACGGGGCTGCGGCCGTGCTCGGTCGACACGGTGTAGGGAGGAGCACACGATGGCGACCACGATGGACCGTCGGCGACTGCTCAGCACGGCCGTACTCGGCGGCGCCGGCATCGCCGGAGCCACCGCGCTCGGCTCGCTCGCCCCGGAGGCGGCCTTCGCCGCCGAACCGGTGAAGGTGGCACCCGGCGCACCGGACCCGAACTTCGCCGAGGGCCGGGTCACCTCGATCACCGGCAGCGTGGTGCTGCTGGCCGGCTCGGACGGTGCGCTGCACCGGATCCAGGTCACCAACGGCACCAGCATCTGGAAGTTCCAGCCGACCACCTTCGACCGGCTCGAAAAGGGCGACGGGATGTACGTCCGGGGCGTACGGCTGCCCGACGGCACTCTCGCCGCCGACTCGCTCTGGGCCAACATCGTCAACCTGACCGCGCACATCGTCTCGGTCGGCCGCAACCTGCTGCACCTCGACCACCACGGCAAGCGGCTGGTCGGACACGTCGTGCCCGGCACCACCGCCGCGGTCTACAACGGCACCCCGGCGATCTCCGACGTCTCGCTGCTGCGGGTCGGCGGCCACGTCCAGGTGATCGGCGCCTGGCACCCGGACACCAACGAGATCAGCATCGCCACCGTCTACGCCGCCAACTGAGGTGTAAGGAAGGGCCCCCGCTACAACAGAAAACGATAAGCGGGGGCCCTTCCTTACACCCGAGAGGAGGGCAACATGGTTCAGTTCCTAGCGGCGCTCCAGTCTCTGCTGGTCGGCGTCGTGTTGATCTGGTCGGCCCGGATCAAGCTCTTCGACCGGCGGGCCGCCGCTCAGGTGGGTAGCACGGCGCTCGGCACGCTGCTCGGCGCGGACCGGGCGCTGCCGGCGTACCGGGTGCTCGGCGGGGTCGAGCTGCTGCTCGGCGTCCTGCTGGTGCTGCCACCGGCCCCGGTCGCCGAACCGGTGGCGGCCGCCGCGCTGGCCGCCGGCTTCGTCGGCTATCTCTGGTACGCCCGCCGCGTCGCACCCGACGCCTCGTGCGGCTGCCTGAGCGCCAAGGCCACCCCGGTCACCGGGCGCGGCATCGCCCGGGCCGGAGTGCTGGTGCTGGCCGGGCTCTTCGGCATCGCGGCCGGTGGCGCGTACTGGCTGCCGGCGCTGGCCGCCGCCCCGGTCGCGTCGGTCGGGCTGCTGCTGGCCGAGGCGGCGCTGATCGTCGCGCTGTCGCCGGAGTTCGACGCGTACTGGCTGCTGCCGCTGCGCCGGCTCCGCGCCCGGCTCACCCATCCGCTGCGCGGCGGTGCCGGGGTTCCGCTGCTGGCCAGTGTGCAGCAACTCCAGCTCAGTACCGCGTACCGGCAGGTCGCCGGGCTGCTCACCTCGGACGTACGGGAACACTGGCTGGAGGAGTCCTGGCGGATGGTCTGCTACTCGGCCCGCTACCAGGGCCGGCCGGCGACGGCGGTCTTCGCGGTACCGGCCGCCGAGGTGGCGCCGGGCCGGGTCCGGGTCGCCCTGGTGGACGACTCGACCGGAGCCACCCTGGTCAGCCTGGCCGATCCGGCGTACGCGAGCTGACCTCCGGTCAGCCGGCGCTGCGGACCGCGATCAACGACTTGATCAGCCCGGCCAGCCGTTCGGCCCGGATCTGGGAGTGCGGGAAGTAGTGCCGCATCTGGGAGCGGTCCACCAGTTCGGTCCAGAGCACCTGCTGGACCGCCGTCTCCCGGCAGTCCGGCCGGGTGTGCGCCAGCGGCCAGTGGCGGGCCAGCGCGATCCGCAGCCGGACCGGGGTGAACTGCATGCCCGGGGCGATCCAGTGCGGCTCGATCGGAAAGTACCGGTAGGGGGTCTGCACCCAGTGCGCGTCGGCGAGCGCGTGCACCGTCTCGGCGAACCGCAGCCGGCGCTCGTGCCCGCCGACGTGCTCCAGCACCGAGTTGGAGAAGACGAGGTCGTAGCGGCGGTTGGCGATGTGCCGGGGTAGCGCGCAGGCGTCGGCCCGGTCCACCTCCGCCCAGTCCGGTACGTCGGTCGGGGCCTGTTCGAGGTTGACCACGTGGACGTGTTTCGGGCGTACTCCGGCCTGCGCCCAGGTGCTCACCCGTCCGCCCAGGTCGATGACGGACATCTGGGCCAGGTCCGGGAACGTCTCCGCGAGCCATCCGGCCCGACGCGCCCGCCGCCGGGCACCCCAGGAATTCTCGCCGTCGACCAGGCGGAATCGCAACGCGTGCAGCCCCATTGGGCGAACGGTACCGATGCGGGAGGCGGCCAGGGATGCCTTAGTCGTCCTTTTGTCCCTACGATCGGTCAGATCAGGGTCACCGCCCGTACATAATTTTGGCGGCCTTGACGATGCGGTCCACCTGGGCCGGAGTCCGCTCGAAGGTCATCGCCGGCAGGAGCGACCGTCCGCGCCGTCTGGTCACCGCCTTGCTCCGGGCGAACTCGCGCAGCCCGTCGGCGCCGTGGATCCGGCCGAAGCCGGAGTCGCCGATCCCGCCGAACGGGAGTGTCGGCATCCCGACGAAGGTCAGGGTGGAGTTGATCGCCGTCATCCCGGAGCGCATCCGGTCGGCGATCTCGGCGGCGCGGCGCCGGCCGAAGACGGCGCCGCCGAGGCCGTACCGGACGGCGTTGGTGCGGCGCAACGCCTCGTCGACGTCGGTCACCCTGTTGATGGTGAGGGTCGGCCCGAAGGTCTCCTCGCGGACCGCGTCGGCGTCCTCGGGTACGTCGAGAAGGATCGTCGGGTGCACGTACGGCGGCTGGACCGCCTCCGGGCCGCCGAGCACGGCCCGCCCGCCCCGGTCGATGGCGTCCTCGATGTGCCGGCGGATCGTGGCGATCTGCTCGGGCATGGTGATCGGGCCGAGGTCGGTGCCGGCGGGTCCGACGGTGAGCCGGCCGGCCTTGGTCACCACCTTGTCGACGAAGGCGTCGTAGACGGGTGCGGTGACGTAGGCGCGTTCGATGCCGATGCAGGTCTGGCCGGCGTTGGTGAGGGCGCCCCAGACGCAGGCTTCGGCGGCGGCGTCCAGGTCGGCGTCGTCGTCTACGATCACGGCGTCCTTGCCGCCGGCCTCGACGACGAGCGGGGTGAGCGTCTCGGCGCAGGCCGCCATCACCAGTTTGGCGGTACGGGTCGAGCCGGTGAAAGCGATCTTGTCCACGCCGGCCCGGCACAGCGCGGCACCCACGTCACCGAGGCCGTGCACCGCCTGCAACACCGGCTGCTCTGGAACGATCTCCGCGAAGGTGTCGACCAGCCACTGCCCGACGGCGGGGGTGTACTCGCTGGGCTTGAGCACCACCGCGTTGCCGGCCGCGAGCGCGTAGCCGAAGGCGCCCAGCGGGGTCAGTACCGGATAGTTCCACGGCGCGATCATCCCGACCACGCCGTACGGCCGGTATTCCAACCGGGCGGAGAACTCGGCCACCACCAGTCGGGAGCGCATCCGGCGGGGCCCGAGCACCCGCTTGGCGTTCCGGGCCGCCCAGTCGAGGTGGTCGATCGCGCTGAACGCCTCGACCACGGCGTCGGCGACCGGCTTGCCGGTCTCCAGGTGGGACAGCTCGGCGAGTTCGGTGATCCGGTTGGCCAGCAGCGCCCGCCAGCGCAGCAACCGGGCCCGCCGGCCGGCGAAGTCGAGCCCGGCCCACCACTGCCCGGCCTCCCGGGCCCGGGCGACGGTCCGACCGACGGCCTCGGCGTCGGCGACCGGGAACCGCCCGGCCAGTTCCCCGGTGGCCGGATTGGTGGAGACCAGCTCGCCGTCGGCGATCCCGGGTACGCCGGGAGCGTTCACGGTCGTCATGGCGGAAGTCTAGACCCGAAGATTACCCACGGGTAGGCATACGGATCGCCGGACCCCGATGTCCCCTCGGCCGAACCGGCGAGCCCCGATCCGCTCCCTGGCCAGCAGGACTCGGACCGGCAGGACGTGGAACCGGACCGGGTCGGATGGGAAGCTGACCCGGGGGCCGACGTTGCCGCGTCGGTGGGGGGCGAAGCCGGATGGAGAAATCCATGTCCGACCAACTTGAGCTGTTACCGATACTGACCGTGACCTCTGGGCCACTGCGCGGGGCCAGCTTCCGGCTGCGTCCCGGCGTACGCCGGATCGGCCGGGAGGACGGCGCCGACGTACTGCTGGACGATCCCAAGGTCAGCCGCTGGCACGCCACCGTCGAACTCACCGCCGGCCGGGTGCTGCTCACCGACACCGGGTCGACGAACGGGACCTGGCTCAACGACGAGCGGCTCTCCGGGCACACCGAGCTGCGGGACGGCGACCGGATCCGGCTCGGCAACCTGGAGCTGCGGTTCTTCGACCCGGGCGCCGCCGCCACCGACCAGCTGGGAACGTACCGTCGCCAGCTGGCGCCGCCGGCCGCGGACCCGCCGCCCGCGGACCCGCTCGCCGGCGTGCTCACCGAGCCGACCCGGTTGCTGGACACGTCGGTCCGGCGCGCTCGGCGGGTACTGCTGGTGATCGGTGGCTGTGTCGCCCTCCTCGGCGGGATGACCTGGGTGTACCTCGCCCTGTAGTGACCGTCCGGCGCCACCCGCGCCCGGCCGGGCGGAGTGGGTGCCCGGACGGTCTCCGGCGCCGGGATATGGCGGGCGGCCACATGTCCGGCGCCCGGGCCGGCTGGCATCATCGCTGCGATGGAGATCCGGCGACACGAGATCACGGCGAACGGCATCCGGCAGCGGGTGCTGGTGGCGGGCCCCGAGGACGGCCGACCGGTACTGCTGATCCACGGCAACTGCTCGTCCGCCGACTTCTGGCAACCGCTGATCCGGCACCTGCCGACCGACCTGCGGCTGGTCGCCCCCGACCTGCGCGGCTACGGCGGCACCGAGGTCGCGCCGGTGGACGCGACCCGTGGCCTGGGGGTCTTCGCCGACGACGTCGCCGCGCTGCTCGACGAGCCGGCCCTGTTCGGCGCGGCGGACGCCCGGCCGGTGCTGGTCGGGCACTCGCTGGGCGGGGGAGTGGCGATGAAGTTGCTGGTCGACCACCCCGACCGGGTGGCCGGGCTGCTGCTGGCGGCACCGGTCTCGCCGTACGGCTTCGGCGGCACCCGGGACCTGGTCGGCACCCCGACCACGCCGGACTTCGCCGGTACCGGGGGCGGCACCGGAAACCTGGACTTCGTCGCCCGGCTCGCCGCCGGTGACCGCAGCGCCGCCGAGCGGACCAGCCCGCGCATCGTACTGCGCACCGCGTACGTCGCCGACCCGGCCAGCCTCGGCGCCGACGAGGAACTGCTGCTCGACTCGGTGCTCTCCACCGCGACCGGCGACGACAACTACCCGGGCACCATGGCGCCCAGCGACAACTGGCCGGGGATGGCGCCGGGGGACCGGGGCGTGCTCAACACCCTGGCCCCGAAGCACTTCCGGATCGCCGACGAGCTGGTCGACCTGCCGGTCAAGCCGCCGGTCACCTGGGTACGCGGCGACTCCGACGTGATCGTCTCGGACACCTCCCTCTTCGACCTGGCCCAGCTCGGTGCGCTCGGCGTACTGCCCGGCTGGCCGGGTGCCCAGGCGTGCCCGCCCCAGCCGATGGTCGGGCAGACCCGCGCCGTACTGGACCGGTACGCGGCGGCGGGCGGCAGCTACCGCGAGATCGTCTTCACCGGCTGCGGCCATTCACCCAACATCGAGCGCCCGGTCGAGTTCGCCGCCGCCCTGCTGGACCTGCTGTAGGGGCCGGTGCCCCGACGGGATCCTCCGCAGGGCGGAGGCGGCGGCCGGCGGAGGGGCTCCGGCGCACCGTGGCAGACTCGCCACGGGTGACCTAGCGGCCGTTCAGTCGGCCGCCGCAACGGAGCAGGAGGTCAAGGGGTGGCAGACGAGACGACCGGTGCCGGCGGCACCATCACCACCGTCGGCGTCATCGGGCTGGGCACGATGGGCGCCGGGATCGCGGAGGTCTTCGCCCGCAGCGGTCTGCGGGTGGTCGCCGTCGAGATCACCGCCGAGGCACTCGAACGTGGCCGGGAGACTCTCGCCCGCTCCACCGACCGGGCGGTGGCTCGGGGCCGGCTGAGCACCGACGACCGGGACGCGCTGCTCGGCCGGATCACCTTCGCCGTCGGGCTGCCCGCGCTGGCCGAGGTCGACCTGGTGATCGAGGCGGTACCCGAACGGCTCGACCTCAAGCGGCGGCTCTTCGCCGACCTGGACCGGATCTGCCGGCCGAGCGCCATCCTGGCCAGCAACACCTCCTCGCTGAGCGTCACCGAGATCGCCGTCGCCACCGGCCGCCCGGACCGGGTGGTCGGGATGCACTTCTTCAACCCGGCGCCGGTGATGCGGCTGGTCGAGGTGGTCCGGACCGTCACCACCTCGGCCGAGGTGGTCGGCGCGGTGCAGGCGCTCTGCGCCCGGCTGGGCAAGGTCGGCGTGACCATCGGCGACCGGGCCGGCTTCGTCGCCAACGCCCTGCTCTTCGGCTACCTCAACCAGGCCGTCGCGATGGTCGAGTCACGGTACGCCGGCCGCGACGACATCGACGCCGCGATGCGGCTGGGCGCCGGGCTGCCGATGGGGCCGCTGGCGCTGCTCGACATGATCGGCCTGGACACGGCGTACGAGATCCTGGAGACCATGTACCGGCGGGGCGGCCGGGACCGGCGGCACGCCCCGGTGCCGCTGCTGCGCCAGATGGTCACGGCGGGACTGCTCGGCCGCAAGTCCGGCCAGGGTTTCTACCGGTACGAGCGGCCCGGTTCGGGCACCGTCGTACCCGACGGGCAGACCCCGGAGGCGGCGCCGCCGGACGGCGCCCGGCCGGTGCGCACGGTCGGGGTGGTCGGCGCGGGTGACGGCGTCGCCGGGCTCGCCGAACTCTTCGGGGCTGCCGGCTACGACGTGCTGGTCGCCTCCCCGGGAGAGTCCCTGGCCGGGCTGGTTGACGCCGACCTGGTGGTGGAGTCGGTGGCCGAGGAGCTGTCGGTCAAGCGGGCGCTCTTCGCCGAGCTGGCCGAGGTCTGCGGGCCGGAGACGGTGCTCGCCACCACCACCTGCACGCTGCCGGTGACCGAGATCGCGATGACCGCCCGACAGCCGGCCCAGGTGGTCGGGCTGCACCTGCTCGACCCGACCCGGGCCGGTGCGCTGGTGGAGATCGTGCGTACCGTCCGCACCTCGGCCGAGGCGGTCGGCACGGTCCGGTCGGTCGTCGCCGGGCTGGGCCGGACCGCCGTGGTCTGCGGGGACCGGGCCGGCTTCGTGGTGCGGGCGCTGCTCTTCCCGTACCTGAACGACGCGGTGCGGATGCTGGAGGCGTCGTACGCGACCGTGGACGACATCGACCACGCGATGACGCTCGGCTGCGGCTATCCGGCTGGCCCGTTCGAGGTGCTGGACACGATCGGTCCGGACGTGGTGCTGCGGGTCCAGCGGGCGCTCTACCGCGAGTCCCGGGAACCGGGGCTCGCCCCGGCGCCCCTGCTGGAGCAGCTCGTCACCGCCGGCCGGCGGTTCCGCCAGGTGGCCGCCGGCCCGGATGTCAGCGGGCGATCCGCAGGCTGACCGCCGCGCTGCTGGTCCGCCCGGAGTCGGTGAGCCGGTAGACGAACCGGTCGGAGCTGGCCCGGTGCCCGGGGTACGGCCGGTAGATGACCGTCCGCCCGGTGGTGACCTGCACCGTGCCGTGCGCCGGCCGGGTCACGATGGTGACCCGGGTGCCAGCGGTGGCGAAGTCGTTGTCGAGTACGGGGATTCCGGTCGCCCGGACCGCGCTCACCCGTGGGTTGTCCCGGATCGCCGTCGGGGCCGGCACGAAGCTGCCGGTACCGGTGCCGATGAAGACGCTCCGTGTCCCGGTCACGTCGCTGGTGGTGATCACGTCGAGCCGGCCGTCGCCGTTCACGTCCGCCACCGCGACCGTCCAGTAGTCGTCGCCGTAGGCGTCACCCTGGAGGTTCACCACCGTGCCGTTGTCCAGCACCACGACCACGCCGGTGAAGTACGCGCCGCACCCCTCGGCGTACGCCAGGGTCACGTCCATCGCGCCGTCGGCGTCGAAGTCGGCGAGGTGGTACTGCGGCCGCCCGGAGCAGTACCGCACCGGGCCGGGGGTCAGGGCGCCGGTGCCGGTGTTGAGATAGGTGCTGAAGCCGTCGCCCTGGTCGGTCCACTCGTAGACGTCCTGCCGCCCGTCGCCGTTGAAGTCGGCCGTGCCGATGTAGCTGGGCTGGTCGATCGTGTCGAAGCCGGCCGAGACGGCGAAGCTGTCCAACACCAGCAGGGTGTCGTCGATCGACGACGGCGGGCCGGCGAACCAGGTCACCGCCAGCTCGTCCGCGGCGTCGCTGTCGAGGTCGAGCCCGACGCCCATGTCCGGGCAGTAGGACGCCGACGTCAGGTACGGGTAGGAGAGGGGGGCGCCGTAGCCGCCGCCGGCCAGCCCGAGTTCGACCCGGACCGCGCAGTCGGAGGTGCCGGGCAGGGCGCCGAGGGTGTTGCGGTCCGCGCGGCCGTCGCCGTTCACGTCCGCGATGATCGGCTCGTCCTGCCAGCCGGCCCGGGCGGCCGGTGCGGCCACGGCGGTGGCGGCCATCATCGCGACGGTGAAGGTGGTGATGCGTCGGCCCCACATGGTTCTCTCCTCGGACCTCGGTTCCCCGCCCTGCTGACCGTTCTCAGAGGAGAGTAGGGCGTACGCATTCTGATATAGCCTGGTTTGACCGTAATCTGACACGGTGTTTGGTAGGGCTTGAGCTGGGTAGGAAGGCCGGGTTGACCTTGGTAGGAAAGACCGGTCGGGGGACGATCCGGACCAGAACCGTGGCGTCGCTGGTCCGGCCGTCCTGGGTGATCCGATAGACGAAACGATCGGTGGCGCCGACGGTCGCAGCGGGACGATAGACGATCATTCGGCTGCTGGTGACCTCGGTGCTGCCGGTGGCCGGTGGCACGACGACGCTGATGCTGGCCCGTCGGCTGGCCCAGTCGTTGCCGAGCACCGGGATCCGTACGGAACCGGTGACCGTCACCGTGGCGGTGTCCCCGATCGCCAGTGGGGAACTGACGAAGCTGCCGTTGCCGGTACCGAGGAACGTCCATATCCGACCGATCGGCTGGCGGTACAGGAGTAGGTCCGGGTTGCCGTCGCGGTTCGCGTTGAGGGTGTCGACGGTCCAGCTCTGCCGGTCGTCGTAGCTCTGTTGGAGTCTGACCACCGTGCCGTCGTCGAGCACGACCGCGACCCCGTCCGATCCGTCGCCACAGTGCTCGGCATAGGCGATCGCCACGTCCATCGCCCGGTCCCGGTCGAAATCGGCCAGCCGGTACTGGACACGACCGGCACAGAACCGCACCGGACCCGGGGTCAGGGTGCCCGTGCCGGGGTTCAGATAGGTGGCGAATCCCTGACCTTGATCCGTCCAGAGATATACGTCCGGCCGCCGGTCCCCGTCGAAGTCGGCCAGTCCCATGTAGTTGGGCCGGTCGATCGCCGGCACCCGGGCCGACACGGTGAAGTTCCGCAGCACCAGCAGGTCGTAGTCGGGGCGGCTGGGTGGCCCGTCGTACCAGCCCACCACCAGTTCGGCCGGTCCCGGGGTCGTCGGCGAGGCGGGGTCGAGATCGACGGCGACGCCGAGTTGCGGGCAGTCGGCCGACCGGGTGCCTCCCGGCAGTTGGTAGGGGTGCCGCTGCGGCGGCAGGTAGCCGCCACCGGGCCGGCCGAACTCCACCACGACGGCGCAGGCACGGCGCGTACCGTCGAGCCGGGCGCGGTCGAGCACGCTGTCCCCGTTCAGGTCGCCGAGGAAGGGCTCGCTCGGGCCGCCGGCCCGGGCCACCGGCGCCCCCGCGACGATCGTGACGACCATGGCCGTGGCGGCCAGTGCCGCGATCGATCTTCTCCACATGGCGGTCCTCCAGTGGTACAGGCCGGCGGACATCGACTGGTCAATCGACGATCTTGAGGCTGACCGCAGCGTTGCTCGTCTTGCCGTCCTGGGTGATCCGGTAGACGAACATGTCGGTCCGGGGGTGGACCGGATTCGGGGTGTAGATGATGGTCTGGTTGGTGGTGACCTTGACCGTGCCGTACCGGGGAGGGGTCCAGATCGTCACCTTGGCCCGGTCGCTGGCGTAGTCGTTGGCCAGCACCTGGATGCCGGTGGCCCGACGCCCGCTCACGGTCGGATAGTCCCGGACCGCCACGGGCGACCGGACGAAGTTGCCGTTGCCGAGCCCGATGAAGGTGGTGATCTCGTTGGTCAGCTGGTTGTAGGTGGTCACGTCGACCAGGCCGTCGCGGTTGACATCACCGGTCTCGACGGTCCAGCTCGTCAGCCCCTCCACGTCGGAATGCAGGTGGCGCTGGCTGCCGTCGTCGAGGATCACCACCACTCCGCTGAAGTAGGCGCCGCACCCCTCGATGTACGCGATCACCACGTCCATCGCACGGTTGCGGTTGAAGTCGGCGAGCCGGTGGGTGAGCGGGCCCGAGCAGTACCGGACCGGGCCGGGGACGAGCGCGCCGGTACCGGGGTTCAGGTAACTGGCAAACCCTTCGCCCTGGTCCGTCCACTCGTAGATGTCCAGCCGCCGGTCTGCGTCGAAGTCGGCGACGCCGATGAAGCTGGGCTGGAAGATGGCGTTGAACCCGCGGCTGACCCGGAAGTTGTCCAGCGCCAGCAGGGTGTGGGCTACCGTCGTCGGCGGGCCGGCGAACCAGGTCACCGCGAGTTCGGCCGCCGGATCCGTGTCGAGATCGAGCCCCACCCCCATGTCCGGGCAGTTGGGCTCGTTCGCCGGCAGGGACAGGAAGGGGTACGGGTGGGCCGGCCCCAGCCCACCGCCGGCGAGGCCCAGGTTGACCACCGCGCGGCAGGTGGTCGCGGTGCCCGTGGTGACGAGGTCGAGCACCACCCGGTCCATCCGGCCGTCCCCGTTGACGTCGGCGACGATCGGCTCCGCCGGCCCGCCCGCGACGGCGTCGGCCACCACCACGCCCACCCAACCCGCTGTCGTGATGGTTACCGCCACGGCAACGACGGTGATCCGCCTACCCCTCATGGCTCCGCTCCTCAGGCCTGCCAACCCGCCGAGGGTTGGGCTATCCGGTCCACCGGAGGTACACGACCGCGCTGCTCCGGCGGCCGCCCTCGGTGAGCTGGTACGTGAACCGGTCGGTCGCGCCATGGGCCGCCCGAGGCGTGTAGATGATCCGGCCGCCGCTGATCACCCGGACGGTGCCGTAGCGCGGCGGGACGGTGATGGTGACGGTAGCGGCGGCGGTCGCCTGGTCGTTCGCGCGTACGTCGATCGTCACCGGCTTGGTGCCGGTGAGCGTGACGGAATCGGTGTTCGCCTTCGGCGACTGGACGAACCGACCGCTCGGGGTGCCGATGAAGTATTCGACCGTTCCGGTCAGCCGGGAGACCGTGCGGATGTCGGGGATCCGGTCGCCGTTGACGTTGACCACCGCGGTGTCCCAGGTTTCCAGGCCGGCCGGGTCGCGCTCGAGTTCCTGGGAGGTACCGTCGTCGAGCACCACCGCGACCCCGCTGACCGGTTGCACCGACAGGCAGCGTTCGATGTAGCTGTTGACCATGTCGGTCGCGCCGTCGAGGTCGAAGTCCGCCAGGTCGTACTCGAGCGGTCGGGCGCACCACTGCTCGGGACCGTGGGTCAGTCTGCCATTGCCCAGGTTCAGGTACGTCTCGATGCCCTGGCCCTGGTCGGTGATCGAGTAGACGTCCTCCCGGCCGTCGCCGTTGAAGTCGGCGGAGCCGAGATAGAACGGCGCGAAGATCGCCGAGACCAGGCCGAACGACGGCTGGAACGACTCGTTGAGCACCATCAGGTTGTACGGCACAGTCGGCGGCGGTCCCGCGAACCAGGCCACCACCA
The DNA here is from genome assembly GCF_036421995.1 of Plantactinospora veratri. Classification (NCBI taxonomy): domain Bacteria; kingdom Bacillati; phylum Actinomycetota; class Actinomycetes; order Micromonosporales; family Micromonosporaceae; genus Plantactinospora; species Plantactinospora veratri. The sequence goes on from NZ_JAZGQL010000003.1 coordinate 258,442, forward strand.
GCTCTTCGCGCCGGTCGGTGTCCAGGTCGACGGCGACGCCCAGCTCCGGACAGCGGGTGCCCATGCCGGATCCGCCGGGCCGGAGGTAGACGTACGCCACCGGCAGGCGGTAGTCGCCGGACGCGGTGCCGCGCTCCACGATCACCGAGCAGAGGTCGGGCTGGACCAGACCCAGGGTGACCCGGTCACCGAAGCCGTCCCCGTCGACGTCGCCGAAGATCTGCTCACCGCGGCCGCCGGCCCAGGTGGGGGCCGGCGCCGGCCCGGCGATCCCCAGCGAGGCCACGAGCACGATCACGACCGTCATGGCAGTACGTCTGCGCCACATGGCCCCTCCCAGGTACGTCGGTGTGCGGGCTCGGTCAGCCCGGGGATCGGAGGTGGACGGTGCACCGGTCGCGCCGGTCCTCCTCGGTCACCCGCTGGGTGAACGGGTCGGCACGGCGGTGCTTCCAGGTCGGGGCGTGGGGGAACCGGTCGATGTCGGCGACGGCGACGAGGGTCCCATCCGGGCCGACCGGGTACGGGGTGGGCGTGGCGCGGAGGCTGGACGTCGGGACGCCGATGTATGTCGGGCGGTGGTCGCGGTGGTCGGGTCCGTGCCCGTGGTGGCCCGTGGGCATGTCGGCCGGGACCACGGGGGCCAGCACGCCGACGGTGCCGACCGCGACCAGGATCGCGGTGCTGAGGCGTCCGCTCCACATAGTGCTCCCCTATGTAGTGCTTTGGTGGGTCAGTCGGATCGGCCCATGTTTGGGACGCTAGACCGATTCTGGTGATATCGACTGATGCTGACCGTGATCCGACACCGGAGTGGCACGACGAAACAGCAGCTCAGATGCTATTGGTCGGCCGAGCTGCCGTACTCGACGACTGGTTCGGCGAGCATCTTCGAACCGGATTCGTCTCGCGGGCCCGGGCACCTAGACCGACGGGAACCTGATGGTGACCACCGCGCTGGATCTCCCACCCGATCCCTGTAGTTGGTAGGTGAAGCGGTCGGTCCGGCCGTGCTGCTGCCGGGGGGTGTAGAGGACCCGGCGGTCGCTCAGCACCCGTACGGTGCCGTACCGGGGCGGAACGGTGATCACTACCCGGGCCTCCGAGGAGGCGTAGTCGTTGGCCAGTACGTCGATCGCCACCGGCTTGACCTTGGCCAACTGGACGCTGTCCGTGTTCGCGTCGGGCCCCCGCACGAAGGTGCCGGTCCCGGTGCCGTGGAAGTAGTTGACCTCGTCGGTGGTCAGGTTCTGGGTACGGATGTCAGGGAACCGGTCGTCGCCCAACTGGCCCACCTGGATCCGCCAAATCGTCCGGCCGGTCGGGTCGAGTTCCAGTTGCTGGATGTTGCCGTTGTCCTGCACCACCACCACGCCGTTGCCGTGGTCCGCACAGCCGTCCGTGTAGGACAGCACGGCATCGGCGCGCCGGTCGAAGTCGAAGTCGGCGTGCCGGGCGGTCGGCGTCCCGGCCGAGCACCAACGACCCGGGCCGAGGGCCGCGACGCCGTCCGTGAGGACGCTCGTGTAGTAGCCGCCCGGGCCGACGGCCCAGGGCGTGACGACGCCGTTGCCGGTGAAGTCGGCGGTGGCCATGAAAAGCGGATTGGCCAGCGGCGACGTGAACGTGGTGATCGTCCGGAAGTCGTGGTCGATGGCGAGCCGGTTGTAGGTGACGTCGGACGGCACCCGGTCGCTCCAGGCGAGCCAGAGCTCATCGAACCGATCGTTGTCGGCGTCGAAGGCGGTGCCGATGTCCGGGCAGTTGGTGCCGATGGGCCCGCCGGGCCGCTCGTAGACGTACGCGATCGGCGGCAGGTAGACCCCGGGGGCCGAGCCGTACTGGACGACCAGCGAGCAGAGGTTGGGATGGATGGCTCCGAGAACCGCCCGGTCGATGGTGCTGTCGTCGTTGAAGTCCGCCAGGATCGGCTCGCCGGGGCCGGCCGCCCGGGCCGGCGGTGCCGCTCCGGTCGCGATCACCGCCGTCGCCAGCAACACCGTTCCGATACGTCTCTTCCACATGGCGGCCTCCTCGCTCCGAGTACGGATCCTCGCCATAGGGGAGTAATTGGGACGTTAACCTTGTTTGTGCCAGTGATGCGTGCGCTGACCGTGATCCGACAGCTACTTGCTGTGACGTAGCCGCAGGTCAGCGGGCTTGATCAGCGTGAGCCGGCGGAGACGTATCCTGGGAACGTGAGTCCCCGTCGCAACCGTCCGCGTCCCGACGACGCGCCGCCGCTGGACCGCACCCGGCTGGAGCGCGGCGTCGGCTCGGTGCAGACCTGGCGGGACGGCGACTGGCAGGTACGCAACATCCCGGGCAGTGCGGCGACCAAGAACTACCGCTGCCCCGGCTGTGTCCAGGAGATCCGCCCCGGGGTGGCTCACCTGGTCGCCTGGCCGGCCGACGGGCAGGGTGACCTGACCGACCGCCGGCACTGGCACACCGGCTGCTGGCGCGCGCGGGACCGGCGCGGCCCGGGCGTGGAACGCTCCCGCAGCGCCCCCCGGTACGGCTGACCGCCACACGATCCGAGGGATCTTCGTCACGCTGCCCCGGGTTCGCTGCCGGGTCGGGCCGGACCGGGTAAGACTGATCCCTGTGAGTACAGCCATCCGCGCCGCCAGCATCCTGCCCGCCCGCCGGGAGGAGATCGAGTTGCACACCGCCGACGGCCTGCGGCTGGTCGGCGAACTGGCGCTCCCCGCGGACCGGGACCCGGTCGCCACCCTGGTCTGCCTGCACCCGCTGCCCACCCACGGCGGGATGATGGACAGCCACGTGTTCCGCAAGGCCGCCTGGCGGCTGCCGGCGCTGGCCGACCTCGCGGTGCTGCGCTTCAACACCCGGGGCACCAGCAGCGTGCGCGGCACCAGCGAGGGCACCTTCGACGGCGGCGAGGCCGAGCGGTACGACGTCGCCGCCGCGATCGAGTACGCCGAGTTCGCCGAGCTGCCGGAGATCTGGCTGCTGGGCTGGTCGTTCGGCACCGACCTGACCCTGCGGCACGGATGTGACCCGGGAATCGCCGGCGCGATCCTGCTCTCCCCGCCGTTGCGCAGCAGCACCGACGCCGACCTGGCCACCTGGGCCGAGTCCGGCAAGCCGCTGACCGCGCTCGTCCCGGAGTTCGACGACTACCTGCGGCCGGAGGAGGCCCGTCGACGCTTCGCGGCCGTACCCCAGGCCGAGGTGATCGGCGTGGCCGGAGCCAAGCACCTCTGGGTCGGCGACGCCGAGACCGTACTCGACGAGGTGGTCCGGCGGGTCAACCCGGCGGTGCCGGTACCGCTGCCGTCGGAGTGGGACGGGCCGATGGAGACCGGCGACGCCAGCGCGTACGCCGACCGCACGGTGGCGGCCTTCGCCGACCTGCCGGCGCCGGGACCGACAGGCCCGGCCGAGGCGGGCTGACCGCCGAGTCTCCTGTGCTCCAGCTGAACAACAGGACGTCGCGTTGCAGGCAAAGGACGATTTGACGACGGCCCACAACGACGCGCCGGTCGGACCCCGTTCACGAACCTGCCCGCCGAGCTGGGTGGTACGACTCTGACCGAGGGTGTCTACCGGATCGGAGCGGCGCAGTTGACCGGGCGGCTGACCCTGGACGCGCAGAACAATCCGACGGCACGCAGCCGAGTCCTGACCGGTGGCCCGGCCGGTGACTGCCGGCCGGCCCAGCCCGGAGTACCCCGGAAGGTGAATCGGACGGATCCGAGGCGCGGCCCGGTCCCCCGCCCGGTCCGAGCCGCTACACCGGTGCGGCGGGCTGGCCGCCGGACGGCGGGACCGGCTCGCTGGCCTCCACCGGGGAGAGTCCGGCGGACGGCGGCCAGCCGCCAAGCCAGGTCTGCCGCTGCCGCCACACCTCCCGCCAGTAGCGGGCCCGGCCGGTCAGCCGGGCAGCCATCGCGCGGACAGCGATCCCGACCAGCAACAGCGCCCGACCCGCTGCCGCCCGGGACGGGGACCAGCGCAGCCGGAGGAAGGTCACCTGACCCCGCAGCAGCATGACCCGCTTGCCGGCACTGGTCGACGCGGCACCGCCCACGTGCACCACCCGGGCCGTCGGCACCAGGATCGGCCCGGCGCCGATCGCGGTGGCCCGCAGACAGAGGTCGAGGTCCTCGCAGTACATGAAGTAGTCCGGGGTGAAGCCGTCGAGTTGGGCGAAGAGGGACCGGCGCACCAGCAGCAGGCAGCCGGACGCGGCCGGCACCCGGACCGGCGCGGACCGGTCCAGCCAGGGCAGCGCCTCCCGGTTGAAGAGCCGGGACCGGGGGAACACCTTGGACAGGCCGGTGGCGAAGCAGGTGAGCGTCCAGAGCGACGGCGGACCGAAGACCGAGTGGCCGTCGTCGGTGCCGTCCGCCCCGAGGGTGCGGCCGACGTAGATGCCGTGCCCGGGCCGAGCCCGGGTGAAGGCCAGCAGTTCGCCGATGACGTTGCCGACCGGTTCGGTGTCCGGGTTCAGCAGCAGCAGCCAGTCGCCCCGGGCCCGGGCCGCGCCGACGTTGACCGCCCGGCCGAAGCCGACGTTGCGGGCCAGCCGCACCACCCGGGCCTCCGGGAAGGCCGCCGCGACCGCCGCCGCCGACCCGTCGGTGGAGGCGTTGTCGACCACGATCACCTCGTACGGCTCGGCCGGGCAGGCGGTACGGAGCGTGGCCAGCGCGGTCAGGATCAACTCGCGGGTCTGGTAGGAGACCACCACCACGCTCACCACCGGGGTCACGGCGCCGCTCCGGTCATCCCGTCGGCCTCGGCCGTGACCCGGCTGGACTCGTCGCGGCCCCACCGGTCCCGTACCGCCGGTCGGCGGGCCGACGCCGCGGCCAGCAGGGTCAGCCCGAGGTAGCAGAGGCCGGCCGGCAGCAGCCACGGCCGGGGCAGCACCACGTCGACCAGCCAGGAGGTACGGCCGGCCCGGCGTACCCGGTCGTCGGTGGCGCGCAGGCTGGCGTTGCCGGCCCGGACCCGGCCGAGCCGGCGCAGCAGGTCGGCGGTGCGCCGGGGCGTTGCCACCACGGTCGCCACCTCGGCCACCTCCCGCTTCTCCGCCTCGGTGAACTGCCCGTCCAGGAAGAGGTCGTCGGCGACCACGTCGGGAAACCGGCCGAACCGGGCCCGGCCGGCGGCCGAGAGCGCGATCGCGCCCCGGCCGAAGAGCGCGTTCCGGTACGCCGGATGCCGCCCGTTGATCGCGTAGTAGCCGCGTACCAGCAGGGGCCGGCCGGTGGTGTCGAGCCGGCGGCGCGGCGCGGCGGCCAGTGTCCCCGGCACGGCGACCGCGGCGGCCAGCGCGCGGGCACCGGCGGTGTCCAGGGTGATGTCGGCGTCGAGGTAGATCCGGGGAAAGCCGCTGACCGCCTCGTCGCCCGCGTTCAGCGCGGCCGGCTTGCCCGGTTCGGGCAGTTCCCGCACGGTGACCCCGGGCACCGACCGGGCCACCGCCGCCGTCGCGTCGGTGCAGCCGTTCGCCACCACGACCACCTCGAACTCGCCCGGCTGTGCGTCGGCGAGCAGGGCCCGCAAAGTCCGGCCGAGCACCGCCGCCTCGTCGTGCGCGGCCACGACCACACTGGTCACCACGGCGCCCGCCCGGTCAGCGCGAGCCGGATCCGTCGGGTGGCGTTGCGGCGGCGCAGCCGCCAGCCCTGGTATTCCCGCAGGTCGAGCGGGGCGGCCTGGACCACCCGGGCCGAGTGCCGCATCTGCTGCGTCCACTCCGCCACCGTCGTCACCCCGGTACGCCGGGCCGACAGCGGCCGGCGGGCCAGGAAGTCGGCGTCGGTGCGGTAGATGGTGTGCGGGCTGCGCGGGTCGTCCAGGTGGTCCTCGGGCAGGAACGGGTGGTACCAGCCGTTCAGCCAGCCGAGCCGGGCGGCCCGCAGGCACCAGGCGGTGAAGGTCTCGGCACCGGCCAGCGGGCCGACCTGTTCCAGCGTCTCCCGTTTCAGCAGATAGCCGCTGCCCTGCACCCAGTGGTTGCGGAACAGTTGATGCCCGTTCGGATAGTCCGCCAGTTTGGCCGCCACCAGCGCCCGGTCGACGTCCTCCGGCGGGAAGCGCCAGGTGCCGATCACCCCGAAGCCCGGTACGTCCCGGTGTGCCTTGCGCAGGATGGTCAGCCAGTCGGGATCGGGCAGGCAGTCGTCGTCCACCTTGCTCAGGTAGGAACCCGTCGCCTCGGTCCAGAGCCAGTTGGTGGGCTCGGTCAGCCCGGCGTTGACCGGGCTGTGCCGGAACCGGTGCACCCGGGGGTGGTGCCGCAGTTCCTCGACCGCCTCCAGGGTCGGCTGGTCGGTGCCGTTGTGCCAGAGCCACACCCGGGCGTCCGCCGGGCAGGTGCCGAGCAGGTGCGGCAGCGACAGCCGGACGTACTCCGGCCGGTCGTACGTGATCATGAGGATGTCGATGCCACCGTCGCCGGTCATCCGACCGCCCACCTCCGCTCGGTTGCCTGGAACTGGCCGCTGCCGGCGCCCCGCCCCGTCATGGCTGTGCCGCCGCCGGCACCGGTCCGGGTTCGTCGGGCTGCCGGCCCGGCCGGCCCGACTCGATCAGGTTGGCGCGTTCCGCCCTGGTCAGCCGCCACAGCGCCCCGGTCAGGCCGAGCAGCACGTGCACGGTGATGAAGAACGTCGTGAAGTACATCGAGTCGAAGGTGAACCCGGAGACGCCGGCCACGCCGATCGCCACCGCCAGCACCGCCGCCAGGTCGCGGTCCCGTTCGGTACGGGCGAACCGGCGTACCCGGCCGGCGACCACCACTCCGGAGAGGAAGAAGACGGTGAGCCCGGCCACCCCGATGATGCCGCCCTGGACCAGGGTGGTCAGCCACTGGTTGTCCAGCAGTTGGTACAGCTCCGGCAGGAAGGTGCCGACCCCGCGCCCCAGCCAGGGCCGCTCCCGGATGAACGGGGTCACGTAGTCGTAGTCCTCCACCCGGGCCTGCACGCTGGGGTCGTTCTCTCCGGCCAGCAGCAGCGACTTGATCGCGGCCAGCAGGCCGGGCCGGGCCACCTGGATCAACGCGGTCAGGAAGGCGCCGACCACCAGCACGTTGAAGGTGGTCCGCAATGGCCAGACCAGGACGAAGAGCAGCATCGCGGCGCCGAGGGCGAGCACTCCGGTGCGGGACAGCGAGATCGGGATGACCGCGGCCTGGAACATCGCCAGCGCGCCGTAGATCTGCCGGTCCCGACGGGTCGACGAGAACCGGGCGAAGTGGATCGCCACCACCAGGCCGATCACCATCAGTACGCTGAACTCGATGTAGTGCCCGGCGGTGCCGGCAACCCGGACCAGCCCGTCGCCGCCCCGGTCGCGGAACCCGACCACCTCCTTGTGGAAGGTCAGCAGCGGCGGCAGCTTCAGGTAGGTGGTGAGGTCGATCCGGGTCACGAACTGGACCAGCGCGACGAAGGCCATGAAGGTGGCGCCCCAGCAGAACCAGCGCAGCACCTTGTCGATGCGTTCCCGGGTCAGCACCCCGTCGGCGGCGGCGAGCAGGATCCCGGCTCCGGCGAGCGCCATCAACAGGGTCCGCTCGGCGCCGTTCGCCTCCAGTACCGGCATCCCGCGTCCCTGCCCGGCGACGTAGGAGAGGAAGAGGCTGACCAGGTAGATCGCCATCGCCCAGCGCATCGGCTGCTGACCCCGGGTGACCAGTGTGGGGTGCAGCCGGCTCAGCGCCCACCAGACCAGCAGGCCGAACCCGACCATCAGCCCCGGCTTGCCCAGGTCGCTCAGCGGGGGGAAGACCAGCCGGAAGGGGAGCAGGTAGGCGAGCATGATCGACGCGATCACCGCTGCGGTGGCGTCCGGGAAGTGGCGTACGGCGGGGGTGATGCCGTCGTACACCGTGTCGGACCGCCGCGCGGATAGGTAGGTCGGCACGTCGCTCGTCTCGTCCGTGCGCCGTCAGCCGGCGCTCGTAGGCTTCCCGGTGGTCATCGGCTCGGATCGTCCACGACGTGCCGGGCGGTGGTGGTGAGCAGGATCGTCTCCTCGCTCGCGGCCCCGGCACCGCGTCCGTTGCCACCCTGCTCGGCCCGGTCGTCGGCCGGCGGACCGGGATACCGGTCCTCGGCCGGGTGCGCCGGGATCCGGTCGTCGGCGCCGCGCCCGCCGCGCCGGGAGGGCGACTGGGTCGGCTCGCGGCCGGGACCGGGGGAGACCGGCGCTATCCGGGCCGCCGGGGCCGGCGAGACCGCCGGGGTGGGACCCGGGCGCGGCGTGTTGACCACCGCCTGGCCGGCGTTCCAGGCCATCGGGGTACGCGCGTCGCGGCGCTGACCGAGCCGGCTGCTCGCCCGGCGGCGGGCCACCGCGTCGTGGATCACGGCGGCGACGGCGGCCAGCAGGATCCCGATCGCCGTGATCACGACCTGTGCCCGCAGCACGTTGGAGCGGGACGGCACGATGTTCAGCCCCGGATCCAGCACCTCGGTGGTGATCTGCTCACCCGGGTTCGGCTTGTACTGCGCCTGCTGCCCGGCGACCTCGTCGTGGATGAGCTGGGTCACCGCCTCGACGGTCTTCCGGGCGCTCTCCTCGCTCGCCGCCGTCACCGCGACGGTCAGGATCGAGCTGCGGGTGACCAGCCCGACCTCGTAGTCGGGGTCGCCGCCGGCCGCCGCGATCCTGGTCCGGGCGTCGTGCGCGGAGGTGGAGATCTGCACGGCCTGGGCCATCGCGTTCTCGCCGATCCGCAGCCACGGGTTGCCGGGCCGGGGTGCGGCGTCCTCGGCCGGTGCGGCCGAGGTGGTCGGTGGCACGAGCAGGATCGCGACCTCGGTCTTGTATTCGGGCTGGATCGCCACTCCGAACGCGAGGGCCGCGCCGAGCGTCACGACGACGATCGGAGCCGAGACGTACCACCGCCGAAACATGAGCTTCAGCAGGTCGAGAAGGTCCATCGGGCGGCCCTTTCGAAAGGTGCGGAAGTACGGTGCGAGTGGTCAGATCGGCAGACGCGCGGCATCGGCCCCGTTACCGTGTGAAACTTCGTTGTAGTCGCTGAGCGACGGGCGGAGCAATCGATCCCACAGTCGGATGTACGACTTCACCTGGTGGTCCCAGGCGAGTTCATCGACGAACCGCTGTCTCCCGGTCGCACTCATCGCGGCCCGGGCGGAGCCGTCACTGAGCAGCTGGTCGATCACCTTGGCGAATTCGTCCGGGCTACCGGTCTGCACATAGCTCGCCGCCGCCTCGGCGGTACGCCGGGTCTCCAGCAGGTCGACCGCGACCACCGGCACGCCCCGGGCGACGTACTCCACCGTCTTGGCCATCGTGTACATCTCGGCCATCCGGCTCGGCCGGTCCGGCTGGATGGCGATCGAGGCGGAGCAGAGCAGCGCGTCGACCTCGTCGGCCTCCAGCCAGCCGGTGAAGCGCACGACGTCGTCCACGCCCCGCTCGGTGGCGAGCCGGCGCAGTTCCGGCATGCTCTCGCCGTCCCCGGCGACGACCAGCTCCCAGTCGTCGGTGCCGCGCAGCCCGGCCAGCCGCTCGGCGGCCAGCACGGTCGCCTCGACGTTGTCCTGCGGGTTGATCACGCCGACGTAGACCACCTTCTGCCGGGCGTCCTCCGGCGGCTGGTCGTCGCCGTGCCGGACCTCGGCCAGGGCCGGGCCGTTGCGCACCACCACGACCTTGTCGGGCGGGCAGCCACCCCGGCCGATCGCGAGTTCCTTGAACGACTCGTTGGTGGCGACCACGGCGGTGGCGGTACGCCAGGAGAGCCGTTCGAAGAGCCGGAGCATCCACAGCACACTCGGCCGGGGTTCCCCCGCCTTGCACTCGTAGAGTTCCGGGCTCAGGTCGTGGTGGTCGAAGACGAAGGGTCGGCCCAGGGCCCGCATCAGCAGCCCGACCACCCAGAAGACGTCCGGGGGGTTGCACGCCTGGACGGCGTCCACCCGGGTCCGCAGCATCAGCCCGAGCAGCCGGGTGGTGACGGCGATCAGTGCCCAGGCGAACTCGGCGGCGAAGGAGAGCACCCCCTTGCCCGCCAGCGGCTGGGGGAACGAATGGATCCTGGTGGCGGTGGTGCCGGGCAGCACCGTGAGCCGTCGTGGTCCCCGTGGGCAGATCACCGACGCCTGGTAGCCGGCCGCCTCCAGTGCCTGGCACTCCCGGATCACTCGGCGGTCCCGCTCGGCTGGCAGATTTACCACCACGATCACCACGTGGGGGCGTCGATCGGCCATCTCTAACTCCCATCCGCGCAGCTCGGACGACGTTTTCGATGGAAGGTCGCGGCGTATGCGATTACGCCGCGACCCGAATGAACTTTGTTCTCGCACCCGGCTGTTCCGCTTACCGGCCCGGTGCCTACCAAGACATTGCTCTACCGACCGGGTCCGGGCAAGGACCGAGGATTGGTGGATGTGTCGAGTTACTTACAAGGTCACGACCGATCGTACGATTGTTCCTTCCCGGACTCGTCCGCGTGTCGGGGCTCGAACGGCAGGTCGGCGGCCTGATCAACACCAATTCGGCGGCGTCGTGGGCGAACCGTCGGGGAAGTGGGTTTCATTGATCTTCGTCCCGATTCGCGATTAGACGCGTCCCGGTCGCAAGTGTTGCGCCGGAGCCTACTCTGTGCCGACGAAGGTGAGCCGCGGTGCACGGTCGGGTTCGAGACCGCGGCTCTCCATGGGGAGAGGAAGTGGGCATGCGGCTGCGGCGCGGCTTGCGACTGGGTCTGGTGGCGGCACTGCTGGCGAGCGTACTGGCGCCGCTGGGCGGAGCGCCGGCCTCGGCGGTGACACTGCCGGCCGGCTTCCAGGAGCAGGTGGTGTTCAGCGGGCTGGACCAGCCGACCAACATCGAGTTCGCCCCGGACGGGCGGATCTTCGTCGCCGAGAAGGGCGGCCGGATCAAGGTCTACGCCGACCTGGCCGATCCCACCCCGACCGTCTTCGCCGACCTCTCCACCAATGTGCACCACCAGTGGGACCGCGGCCTGCTCGGGCTGGCGCTGCCGGCCGGCTTCCCGGCGGACCCGTGGGTCTACGTGCTCTACACCTACGACGCGCCGCCGGGCCGGACGGCTCCGGTGTGGAACGACACCTGCGGCGACGCCAACAACGGCCGCTGCGTGGTCACCGGCCGGCTCTCCCGGCTGCGGGCCGGCGGCGACGTGATGACCGGTACCGAGCAGGTGCTGATCTCCGACTGGTGCCAGCAGTACCCCAGCCACTCGGTCGGCGACCTGCGGTTCGGTGCGGACGGCATGCTCTACGCCACGGCCGGCGACGGGGCCAGCTTCAGCGCCATCGACTACGGCCAGTTGGGCAACCCGGCGAACCCGTGTGCCGACCCGCCCGGCGGCACCATGACGCCGCCGACCGCCGAGGGTGGGGCGCTGCGGGCCCAGGACGTCCGCAGCGGCGCCGACCCGACCGGACTGGACGGCGCGGTGCTGCGGCTCGACCCGGCGACCGGGGCGGCGGCGCCGGGCAACCCGGCGATCGACGCGGCCGACCCGAACACCCGGCGGATCGTCGGGTACGGCACCCGCAACCCGTACCGGTTCACCATCCGGCCGGGCACCAACGAGATCTGGCTCGGCGACGTCGGCTGGAACAGCTGGGAGGAGGTCAACCGGATCGTCGACCCGAGGGCGGGGGTCAGCAACCTCGGCTGGCCCTGCTACGAGGGTGCCGCCCGGACGGGCAGCTACGACAACGCCAACCTGAACCTCTGCGAGACGCTCTACACCGGGGCCGGGCAGACCGCGCCGTACTACGCCTACCACCACGGTGCGGCGGTGGTGCCGGGGGAGAACTGCGGCTCGGGCGGGGACGCCGTCTCCGGGCTCGCCTTCTATCCGGGCAGCGGGGGGAGCTATCCGGCGGCGTACGCGGGGGCGCTCTTCTTCGCCGACTACTCGCGCGGCTGCATCTGGGCGATGCGCCCGAGCAGCCCGGGCGGGCTGCCGGACCCGGCCAACCTCCAGGCGTTCGGGCAGGCCGCCGCCGGGCCGGTCGACCTGGCCGTCGGTCCGGGTGCCGAGCTGTACTACGCCGACCTGACCGGCGGGACCGTGCGCCGGATCCGGTACTTCCCCGGCAACCAGCCGCCGACGGCAGTGATCAACGCGACCCCGACCAGCGGCCCCGCCCCGCTCGACGTGACCTTCGATGGCACCGCGTCGACCGACCCGGACCCGGCCGACGCCGGCCGGCTCAGCTACGGGTGGGACTTCACCAGCGACGGTACGGTCGACGCCACCGGTCCGACCGCCACCTTCCGCTATCCGAGCGCCGGCCGGCACACCGCGACGCTGACCGTCACCGACACCCTCGGCGTCTCGGCGAGCGGCACCGTCACCATCCAGCCCGGCAACGCCGCCCCGACCGCCCTGCTGGAGAGCCCGACGGTCGGCACCACCTGGCAGGTCGGCGAGACGCTGCGCTTCGCCGGCCGGGCCACCGACCCGCAGCAGGGCACCCTGCCGGCGTCCGCGCTGCGCTGGAAGCTGCGGATGGAGCACTGCGAGTCGGTCGGGAACTGCCACACCCACCACCTCCAGGAGTGGCCCGGGGTGGCGTCCGGGTCCTTCGTGGCGCCGGACCACGAATACCCGTCGTACCTGGAGTTGGAGCTGACCGCCACCGACGCGCAGGGTCTGTCGAACACCGTGGTACGCCGGCTCGACCCCCGGACCGTCGAGCTCAGCTTCGCCAGCGACCCGCCGGGGCTGCGGCTGACCGTCGGCGCGACCACCGGGACGGCGCCGTTCACCCGTACCGTGATCGTCGGCTCGACCAACACGGTGAGCGCGCCGAGCCCGCAGACCTTCGGCGGGCTGCCGTACTCCTTCACCGGCTGGTCCGACGAGGGCGCGGCGACGCACGTCCTCACCGCACCCGCGACGGCGACCACCTACACGGCGACGTACGCCGGAGCGGCCGGTTGCGGGACCACGGCGTTCTATGCCTGCGGCACCGCGACGGGCCGGCCCTGGGTGCCGGCCGACACGGTGCTGCCGCTCACCGGCGACGACGCGGTGACCCAGGTGACGCTGCCGTTCCCGGTGCCGTTCTTCGGACAGACCTACCGCACCGCCTGGGTCTCCGGAAACGGCTTCGTCTCCTTCACCGACCCGGGCGGGCCGCAGCCGGCCAACACGGTGCTGCCGGCGGCCGGCGCGCCGAACGCGGCGCTCTATCCGTTCTGGGACGACCTCTGGATGCGGGCGGAGTCCAGCGTCCGGATCGGGATGACGGGTACCGCGCCGAACCGCCGGTTCGTGGTGGAGTGGCGCGACAGCGGCATGTACGGTTCCAGCTCCGCGCGGATCAGCTTCGAGGCGCTGATCGCGGAGAACGGCGAGATCGTCTTCAACTACCGGGACCTGAACGCCAGCGGGCGGGAGCGCGGCGACTCGGCGACGGTCGGCATCGAGAATCCGGCCGGTACCCTCGCGCTGCCGTACTCGGTCAACCACCCGGCGCTGACCGACGGCACCTCGGTGGTCTTCCGGCCGGTCGAGTCGCAACCCTTCGTAGCCGATCGGGGTGAGCGTCGCCAGTCGCCGATTCTCGACCGACGGCCCAGGTAGCGGCTGTGCGAACGGTTGACCAGGGAAGCTGATTGGTCGTTAAGGAGCATCCGGTCAGTTAGCCGCCCTGGTCAACCTCGCGACAGCCCGCTCCGCTACGGACGGTGATCCTGGAGCGCGGCAGTCGCCGTCGGCGGCGCCGTGGAGGGAGGCCGCCATGTCCCGAGCGGTACGGCGAATCTGGGTCCTGGCCCTGGCACTCGTGCTGGGCGTACCGGTCGTGGTCGGGCTGTCCCCGTTCGCACCCGAGCCGGCGGCGGCGATCCCGCCCGGCTTCACCCAGCAGGTGGTCTTCACCGGGCTGACCCGCCCCACCAAACTGGTCTTCGCACCGGACGGCCGGGTCTTCGTCGCGGAGAAGAGCGGCATCGTCAAGGTCTTCGACAGCCTGGCCGACAACACCGCCACGGTCTTCGCCGACCTGCGCGCGAAGGTGTACGACTACGAGGACCTCGGCCTGATCGGCCTGGCCCTGCCGCCGAACTTCCCCACCGACCCGTACGTCTACCTCAGCTACACCTACGACGGCGTGGTCGGCGGCGGCGCGCCGACATACCACGACAGTTGCTCGGTGGTCGGGAACTGCAAGGCCAGCGCCCGGGTCTCCCGGCTGCGGGCCAGCGGTGACGTGATGACCGGCAGCGAGCAGGTGCTGCTGCACGACTGGTGCCACCAGATCGAGAGCCACTCCATCGGCGACCTCGCGTTCGGCCCGGACGGCGCGCTCTACGTCACCGGCGGCGACGGCGCGTCGGCGACCTTCACCGACTACGGGCAGGCGGGCAGCCCGTCGAACCCGTGCGCCGACCCGCCCGCGCCGCCCGGCGCCGCGATGACGCCGCCGAGCGCCGAGGGCGGCGGGCTGCGGTCCCAGGACATCCGTACCCCGGCCGACCCGACCGGGCTCTCCGGCACGCTGATCCGGATCTCGCCGTCGGACGGGGCGGCGCTGCCGGACAACCCGCTGGCGGCGAGCAGTGACCCGAACAACCGGCGAATCCTGGCGTACGGGCTGCGCAACCCGTACCGCTGGACGTTCCGGCCGGGCAGCAACGAGGTCTGGATCGGTGACGTCGGTTGGCGTACCTGGGAGGAGATCAACCGGGTGGTCGACCCGGCGGTCGGACCGGTCCGCAACTACGGCTGGCCGTGTTACGAGGGGAACGCCCCGCAGGGCGGCTACAACGCGGCGAACCTGACGCTCTGCGAGACCCTCTACACCCAGCCCGCCGGCACGGTCACCCCGCCGCACTACACCTACCAGCACAGTCAGCAGGTGGCGGCCGGCGACGGCTGCCCGACCGGCGGCTCCTCCCCGGCCGGGGTGGCGTTCTATCCCGGCGCGGGCGGCGGCTATCCGGCGACGTACGCGGGAGCACTCTTCTTCGCCGACTACTCCCGGGGCTGCATCTGGGCGATGCGCACCGGCGCCAACGGCCTGCCGGACCCCGCCCGGATCGTGCCGTTCGCGATCGCCCCCGGCGTGGTGGACCTGCGGATCGGCCCGGAGAACGACCTGTACTACGTCGACCTGCTCGGCGGCACCGTCCGCCGGTTCCACTACAGCTCCGGCAACCAGTACCCGAGGGCGGTCATCGAGGCGACCCCGACCAGTGGACGGGCACCGCTGACCGTCACCTTCGACGCCGTCAACTCGAGCGACCCGGACCCGGGCGACATCCTGGAATACCGCTGGGACTTCACCGACGACGGCACCGTCGACGCCACCGGACTGACCGCGACCCACCGGTATACGGCGGTGGGCACGTACACCGCCCGGTTGCAGGTGGTCGACTTCGGCGGGCTCACCCACAGCGCGACGGCGCAGATCAGGGTGGGCACCGCCGCCCCGGTGCCGGTGATCGACACGCCCACCGCGGCGCTGCGCTGGTCGACCGGCCAGACGGTCGCGTTCAGCGGTGGGGCCAGCGATCCGGAGCAGGGCGCGCTGCCCGCCTCGGCGCTGCGCTGGACCCTGGTCAACATGCATTGCAGCACGCCGGAGAACTGCCACAGCCATCCGGTGCGCGAGGTGGCCGGAGTCGCCTCCGGGACCTTCCTGGCCCCGGACCACGAGTATCCGTCCTATCTGGAGCTGACGTTGACCGCCACGGACAGCGGTGGGCTGACCGGCAGCACCACGCTCCGGCTGGACCCGAGGACGGTGCAGCTCAAGCTCGCCACCACTCCCGCCGGGCTGCGGGTCAACCTCAACGGCCGCAGTCTCACCACCCCGTACGCCGTGCAGGTGATCGTCGGTTCCACCAACACGATCAGCGCGCCCGGGCCGCAGCGGCTCGGCCCGGGGACGTACACCTTCCAGAACTGGTCGGACGGCGGCGCCGCGACCCACGTGATCACGGCGCCGGCCGTCAGCACGGCGGCCTACGCCGCCGGCTACGACGGCGCGCCGGGTAGCTGCGCGGACGGTTTCGGCTACGCGTGTACGACGCACTCCGGCCGGGCGTACCTGCCGGCCGGCCCCACCGAGCTGCCGTTGACCGGGGACAACGACACCGCGTCCGTGGCGCTGCCGTTCCCGTTCCCGTACTACGGGCAGAACCACTCCCGGGCGTGGGTGGACGTCAACGGCGTACTCTCCTTTGTGGATCCGCGCGGCTCCTGGCCGGCGAACCGGGCGCTGCCGTACGCCGCGACACCGAACGCCGCGCTCTATCCGTTCTGGGACGACCTGGTGCTGCACCCGGAGTCCCGGGTCCGGACCGCCGTGCTGGGCGCCGCACCGGACCGGCAGTTCGTGGTCGAGTGGAAGGACGTGGGGTTCTCCGGGGCGCCGACGGCGCGGGTCAGCTTCCAGGTGGTGCTCTCCGAGTGGGGGCAGATCGTCTTCAACTACACCGCGCTGAACGCCGGACGGGAGCTGGGCAACTCGGCGACGATCGGCATCGAGAACCCGACCGGGACGGACGCGGTGCAGTACTCGGTCAACCAGTTGGTGCTGGCCAACGGCAAGGCGATCGTCTTCACCCCGCCGGCCGCGATCGTCGGGGCGGTACCGACCGGCTAAGGCTACTTTCCGTTGATCAACTGACTACGCTCGGGCATCGATGGTGTGGCTGCATTCTGGGAGGACCGATGGGTAACCCGTTCAACGAGTTCCTGCTCCGGGAACTGCGACGGATCCGGCACGTCCCGGCCTGCTCCAGACCGAGGAGTATGCCCGCGCGGTGTTCTCCCGGTGTGGGCTGCTCTCGCACGTCGAGGTCGAAAAGCGGGTGGCTGCTCGACTGGAGCGGCGGCAGGTGCTCGACGTCGACGATCCGCCGCAGGTGGTGGCAGTGCTCGACGAGGAGGCGTTGCGCCGGCCGGTCGGCGGGGCCAAGGTGATGCGCGAGCAGTGCCTCGAACTGGCCCGCCTCGCCGCCGAACATCCCCGGGTCCGGTTGCATGTGGTGCCGGGCGGGCGTTGGCGCCTATCCCCGGACCGGACGGGCAGTTCACCATCGCCACCATGCCGGACGACGAGGAGGTCGCCTACCTCGACAACCCGCTGCGCGGGCAGGTCACGGTCCGTCGGGAGGACGTGGAACTCCTCCGACGTTTCTGGGAGGCGATACTGAGTGAAGCGCAGGGTTCCTGCCGCCGTCATGATTCCTGAGACGGAACTCCACCATGCCAACGAGCGCCACCGCGCGGGTGCCGCTTCTTGCCGGCCGCGCCGCACCACCCGTCGCGCCATGCTCGAACCTCGGTCAACAGGAATGGTTTCGGATGTTGTCTTGGTGACATCGCCCGCAGCGTGGCCCGAATCCGCCGGTCCGTGCGTCTCATCAATTGCAATTCATCCGCTCCGGAAGGTCAAGGTATGCCGCGCGTCGTCCCTGGAAGATTTGTGACTCGATGGTCCCGTCGAGGCACGAGTAGCTGCTCGCGGCAGGTTGCCGAGTGCTAGCCGTGTCCCATCAGCCTGCCGCCGTGCCGTTGATGTGCGGGAAGGGGTCGAAGCAGGACCGAACGGGGGAGGCATGTCCGGGACCGAGTTCGTCACGCGGTTGGTCGAGCTGATCCGGCCGATGCGACCGGCGCATCCACTGCGGGTCGCCGTGGACGGTCCCGACGCCGCCGGAAAGAGCAGCCTGGCGGCGGAACTCGTCGGGCGACTCTCCCCGGTACGGGAGACGATCACCGCCAGCCTCGACGGCTTCCACCGGCCCAGGACCGTACGCCGGCGCCGGGGCGAACTCTCCCCGGAGGGCTACTACCGCGACTCCTTCGATTATCCGGCCCTGCGTGCCGCGCTCCTCGATCCGCTCGGTCCCGGGGGCGGCCGGCGCTACCGCAGCGTGGTCTTCGACCACCGGACGGATCGGGCGGTCGATCGGCCGCCGGAACAGGCCGCCGACGATGCCGTACTGGTCTTCGACGGCGTCTTCCTGCTGCGTCCCGAGTTGCGCGATGCCTGGGACCTCCGCGTCTACCTGTCGGTCAGCCCTGCCGAGTCGTTGCGCCGGGCGCTGGTCCGGGACCTGGAGCTGTTCGGCGACGCCGAGGTGGTACGGGAACGCTACGAGGCGCGCTACCTGCCCGGGCAGCAGATCTACCGTGCCGAGGCGGATCCGGCGGGGCGGGCGGACGTACTGGTCGACTACGACGACCCGGCCCGGCCGCAGGTACTGCGCTGGCCCGGCGACTGAGCGCTCGACCACCCGGCACCGGACCCGGCGAGCAACTGGTGCTCTCCGAGTGGGGCAGGTCGTCTTCAACTACACCGCGCTGACCGTTGATCAACTGACCACGCTCAGGTACCCGCGTCCCTGGGGCGCTGTTGATCTTCCACGTTGATTGCACACCGATCTGTTCTGATGCTCCCACTCGTCGATGTTTGGGGGTCGGGGATGAACGGCGGACTCTGGCGTCGCACCGGACTCATCGCGGCATTGGTGCTCGCGATGGTGTTGCCCACCGGCGGAGTGGCGCTCGCCGCCGCTCCGCTACCCATCATGGTCGTCGGCGACTCGATCACCCAGGGATCGTCGGGCGACATCACCTGGCGCTACCACCTGTACCAGCATCTGCTGAACGCCGGGGTCTCGTTCGACCTCGTCGGTGACCGCACGGACCTCTACAACAACATCACGAACCAGCACGGCGACCAGACCTACGCGTATCCGTTCGACCGGCACCATCACGCGCAGTGGGGACGGCCGGTGACGTCGGAGAAGGACACCATCCAGGCCGCTGTGTCGAGCACCGGAGCGCAGGTCGTCCTGGTCCTGCTGGGCATCAACGACCTGATGTGGTTCGCGCACAGCCCGGCGAGGGTCGCCGACGACATGCGCACCTTCGTCAGCAACGCGCGCGCGGCCAACCCCTCGGTCACCATCGTCATCGGGCACACCCTGTCGCGCTACGACATCTTCGAGAAGGTGTACCTCAACCAGGCCGACACGGCTGATCTCAACGCCCGGTATGACGCCCTTGCGGCGTCGATGTCGACCTCCGCCTCCAGGGTGGTGACCACCACCGACCCGGCCGGCTGGGATCCGGCGGTACACACCTGGGACGGCACGCACCCGAACTCCACCGGTGAGGCGCGGATCGCAGCGGCGTTCGCCAACGCGCTGAACCGGGTAGGCATCGGCCGCAGCTTCACCGGACCGACGAATGTGGCGTGGCCGTCGACCGGCCCGGCGGTGGGCACCACGTCGTTGAACCGGGCGGCCCGGCTCAACTGGTCGGCCACGCCGGGTGCCACCGGCTACCTGATCGAGCAGCGGGTCGTCAAGCCGTCGAACGAGTCGACCTTCACCCGGCTGCCGTACCCCGTCGCGGACACCACATGGACCACAGAGGGCCTGGCCGGTGCGCAGGTCGACTACCGTCTGGTGCCGACCAAGGGGCTGATGACCGGCCAGCCGGGCAACCATTCGCGCGCGGTGTTCGGCGGTGTCGCGCCGGGGCGTGTGACGCTGAACGGCTCGCCCGGCCCCACCGACAACGATTCTCAGTTGTGGTGGTCATCCACCGCGGAGGCCACCGGTTACTACATCGAGGTGATCGACCTCGCGCGCAACCCTGCCGACTGGACCCGGCTGCCCTGGGCGGTTTCCGCGACGTCGTTCAACCCCGGGCTGTTGTACCCCGGGAACTGGTACCGCTGGCGCATCGTGCCGGTCAACGGGGTGTTGGAGGGGCCGGCCTCCGTGCCCATCGAGATACGTACCACCGGCGTGCCGCAGTACACCAGGTTCTTCGCGCTGGGCGACTCCTACTCGGCCGGGATCGGCAACCAGGACTCGAAGGCCGACGCGCAGTGCGGAGTCTCGCCCAACACCTGGGCTTACCTGGCCAAGGCGCCGTGGGACCCGCAGCCCGAACTGCTCGCCTGCTCCGGCGCCACGACCCGGGACGTGGACCTGTACCAGAAGGGCCTCATTCCGTGGCACGTCCCCGGCCCCACGCTGATCACCATGACGATCGGCGGCAACGACGCCGGGTTCGCGCCGGAGCTGACCAACTGCATCCTGCTTCCGGTGCAGTGCACCCACCGGGAGCCGGCGCTCAACGCAACGGTCGACGCGCTCTACAACCCGCTGCGGCTGCTCTACCGGGACCTGCGGCTACGGGCGCCGGGCGCCGACATCTTCGTGGCCGGCTATCCGCAGCTTGTTGCGCCAGGTCTGCCCTGCCCGCTCGCCATCAACGCGGCGCTCGATGACGACGAACGGCGGATGATCGTGCGACTCGGCGTGCGGTTGAACAATGTGATCCAGCAAGCCGCCTTCGACGCCGGCGTGGTGGCGTTCACCGGCGAGGTGACGGCCCGGTTCGCGGGCAACCAGCACGCCGCGTGCGGCAACGATCCGTGGATCAACGACCTCGTCTTCAGCTACCGGGAATCGTCGTTCCACCCGTTCGAACCCGGGAATCTGGCCTACGCGCTGGCGCTCAACGACCGGCGTGTGCTGGTGAACACCAACGGCGCGGTGCGTCACGCGCTGTGAGCGGCGCGAGCAGGCTGCTGTCCAACGGTGCTCAGGACCTGGCGCCCGTGCCGGTGTCGCCACCTCCGGCGCTCCGGCGGCGGGGGAGTCGGGTCAGCACGAGTCGGCGTAGCCGGGCGTCGGTGGCCCAGAGCAGCACCCCGGCGACCAGCCCGGCGACCCCGCCCAGCACCAGCAGTTCGACCACCGGCCCGGTGTCCAGGCCGGTCCGGGCCACCGCCAGCGGGACCAGCGCGGCGGCCACCGCGGCCAGGATCGCCGGCACCGTCGGCGCGAGGAAGGCCGCGACCGACGCGTTCGCGGCCCGGCGCACGGTGACCCAGACCGCCAGGGCGGTCACCACGACCTGCATGCCGACTCCGGCCAGCGCCACCGCCGTCGCCTCGGCCACGTCGCCGTACCCGGTGAAGAGGGTGCCGACGGCGGCCAGGGTCGCCACCCCGAGTACGCCCCGGGTCCAGAGGATCGCGGCGAGCTTGCCCGGCTGTCCGATCGCCTGGAGTGCCGGACCGAGCAGCACCCCGTACACGTTGACGGCGCCGAAGAGACAGAGCAGCCGCAGCGGCACCTCGGTGCCGGCCCACTGCGGACCCAGCAGCGTGACCAGCGGATGCGCCGCCGCCGCCAGGATGCCGAGCACCGGCAGCCCGGCCAGCGCGCCGAGGTGCTGGAGCTGGTTGAGCTGTGCGACCAGCGCCGCCCGGTCCCGCTGCAACCGGGACAGTGACGGCAGCGCCACCTGCTGGAGCGACCGGACCGTCACGTCGACCAGCATGTCCGGCAACCGGGCCGCCAGCCGGTAGATCCCGGTCGCCACCGGCCCGAAGAAGAGGCCGGTGAAGAGGATGTCGGCCTTGGAGCTGAGCATCAGGCCCAGCCCGGCGTTGGCCGAGTGGGCGGAGAAGACCAGCAGGTCCCGGATGCCGGCGAGCCGGGGGCGGCGGCTCGGCCGCCACGGGCAGACCCACCAGAGCACCGCCAGGCCGACCGCCGCGTTCACCAACTGCTGCGCCACCAGGGCCCAGATGCCGGCCCCGGCCAGCGCCAGCACCACCCCGACGGCGCCGCTGAGCAGCGAGGCGAGCAGGGTACGGATGGCGACCGCCCGGAACCGCAGTTCCCGGCGGAGCACCGCCTCGGGCACGATCGACAGCCCCTGCAACAGCACCAGCGGGGAGAGCGCGACGCAGATCGCGGTCAGCTCCGGCGCCCGGTTCGCCATCGCCCACAGTGGACTGGCGGCGGCCGTGAGGCCACCGATCACCACCCCGGCCAGCACCAGCACCACGAAGGCGCCGTCCAGATGCTCCGGGGTGAGCCTGTCCCGCTGCACGATCGCGGAGACCAGCCCCTGCTGGATCAGCGTCTGCGCCACCGTGATGAAGACGGTGGCCATCGCCACCAGTCCGAACTCGCTCGGGCCGAGCAGCCGGGCCAGCAGGAAGGTGACCAGGATCGACGAGCCGATCCGGCCGGCGGTGAGCACGTACGACCAGCCGATCGCCGAGCGCAGCCGGCCGCCGCCTCCCGACGGGGACGACGTGGCGTCGGCTACCGCGGTACCGGCCGGGCCCGGAGCCGTCCGGGCGGGTTGAGCCGTGGCCACCCTAGGCGCTGCCCTTCGCCGCGCTGGCACGCCGCCGGATCACCCGGTCCAGCCACACCCGGGCCCGGCGGCGCAGCCGGCCGAGCCGGACCCGGACCCGGCGGGCCCACCAGGTGGCCAGGAACGCCGCCGCCGAACTGACCCGGGTGCCGAGCGGCTCGGAGCCGGTGGAGAGGGTCCGCAGCGTCTCGGCGAGCATCCGCAGCCTCGGCGCCCGGACCCGCTTGCCGCTCTGGGCGAACCAGGCCAGTGCCGAGGCCGGGGTGGCGTCCTTGGCCTGCCGGGTCGAGGCGCCGTGCATCCGGCGCAGGAAGAGCGGCTCGGCCACCTCGTGGATCTCGCCGAGCCGGGCCACCTCGGCGATCAGCGTGTAGTCGGAGGAGAGGAACGGGCGGATCATCCCGGTCCGGCGCAGCGCCGACATCCGGAAGACCCCGAAGTGCGCGTGGCAGAGGTTGATGTTCCGGGCCACCCCGGCCACCCGACGCCACGGCCGCCGGTCGCGCAGGTCCAGCCGGTCGTCGTACGGGCCGATCACCGCGCCGGCCTCGTCGATGAGAACGGTGCGCGGATAGGCGAGTACGGCGTGCGGCCCGGCCGCGTCCAGCGCCGCCACGCAGGTGCGCAGGTACGCCGGCAGGCAGACGTCGTCGTACGCCACCCACTTGAACAGCTCACCCCGGGCCAGCTCGACGACCCGGGTGTAGTTGACGTGCCCGCCGAAGTTGCGCGGATTGCGGTAGAGCCGGATCCGTGGGTCCCGCGCGGCATAGCCTTGGCAGATCTCCCAGGTCCGGTCGGTGGAGGCGTTGTCGCTGATGATGATCTCGAAGTCGGGGTAGTCCTGGGCGAGCAGGGCGTCGAGGCAGCCTTCGAGGTAGCGCTCCGCGTTGTAGAGGGGTACGCCCAGACTCACCCGTGGCGCTGGCTCCATCGTCTCCTCCGCTCAGGCGACCAGCAGCTCGGCCCGCACGCCGAGCTGGCGCAGCGCGGCGTCGATCTCGTCCCGGTAGGCCGGGTTGGTGATGATCACCGAGCGGGTACCGGAGCCGGCGAGGGTGGCCGGATCCCGCACCTGGTGCCCGGTCACCGGCAGGTAGCGGCCCCACTTGCGCGGGTTGACGTCCACCACGGCGGCGAGCCGGCCGTCCGGGTCGGCCAGGTGCAGGAACTGCACCCCGCGCGAACCGGCCCCCCAGAGCACCGGCCGGTCACCGGCGGCCACCAGCCGGTCGATGGTGCTCCGCCAGCGCTCCCGTTCGGCGGCGTGCCGGTCGGCGAAGCCGGCGATCGAGGCGAGCTGACGGTCCCGGTCGGCCGGGCCCGGCGACTCGGCCCCCGGCAGCGCGGTGCCGGTCACCGGGGGTGCCGCGTTGACCGAGATCTCGACGTACCGGAACATGCCGGAGAAGAGTCGCCCGGTGGCGACGACGCGCCAGCCGGCCCGCTCGACGATCCGGCCCAGCGAGTAGCCGTCGAAGTAGGAGACGTGCGGATAGATCACCTCCCAGCCGGCGGTGGCCAGGTCGTAGCCGGCGTCCGGCACCTCCAGATAGCCGTAGACCGGCCGGTCGCCGGCCAGTTCGCGGAGCCGGACGAGGAAGGCGTACGGGTCGTCCAGGTGCTCGAACCAGTGTCGGGAGGTGACCAGGTCGAAGGCGGGAGTGTCGCCGTCGAGCGGGGCATGCCCCCGGTGGAAGGTCGCGCCGGAGGGGTCCGGGCCGGGCGGACCGGCGTACATCGCGTCGTAGCCGACACCCCGGCAACCGGCGACGTGGCACAGCTCGCGGAGGAACTCGCCCTGACCGCAGCCGACGTCCAGCACCGTGCCGCCGCGCAGTGGGAACCGCCCGGCGAGGTGCTTGACCAGATCCGCCGAGAAGACGCCGAAGGCGGGCGAGTGGTGCAGGTTGGTGTCCATGGTGGTGTCGTAGACCAGAACGGCCGGGTCGAAGGCGAGGTTGCGGACGTACCCGCACTCCGGGCAGTACGCCAGCCACATCCGGCCCAGCGGGCTGGCCAGCGCCTCGGCCCGGCTGGCCCAGTGCACCCCGCAGTAGACCGGGATCTCGCCCAGGTCGGCGAAGGGCACCAGGTCGTGCCGCCCGCAGGCCGTGCACCGGTGCACCGGCTGCCGGCCGCCGGAGCCACCGGCACCGGTCACCGGGCACTCCAGCGCAGCTCGGCGTCGAGCCGGCCCGCCTCGGTGAGCGCCCGGATCCGGCGCAGCCGCTGGTGCCGCTCGCCCCGGAACGACTCGATGGTCAGCCCGTACCGCTGGTACGCCTCGACCAACTCCTCGATCCCCTTGCGTACCGTCCAGCGGGGCCGGAACCCGGGCACCTCGGCGGCGACCAGGTCGCAGCTCACCCGGTAGTTGCGGGTGTCCGCCGAGGCGCCACCGGCGAAGGTGACCCGGGAGCCCGGCACCACCTCGGCGACGAGTTCGGCGACGTCCCGGATCAGGTAGTTCTCCCCGGTGACCCCGATGTTGTACGCCCGGCCGTGCACCGCCTCCCGAGGCGCCTCCAGCAGGGCCAGGAAGGCCGCGCAGATGTCCTCGGCGTGCACCAGCGGCCGCCAGGCCGAGCCGTCGGAGAGCAGCCGTACCTCTCCGGTGAGCAGGGCGTGCGCGGTGAGGTCGTTGACCACCAGGTCGCCGCGGAGCCGGGGCGAGAAGCCGTACGCGGTGGCGTTGCGCAGGAAGACCGGGGAGAAGTCGTCGTCGGCGAGCGCCGCGAGGTCCTGCTCGGCCCGGATCTTCGACTCGCCGTACGGGGTGACCGGCGCGAAGCCGGCCGTCTCGTCCAGCGGCCGGTCGTCGGTGCCGGCACCGTAGAGGCTGCACGAGGAGGAGAAGAGGAACCGGCTCGCTCCGGCGGCCTTGGCGGCCTCGGCCAGCCGCACCGTCGCCCGGTGGTTGATCTCGTAGGTCAGCTCCGGGTTGAGGTTGCCGATCGGGTCGTTGCAGAGCGCGGCGAGGTGGCACACCGCGTCGAATCCGGCCAGGTGCTCCGCGTCGACGTCCCGCAGGTCCATCGCGAGGGAGGGTACGGCCGCCGGTGCGGGGCCGAGCAGGCAGTCGGAGAAGTAATCGGTGTCCAGGCCGGTCACGTCGTGTCCGGCGGCGCGCAGCATCGGGGTGAGTACGCCGCCGAGGTAACCATGGTGGCCGGTCACGAGAACACGCACGGCAAAGCTCCCGTCGTCGCCCGGGTGAGAAGGCGAGTTTATGGGTGGCCCCTTGGTCGGCCGGGCTATTGTCGGACTTTTTACTCAAGCGCTCCCGCCGCGCCGGAGTGCTGGCTAGCGTGGCGCGCAGGCGGGCGGGCGCCGCGCCGGTATTCCGATCATATCGGGGTGGGTGGGGCATGACCGATGCCAAATGCCGGCTGTGTTCGGCGGCATTGACCGAAACGTTTGTCGACCTCGGCATGTCGCCGCTCTGCGAGAGCTATCTCGACGCCGGTCGACTGGATTCGCCCGAGACGTTCTATCCACTGCACGTCCGAATCTGTTCCACCTGTCTGCTCGTGCAACTTCCGGCGTACGTGTCCGGAGAGGAAATCTTTTCCGACTATGCCTATTTCTCGTCGTATTCCGACTCGTGGGTGGCACACGCCAGGCGGTACGCCGACACGATGACCGAGGCGCTCGGTCTCGGGCCCGACAGCCTGGTGACCGAGGTGGCGAGCAACGACGGATATCTGCTCCAGCACTTCGTCGCGGGCGGCGTACCGGTGCTCGGAGTGGAGCCGGCCGGCAACGTCGCCGAGGTGGCCCGGCGCCGGGGCATCCGGACCGAGGTGCGGTTCCTGGGCGCCGAGACCGGTGCCGAACTGGCGCAGCGCTACGGCCGGGCCGACCTGGTCGCCGCCAACAACGTCTACGCGCACGTGCCGGATTTGATCGGCTTCACCGCCGGGCTGGCCGCACTGGTCAAGCCGACCGGGCTGGTCACCTGCGAGGTGCCGCACCTGCTCCGGCTGATCGAACGACGGCAGTACGACACCATCTACCACGAGCACTACCAGTACCTGACGCTGCGTACCGCGATGCGGGCGCTGGCCACCGCGGGGCTGATCGTGGTCGACGTGGACGAACTCTCGTCACACGGCGGCTCGCTGCGGGTGCACGCCCGGCCGGCCGCGGCGGCGGGAGAGCCGTCCGGCAACGTCAAGTCGGTGCTGGACGCCGAGACCGAGGCCGGGCTGCACACCGTCGCCGGGCACCTCGGCTTCGCCGACGCGGTATTCGAGATCAAGCGGGAGCTGCTCGACTTCCTGCTCACCGCCCGCGCCCAGGGCCTGAAGGTGGTCGGCTACGGGGCACCGGGCAAGGGCAACACCCTGCTCAACCACTGCGGCATCCGCGCAGACCTGCTCGAATACACGGTGGACCGCAGCCCGCACAAGCAGGGGAAGTTCCTGCCCGGCACGCACATCCCGATCCACCCGCCGGAGCGGATCGCCGAGGACCGCCCCGACTACGTACTCGTGCTGCCGTGGAACCTGCGCACCGAGATCTCCGCGCAGCTCGCCTACGTACGCCACTGGGGCGGGCGGCTGGTCTTCCCGATCCCCGCCCTGGAGGTGGTGTGATGAAGGTCGTCCTCTTCTGCGGCGGCCTGGGGATGCGGATGCGCGAGGACGCCGCCTCCGCGCCGAAGCCGATGGCGATGATCGGGGACCGCCCGCTGCTCTGGCACGTGATGCGCTACTACGCCCACTTCGGGCACACCGACTTCATCCTCTGCCTCGGCTACGGCGCCGTCGCGGTCAAGGACTACTTCCTCCGCTACGACGAGACGCTCTCCAACGACTTCAGCCTCGCCATGCACGGCCGGGACGTGCGGCTGCACTCGGCCGACATCACCGACTGGAACATCACCTTCATCGACACCGGCCTCGGCACCAGCATCGGCGAGCGGCTGATGCGGGTCCGCAAGTACGTCGAGGACGAGCCGATGTTCCTGGCCAACTATGCCGACACCCTGACCGACGCGCCGCTGCCGGAGATGGTCGACCGGTTCCGCTACACCGACGCGGTGGCCAGCCTGCTCGCCGTACCGGTGCAGTCCACCCACCACGTCATCGACATCGCCCCCGGCGACCAGGTCACCCGGGTACGCCCGATCCGCGAGCTGATGCAGTGGGAGAACGGCGGCTACTTCATCCTGCGCCCGGGAATCTTCGACGTGCTCCGCGAGGGTGAGGACCTGGTGCCGCACGGCTTCGACCGGCTGCTGCCGGAACAGCGGCTGATCGCCCAGCGCTACACCGGGTTCTGGCGGGCCGCCGACACCTTCAAGGACCGGGCCGAACTGGAGCAGCTCTACCACTCGGCCCGCTGCCCGTGGATGCTCTGGGACGCCAACCGCAACCGGGGCCGCCGCCCGGCGACCCTGGAACCGGTACTCGCCGCCGCAGGCAGCGCCGCCGTACCCCGCGACCTGGGGATGACCGGCTGATGATGCCGCTGCGCCTCTCCGCGGCCCGCTCGGTGGTGCTGCTCGGGGCACACCCGGACGACATCGAGATCGGCGCCGGCGGGCTGCTGCTCGCCCTCGGCGACGTACCCGGGCTCCGGGTGCACTACGTGCTGCTCACCGGTTCGCCCGCCCGGCAGGCCGAGGCGCGGGCGGCGGCCGCGGCCTTCCTGCCCGCCGCCCGGCTCAGTTTCGCCCTGCACGACCTGCCGGACGGCCGGGTGCCGGCCCGCTGGGGCGAGGCGAAGGAGATCGTGAACGCCGCCGCCACCACCCTGAACGCCGACCTGGTGCTCGCGCCCAGCCCCGACGACGCGCACCAGGACCACCACACACTCGCCGCCCTGGTGCCCACGTCGTTTCGGGACGCCACGGTGTTGTACTACGAGATCCCCAAGTGGGACGGCGACCTGGGCCGGCGCAACGTCTACCTGCCCCTGACCGAGCAGCGGGTACGCCGCAAGGTCGAGCTGCTGCACGCGAGCTATCCGTCCCAGAAGGCCCGGGACTGGTGGGACGACGACGTCTTCCTCGGGCTGGCCCGGCTGCGGGGGATGGAGTGCCGGTCCCGGTACGCCGAGGCGTTCCGGTGCGAGAAAGCGGTGATCGAGCAGTGACCGAGCTGACCGAGACGACCGGGCCGAGCGCCCGGACCAGAGCACTGTCGGCCTGCCTCTTCGGAGTGCCCGGCGCACACCTGAACCTGGGGGTCGGCGCGCTGCGGGCGGCCACCGTGGGCGGACTGCTGGCCCGGGAGCCGGACGCGGACGTCACCGTCTTCGACGACGGCTGGGGGCAGCGCATGGGACACGCCTTCGTGGCCGGTCGGCCCGTGCCGATCTCGCTGGCCGGTGCCCGGCACTCGCGCCGCTACCACCGGCCCGAGTCCTATTTGAACATGCGGATCAGCGCGGCGCTGGGCGGGCTCGGCAACGCCGGACTGGCCCGGATCGACGCCGCCGACGTGGTGCTCGACGTCAGCGGCGGGGACAGCTTCAGCGACATCTACGGCGAGCACCGGTTCCGTACCGTGGCCTGGCCGAAGCGGCTGGCGCTGCTCCGGCGTCGCCCGCTGGTGCTGCTGCCGCAGACGTACGGGCCGTTCCGGTCGGCGCGGCTGCGGGCCGAGGCGGCGGCGCTGGTCCGGGGCGCGCGTACGGCCTGGGCCCGGGATCCGGAGAGCTACGCCGCGCTGGCCGACCTGCTCGGCCCCGACCTCGACCCGTTGCGGCACCGGGAGGGCGTGGACGTGGCCTTCGCGCTGGAGCCGAGGGTCCCGGACGAGCCGGCGTACCAGCGGTTGGCGGGGTGGTTCGAGGCGGACCCGGGGCCGGTGGCCGGGATCAACGTCAGCGGGCTGATGTCCCGGCCGGAGGGCCGGGTCCAGTTCGGACTCGCCGGGGACACCTCCCGGGTGGCCAACCGGCTCTGCGAACGCCTGCTGGAGCAGCCGGACACCCGCGTGATCATCGTCCCGCACGTGCTCACCCCCGGCGGGGCCGACGACGACCGGGTGGCCAGTGAACGGCTCTACGCCGCGCTCGCCCCCCGGTACGGCGACCGGGTCGCGCTCGCCCCGTCCGGCCTCGACCCGCACCAGAGCAAGTGGGTGATCGGGCACACGAGCTGGTTCTGCGGGATGCGGATGCACTCGACGATCGCGGCGCTCTCCTCCGGGGTACCGGCGGCGGTGGTCGCGTACAGCGACAAGGCGCGGGGCGTCTTCGCCAGCGTCGGGCAGCGCCGGCACGTCGCCGACGCCCGGCGACTCGCCGACGACGCGCTGCTCGACGCCCTCTGGACCTCCTGGACTGGCCGGGCCGAGACCGCGGCCGAGCTGGCGGTGCGTACCCCGGCGGCGGTCGGCCGGGCCGCCGCCCAGATGGACGAGTTCGTGGCGCTGGCCCGGGCCGAGCGGGACCGCCGGGCGCCCGCCGGGGTGCGCTGATGGCGCGGCCCCGGACCGTGCACGAGGTCGCGGCCGGCAAACTCTGCACCGGGTGCGGGGTCTGCGCCTACCTGGCGCCGGACGAGGTGCGGATGGTCGACGTCCTCGACCACGGCCGGCGACCGTTGCCGATCACCCCGGTCGGGGCGGCAGCCCGGGGAGCGGCGGCCGGCAGCGGCGCGGCGGCGGCGCTGGACTGCTGTCCGGGTGTGCGGCTGGGGCACGACAGCAGCCGGCCGGCACCGGGCGAGATCCCCGAACTGCGTGCGGCCTGGGGACCGGTCCGGGCGATCTGGGAGGGGTACGCCGCCGACCCGGCGATCCGGTACGCCGGCTCCAGCGGCGGGGTGGCGACCGCGCTGGCCGGATACTGCCTGACCGGCGAGCGGATGGCCGGGGTACTGCACATCGGCGCCCGGTCCGACGTGCCGTACCTGAACGAGACCCGGCTCTCCCGCACCCCGGCCGAACTGCTCGACAACGCCGGCTCCCGGTACGCCCCGGCCAGCCCCTGCGACCGGCTGGACCTGGTCGAGTCGGCCGAGGCGCCGTGCGTCTTCGTCGGCAAGCCCTGCGACGTGGCGGCGGTCCGGATGGCCCGGCAGGTCCGGCCGGAGCTGGACCGCAGGCTCGGACTGACCATCGCGATCTTCTGCGCCGGCACCCCGACCACCCGGGGCACCCTGGAGATGCTGGACCGGCTCGGTGTGACCGACCCGACCCGGCTGGAGTCGGTGCACTACCGGGGGGCCGGCTGGCCCGGCTCGGCCCGGGCCCGGCTCACCAACGACCCACCGGACGAGCGGCGCGAGCTGAGCTACGCCGAGTCCTGGGGCGACATCCTCCAGAAGCACCGGCAGTGGCGCTGCTACCTCTGCGCCGACCACACCGGCGAGTTCGCCGACGTGGCGGTCGGCGACCCGTGGTACAGGCCGACCGGCGACGACCCGGGCCAGTCCCTGGTGCTGGCCCGCACCGAGCGCGGCGTACGGCTGGTCGAGGCGGCCATCGCCGCCGGGGCGCTGGTGCTGACCCCGGTGACCGCCGACATCCTGCCCGCCTCGCAGCCCAACCTGCTCCGGGCCCGGGGCGCGGTGTGGGGGCGGCTCCGCACGCTCCGGGCCGCCGGCCTGATGACGCCCCGGCTGCGCCACCTGCCGATGGCCGGGATCTGGTGGCGGCACCTGTCGACGGTCGAGAAGCTCCGCTCCACCCTCGGCACGCTGCGCCGGATCGGTCGCAAGCGGCTGCGGGAGCCGGCCGTGCTCAACCCGTACCAACCCAAGTAAGGAAGGGCCCCTTCTTATCGCTTTCGGTAGATGCGGGGGCCCTTCCTAACGGGTCAGACCACCGGCTGACCGTTGTCGAAGTAGACGTTGGTGGCGCGCTCCCAGGTGACTCCGGCGCGGTTCCAGCCGGAGACCACCCCGTACCGGTAGTCGCGGCCGTACTTGTTGTTCCGGAACAGGATGCTGGAGCCGATCAGCCGGGGACTGATCCCGATCGAGTAGTTCCCGCCGTTGCAGTAGTTGTCCTCGAAGGTCAGGTTCGTCAGCGACGGGGCGGTCTCCGAGCCGATGGTGAGGCAGGAGTTGAACGGGTCCCGGGTCACCGGGTTGTACGACAGCAGCGTGTTGTGCCGCACGATGATGTTGTTGCCGCCGGTGCTCTGCAACACGTCGTTGTGCGAGCCGACGACCCGGGCCAGGCTGTGCAGGTACGAGTCGAAGATCCGGGTGTTGCTGGCGAGCCGCGGGCCGTCGATCATGTTGTAGACGTTGCCCCGACGCAACGTGTAGTCGCCGCAGCAGATCGAGGCCGAGTTCGTGGCCGTGCCGTTGATCTCGACGTCCTGGACCAGCAGGTTGGTCGCCCCGGTCAGGGTCCGGATCGAGTAGGTGGGGCTGTTGCAGGTGATCCTGGACTTCAGGATCTGCACGTTGGCGGCGGCGACGGTGACGCAGCCGACGATGTTGAGCCCGGTCACCACCTGCCCGGCGGTACGCAGGCTGAGTGATCCGGAGTTGCGCAGCGCCGTACCGGCCGGCACACCGGTGTTGGCCGGCCCGGGCCAGTACGTGATCGGCGTCGGCGGGGCGGCGGCCGGCGCGTACGGCGGTCTTTCCGCCATCGCCCGGGAGTCGGGGTCGGGAGCGGGCGGCGGTACCGGCCCGCTCGGCACCCCGCCCGAGTACGGTTTCCCGTCCTGCGAGGCCTCCACGATGGTGGCCGGGTTGGCGTCGGTCTGCCGGAACGCCTCGCGGCAGCCGGTGACCCGGACCCGCAGCGCCGAATATCCGCCCGGCGCCACGCCGTCGGTGCCGGCGGAGGTGCAGCGGATCTCGGTGTCCTCGATCAGGGTGCCGACCACCCCGGGCCGGATCACGATTGCGGCGGTGCCGCCGGTGCGGACCTTCACCCGCCGGATGGTGACGTTGTCGGCCGCGACCTCGATCGGACGGTTGACCGTCTGTCCCCAGAGGACGGTCGCGGGCTGGTCGAGCACCATCGGCGCGGCCCGGACCGGCTGTCCGGCGACGTTGAGCACGAGATAGCCGCTGGCGGCGAGCAGAGCGGCCGTGGCGCCGAAGGTCGCGGCGATGGTGGCGCGGCGACGATTGCGGTGTGGCGGGCGGGCGAGGCTCGCTGGCTCGATCGGAGGTCCGGCGTTGGTGTCGGTCACGGCTACCCCCCACGGGCGCGTCGCACACGAGCGGGGGCCACCGCTCCTGCGCTCCGAGGCGCCCACCGCCGATTTCGGCCTGTCGGCGTCGACTCCCCCCGAGTCGACACGATCGTGCGGTCGAGGCACCTTCCCTGGTCAGGAGGGGTGCGATCCCGATCGTCTCGATCTACCGGCCATGAATGAATACTACAAGCCGTATTGAAGGGGTTACTATTCTCGATTCAGACGGATTGCGGACAGAAGTTGCCGGTCTGGCGGGTCAAGATCCCCACTCTGCGCCGGGCGGAGTCGCCTCGGCGGGCAGCGGAGGGCACTCGATCCGGGAAGCGTCCGGCCCGGATGCGGCGGGCGGGCCGGGTCAGCGGTGTTGTTGGCGGGGGAGGACCACCTCGCGGAGGACCAGTTGGATCGCCGCTACCGCCGGGATCGCCACCAGTGCGCCGATCACCCCGAAGAGAGCCACCCCGAGCAGGGCCGCGACGATCGCCGCCACGTCGGCGACCTGCACCGAGCGGCGCATCACCCGGGGATAGACGAGGTAGTTCTCCAGCTGCTGGTAGATCAGGAAGAAGACCACGCAGCCGATCCCGGTCGGCACGTCGGTGGCGAAGCCGACCAGGCTGACCACCACCGCCCCGATGGTCGCGCCGATCTGCGGGATGAGGTCGCAGATCGCCACCACCACGGCGAGGGCGAACGGGTACGCCAGGCCGACGACGACGGCGAAGACGAAGGTGCTCACCCCGGCCAGCAGCGCGATCGCCAGCGCACCCACCATGTAGGCGCCGACCTTGGCGAGGATCTCGTCGCCGATCAGCCGGACCCGGTCCCGCCGACTCGCCGGGACCAGGCCGTAGCCGAGGTCGCGGAGCCGGTCGAAGGTGGCCATGAAGTAGATGGTCAGCACGATCACGGTGACGATGTTGAAGACCGCGCCGAAGATGAACCCGGCGGCCCCGAAGACCCCGCCCAGGGCCCGGGTGATGTTCTCGGTGGTGGCCGCCGACTCGATCTTGCCCGCCAGGTCGTACTGCTCGATCAGGTCGTTGACGGTGCCGTTGCGGCGCAGTTGGGTGACGTAGTCCGGCACCTGCCCGATCAACTCGCCGGTCTGGCTGACGACCGGCGGGACCAGCGCGTACACCGCGCCGGTGATGATCGCGAGCAGGGTCAGCGTCACCGCCGCCACCGCGAGGCCCCGGGGCAG
Organism: Plantactinospora veratri; assembly: GCF_036421995.1. Classification (NCBI taxonomy): domain Bacteria; kingdom Bacillati; phylum Actinomycetota; class Actinomycetes; order Micromonosporales; family Micromonosporaceae; genus Plantactinospora; species Plantactinospora veratri. The sequence continues at coordinate 291,930 of NZ_JAZGQL010000003.1, forward strand.
CCCCCAGGAGCGCAGCCGGACCACCGCCGGGTGCAGCCCGATCGCCAGGAAGAGCGCGATGAAGACCAGCACCAGCACCGAACCCGCGTTGCGGACCGCGAGAAAGATCGCGTACGCCACCAGCACGCCCAGCCCACCGGTGAGTCCGACCAGGAACGGGCTGAGTCGCAGCGGCTGACCGGGCCGGCCGAACCGACCGCTCCGGTCACCGGTCGGCTCGGCCGGGTCGACGGGGCCGGCTGGACGCCCGGTGCCACCCGGGCGCGGCCGTGGTGCGGTCGGCTCCGGACCTGACGGAGCGTCGGCGGAACCGACGGCTGCGCCGTTCGGCGCTACCGGCTCCGGCCCGGCGGCCTTCTCGGCCGGGTGGTCCGGCTGCTCGCCCCGCGACGCTGGCTGCTCGCTTCCCACTCCGGGCCTCCCGCCGATCGATTTCGGCAGAGGTTATCCCGACCGTCCGCGACAATCCGCACCCCCGGCACGTGTTACCGGGTCGCGGTCCGCCCCGCGACACCAACCGGGAGGTCAGGTGGACGTGATGGGGAAGCTCGGTGAGCCGACTTCGGGGTTGGCCCCGCCGACCGGCCCGAACCGGACGCCAGCGGCGGCCACGAGTTCGACGAGGTCTACCACGCGCACTTCCGGTCGCTGACCGTGCAGCTCGCCGCGTACTCCGGCGACGTCGGTCAGGCGCAGGACCTGATGCTGAACGGACGGGACCCGGATCGAAATTCGTCGCAACGATCCGCCGACCCTGGGGCGTGATACCGGGGTGGCTCCGACGGGGCCGGTAGGGGAGGACGAATGAGCAGCAGGATCGCGGAGCGGCGCCGGGTCGGCGCGGCACTCGCCGTGACGGTCGGGATGGGGCTCGCGACGCTGGCCCGGCAGCGCCGGCAGCGGCGGAGCCGACGACCGGACGCCTCGGGATCAGCGCCACCCCGCCGGTGTACGGGCCGGCGGACGCGAACGGCGGACGCTACTCCGAGTCGACCGTCACCTTGTTCGACTTGGTGCCCTGGTCCTCGACGGTCGGCTTGCCGCTGCGCTTGCCGGAGTCACCGGTACTGGTGATCCGGGTCGGCATCGGCTCCCGCCCACCGGTGCCAGGCACCGCCGCCACGGTCGGCTCGCCGTCGATGCCGCCACCGTCGGCCCCGCCGGTCACCGGCTCGGTCACCCGGTTCGACCCGGTCTTACCGCCACCTGCCGCGTGCTGGTCGGCGGCGACCTGCTCGGCGGCGGCCTCGACGATCTGCTGCATGTCCGCCTCGGCCTGCGCGAGCTGCTGCTCGGCCTGCTGGGCCGACTGCTCCGTGCCGGTCAACCGGTCTCGCTCACCGGCGAGCTGGTCCCGCGCGGCGGCGAGTTGCCGCTGGATCCGGTCGGACTCCTGCCGGGACGCGACCGTCTCCTGCCGGATGTCGGCGAGCGACTGCTGCGCCTCGGCGATCTCCTGCATCACCTCGGCCAACTGCTGCCGGCCGGCGGCCGCCTCCTGCTGGGTGCTCGCCAGGTGCTGCTGGGTGGTGGCCAGGTGCTGCTGCGCCGTGGCCATGTACTCCTCGAACTGCCGGCGCGACGTGGCGGCCTGCTCGTCGGCCTGCCGCTGCAACTCGGCGAGACGCTCCTCGGCCTCCCGCCGGACCTCGACGGCGTGCTCGTCGGCCTCCCGGCGCACCCGCTCGGCGTACTCGTCGGCCTCCTGGCGGACCCGGTCGGCACCGCCCTCGATCTCCGCCCGGCGGGTCTCGTACGACTCCTCCAGCTCCGCGCGGCGCTGGTCGAACTGCTGCTCCAGCTCGGCCTGCCGCTCCTGGAACTGCTGCTCCAGCTCGGCCTTGCGCTGGTTGAACTCGCGGTCGGCTCCGGCCCGGTAGGCGGCGAGTTCCTCCTCCAGCGCGGCCCGGCCGGCGGCGAGTTCCTGCTCGGCCGCGCTCCGCTGGGCGGTGATCTCCGCCTCGGCCGCGGTACGGCGCCGGTTCACCTCCTGCTCGACACCGGAGCGCCAGGCGCCCAGCTCCTGCTGCGTCTCCGCCCGCACCTTCTGGGCGTACTCCTCGACCTCGGCCCGGGACTTGCGGACGTACTCGGCGGTCTCCTCGTTGATCCGGGCCGCCTCCTGCTGGGCCTTGGCGTGCGCCGCCTGGCCGGCCTCGCGGAGCTGGGTCGCCTCGTGCTTGGCCTTCGCGTGCAGTCCCTGCCCGGCCTCGCGCAGCCGGGTGGCCTCCTGCTTGGCCAGCTCGATCATGCGGTCGGCCTCCTGGCTCGCCGCGTCGGTGAGCCGCTGCGCCTCCTGCTGGGCCTTGACGTGTGCCGCCTGGCCGGCCTCGCGCAGCCGGGTCGCCTCCTGCTGCGCCGCGTCGCGCAGCCGGTTCGCCTCGTGCTGGGCCGCGTGCCGCAGCCGGGCCGACTCCTGGCGGGCGCGCTCGACGACCTGCTGGCTCTCCCGCTCGGTCCGCTCGGTCAGCTCCTGAGCCTGTCGGGCGGTCAGCTCGGTGAGCCGGTTCGCCTCCTGCTCGGCGGTGTCCCGAAGCTGCTTCGCCTCCTGCACGGCCTTGGCGTGTGCCGCCTGGCTCGCCTCGCGCAGCCGGTTCGCCTCCTCGGCGGCCCGGTTGCGCAGCTCCGAACCCTCCTGCTTGGCCTTCTCCAACGCGGCCTGCGCGGCCTCGCGGAGCCGGGTGGCCTCCTCGGCGGCGGCGGTGACGGCGGCGTCCGCCTCCGCCCGGCGGGCCGTGTTGACCTTCTCCTCCTCCGCGCGGCGGGCCGCGAGGGCGAGTTCGAAGTCGCGCAGCGCGTCGGCGGCCTGCGTCCGGGCGTCCTCGAGCACCTGCTCCGCCTCGGCCCGGCGGGCCTCGATCTCCTGGAGCGTGTCCCGGTGGATGATCTCGGCCTGTTCCTCGGCGAGCGTCAGGATCTGTTCGACCACCGGACCGAGGTGCCGGAACGACGCCCGGTCGACCACGCCGACCTGGCGGCGTACCGCCGTCAGGTCACGTTGCAGCACCTCGACCTGGCCCGCCAGGTTGTGGATCTGGGTGTACGCGTGCTCGCGCTGGGCCGCCAGGGTGGCGATCTCGTTCTCGGCGCGAGCGACGTATCGGTCCACCTGCCCCTTGTCGTAGCCCCGAAAGGCCGGCTCGAAGCTCGGCTCCGTAGCCACGTCCCCGTTCAGGGCAAACAGTTCCTCGCCGTGCGACATGCTCCCATCCTCACACGCGGTGGCTGGTTCTGCGGCGATACCCGGCGGGGCTGATGGGACGAAGCTCACTGTTGTTGACATTGGCAGATCTATCGGACCGTACGCCGCGCAGCACTCGGGGCCGTACCGGAACTTCCGGTACGGCCCCGGCCGTGCTGCTGCCCCGCAGTCCGACCCGCGCCCGTCGTCGGGTCAGCTCGTCGCGTCGGCGGGGACCCGCTCCTCCGCCTCGGTCTTCTCGGCGGCGGCGGCCGGCTTGGCCTCCGCCTCGGGCTTGGCGGCCGCCCCACCCACGCCCGGCACGATGCCGGCCAGGCCGGAGAGCATCTGGCCGAGCTGGGAGGTGACGGCGTCCTTCTGCCGGGTGAGGTCCTCGACCTCGCGGCGGGCCGCCTGCGTGGTCAGGTCTGCCTCGGTACGCGCCTCGGTGAGCAGGCGGTGCGCCTCGGCGCGGGCCTCGTTGAGGGTCTTGTCAGCGAGCGCCTTCGCCTTGTCGATGGTCTCGTTGGCGTTCCGCTCCGACTCCACCCGACGGGCCTCGGCGCGCTGCTCGATCTCCTTGGCGCGGTCCTGCGCCGCCCGGGCCCGCTGCTCGGCCTCGGCGACCAGCTTCTGGGTCTGGGCCACCTGTGCGGCGTGCCGCTCCGACTCCTCGCGCTCGGCCTTCTCCCGGCGCTCGGCGAGCTGGAGCTCCAGTGCCTGGAGGTCCTTGTCGCGCTTGTCCCGGGCGTCGGTGAGCAGCTTGGTCGCCTCGGCGCGCTTCTCCTCGGCCTCCCGGGCCGCCTTGGCGCGCTGCTGGGTGATCTCCCGCTCGGCGGTGGCCCGGAGGGTGGCGACCTCCCGCTCGACGGTGGACTTGAGTTCGGCGACCTCGTGCGCGGTCACCGTACGGAGCTGCTTGGTCTCCCGCTCGGCGTCGGCGCGCAGGGTGTCCGCCTCCCGGCGGGCCTGCACCCGGACCTCGGCGGCCTCCCGCTCGGCGGCGGTGCGTACGCTGCCCGCCTCCCGCTCGGCGGAGGCCTTCATCGCGGCGGCCTCGGCGCGGGCCTTGTCGGTGATCTCCCGCGCCTCCAGCCGGGCGGCCGAGAGGATGCCCTCCGACTCGCGCTTGGCCTCGCCGCGGTGGTCGTTCGCCTGCTCCTCGGCGAGGCGGAGGATCTGCTCGACCCGGGTGCCCAGGCCGGAGAGGGTGGGGCGGTTGTTCTCCTCGAGTTGCTTGTTGGTGTCGGTGAGCTTCTGCTCGACCGACGCGAGGCGCTGCTCGGCCTGCCGGAGTCGACGCTGGGCGTCGTTCATCCGCTGCTCGGCCTCGGCGCGGGCCTGCTCGGACTGGTTCAGAGCGGCGTTCAACCGGCCCAGGTGGCTGTTGACCTGCTCACGGTCGTAGCCGCGCAGGGCAACCGTGAAGTCTGGCTGCGAGTTCGCGTTGTCGAAGAACGCGAGAGGGGAGGACTGCTGCTGGGGCATTGGGACATACTTGCAGACTTACCGGGGTGCTTCGCAAGGGCCGAGCCGTACTATCGCGCCCAGTTCACAAGGTCAACTCAACCCGCCGGACGGCGCCGCTGTTTGCCGGATCTACTGTGCTCGAAGCGCCCCCGGAGAATCTCGAGGCGACTCCGGAGAACGTCGTCGTCGCCGGGTCCGCAGGCCCCACCCGCGGCCGGAATCCGCCGCGTTCATCGTCCCGCCAGCCGGGCCACGATCGGTGCGGCGGCGTCCAGGTTGCCGCCGAGGTGCAGATAGCTGACGCCGTACCGGTCGCGGAGCGCGAAGAGCTTGTCGACGCACTCGTCCACGCTGCCGTGCAACACCGCTGGCGAGCCGGCCAGCGCGGCCGGGTCGACCTTCCGGGCGTGGCTGGACGAGGCCCGGTGCTCCACGCCCCGGTGCAGCACCCGTACGTCGAACATCCGGGACTGGAACTCCAGGTCGGCCGGATCCCGCCCGGCGGCCGTCGCGGCGTCCCGGGCCCAGGCGACCTTCCGGGCGAAGCGCTCCGGACTCAGCTCGGCCAGCGCGGCCAGCGGGTCGACGTCCGGGGCGAGTCGCGGGTTGATCCCGACGATGTCGGCACACCGGCCGGCGAGTTCGAGGATCCGCCGGCTGCCGCCACCGACCAGTAGCGGCGGCCGGGGGCGCCGCACCGGTGCCGGCAGCCCGAGCAGTCCGGTGATCCGGTAGTGCCGACCGGTGAAGTCCACCGGCTCGTCGCCGAAGAGCCGCAGCAGGATCTCGATCGACTCGGCGAGCCGCTCCACGCGTACCCCCGGGGGGTCGAACGGCAGTCCGGCCGCGTCGTGGTCGGCGCGCAGCCACCCGGCGCCGAGCCCGATCTCCACCCGGCCGCCGGAGAAGACGTCGAGATTGGCCAGCGCCTTGTGCAGGAGTACCGGATGCCGGAAGTCGTTGCAGAAGACCATGCCCAGCACCCTGAGCCGGCTGGTGGCCTCGGCGGCCACCGTCATCGCCACCAGCGGGTCCATCGCCCAGCCGCCGGTGAGGTGGTCGGAGACCGAGACCGAGTCGAAACCGAGGTCCTCGATCCGGCGGATCTCGTCCCGCCACCGCGCCGCCGGCCGGTCCAGCCCGGGCATCGCGGCGGTGAACCGGAACGGGCGTACCCCCGCGGGGCCGGGGCCCGGTGCGGCGGACGACCCGGTACGCGGTGGCGGCGACGCCGGTGCGGCGGTGGGCGCGAGGGGCTGCGCGGGCGGCATCGCCCGACTCTATTGGTCGCGGGGCGCCGCACCCGGCGTTCCCGGCCGGTCACCGGGGCGAAGTCGGATTGTCGACACCGGCGCCGGCCCGACCGGACGGCGCATTCCGGGCCGTCGGCCGGCGGCCTACCGTGACCGCTGCGCAGACCCAGCGTGACCCGCTGGGCCCAGACCTACCGGGAGCTACCGCAGGAGGCCGCAGTGACGGTGCTGCACTTCGACTCGCCGATGTCCGACGACGAGCGTCGGGCACGGCTCTTCGCCGGGGACCTGTTCGTCTACTCGCCGACGCCGCACTCGATGGCGCTGGTCGCCTTCGCCCGGCAGATGACCGAGACCGCGTTCGCGCCGCACTTTCCGCCGGAGGCGCAGCACCACCTGGCCGGCCCGGACTACGTCTCGGTGCTGGCCGAGCTGAAGCCCAGCTTCATCAACCACCCGCGCAGCGCCGAACTCGTCCGGGGGCTCCTGTCCGACCTCGGCGCCGACCCGGTGCAGACCTACTTCGACGTACCCCGGCTGCGCTCGATGACCAGCGAGTACCTCAACGCGGGACTCACCCTCCAGTTCGAGTCGCACCGGGACACCTGGTTCTCCGCACCCATGTCCCAGCTCAACTTCTGGATCCCGGTGTACGAGGTGACCGGGGCGAACGTGATGGCCTTCCACCCGAGATACTTCGACACCGGGGTGCGGAACAGCTCCCGGGACTACAACTACGCGCAGTGGGTGGCGCACGGCCGGAGCGCTGCCGCCGCGCAGGTGCACGCCGAGACCCGCAGGCAGCCCGGGCTGGAGCAGGAGCTGGAGCGGGAGCCCGACCTGCGGGTACTCACGCCGCCCGGCGGAGTCCTGGTCTTCTCCGGTGCCCAGTTGCACACCACCGTGCCGAACACCTCGGGCCGGACCCGGTTCTCCATCGACTTCCGGGCGGTCAACCTGCGCGACGTACGGGCCCGGGCCGGCGCCCGCAACGTCGACTCGGAGTGCACCGGCACCACCCTCGGCGACTTCCGCCGGGCCACCGACCTGGCGCCGATGCCGGCCGAGCTGGTCGAGGCCTACGACACCGTGCCCGCCTGAGGTGTTAGGAAGGGCCCCCGCTACAACAGAAAGCGATAACGGGGGGCCCTTCCTTACACCTCGTCCTTAGGCTGGTTCGACCAGTTCGACGAGTACGCCGCCGGCGTCCCGGGGATGCACGAAGTTGACCCGGGAGCCGGCGGTACCCCGCTTCGGCGTCTCGTAGAGCACCCGTACGCCCCGGTCGCGCAGCGCGGCGCAGGCGGCGTCGACGTCCGCGACCCGGTACGCGACCTGCTGCACCCCGGTCCCGCTGCGGTCCAGGAACTTCGCGATGGTGGAGTCCGGGGTCAGCGGCGCCAGCAGTTGCACGCAGCCGCCGTCCGGTGTCGGGCCGACCTGGAGCATCGCCTCCCGGACCCCCTGCTCGGGGTTGGTCTCGGTGTGCACGCAGCGCATCCCGAAGACCCGCTGGTAGAACTCGATCGCGGCGTCGAGGTCGGCCACCGCCACCCCGACGTGATCGATGCCGAGCAGGCCGATGCCTGTGAGATAGTCGGCAGCCGGGCTGTCCGGCTTGTCGTCGTCCACCAGGATAGTCTGACCTAACCGACGTTAAGGCGCTCCGCCAGGTCCCCCCGGAGGCGACAGTTCCCATGGCATCCGTGATCGTCAACGGCGCCCGTACCCCGATGGGTCGGCTGCTCGGCAACCTCAAGGACTTTTCGGCGACCAAGCTCGGTGGCATCGCCATCCGGGCCGCCCTGGAGCGCTCCGGGGTCGCCGCCGACCAGGTGCAGTACGTGATCATGGGGCAGGTGCTCCAGGCCGGTGCCGGCCAGATCCCGGCCCGGCAGGCGGCGGTGGAGGCGGGCATCCCGATGTCCGTGCCGGCGCTGACCATCAACAAGGTCTGCCTCTCCGGCCTGGACGCGATCGCCCTGGCCGACCAGCTCATCCGGGCCGGCGAGTTCGACATCGTGGTGGCCGGCGGCATGGAGTCGATGACCAACGCCCCGCACCTGCTGCTCGGCCAGCGGGCCGGCTACAAGTACGGCGACGTGACCGTGAAGGACCACATGGCGCTGGACGGGCTCACCGACCCGTGGGACTGCTGCGCGATGGGCGAGTCCACCGAGCGGCACAACGCCCGGCACGGGATCAGCCGGGCCGAGCAGGACGCGTTCGCCGCCGCCAGCCACCAGCGGGCCGCCGCCGCGCAGAAGAACGGCGCCTTCGCCGAGGAGATCGTCCCGGTGACGGTGCCGCAGCGGAAGGGCGACCCGCTGGTGATCGCCGAGGACGAGGGCGTACGCCCGGACACCACCGCCGAGTCGCTGGCCCGGCTCCGCCCGGCGTTCACCCCGGACGGGACGATCACGGCCGGCAGTTCGTCGCCGATCTCGGACGGCGCCTGCGCGGTGGTGGTGATGAGCAAGGCGAAGGCGACGGAGTTGGGGCTGACCTGGCTGGCCGAGGTCGGCGCGCACGGCAACGTGGCCGGTCCGGACAACTCGCTGCACTCGCAGCCGGCGAACGCCATCGAGCACGCGCTGCGCAAGGCCGGGCTGACCGTGGGCGACCTCGACCTGATCGAGATCAACGAGGCGTTCGCGCAGGTCGGCGTCAAGTCGGCCCGGGACCTCGGCGTCTCCGACGAGATCGTCAACGTCAACGGCGGTGCGATCGCGCTGGGCCACCCGATCGGGATGTCCGGGGCCCGCCTGGTGCTGACCCTGGCGATGGAGCTGCGTCGCCGGGGCGGCGGCACCGGTGCGGCCGCGCTCTGCGGCGGCGGTGGCCAGGGTGACGCGCTGATCGTGCACGTGCCGGTACAGCCCGGCGGGCGGGAGTGACGGCGGAGTCCGCCGCGGACCGGCCCGAGTCGGAACCGGCCGGGTCGGCGCGGCCCGAGTCGGAACCGGCCGGGTCGGCGCGGCCCGATCCGGAGCCGGCCGGGTCGGCGCGGCCGGAGCCGCAGCCGGCCGGGTCGGTGCGGCGCAGCCGGGACGTGCCGATGCTGGTCGACCGGGCCCGGCAGGGCGATCCCCGGGCGGTGGCCCGGCTGATCACCCTGGTCGAGTCCGGTGACGAACTGCTGCCGCAGGTCGCGGCGGCGCTCGCGCCGTACACCGGGCGGGCCCAGGTGATCGGGCTGACCGGTTCGCCCGGGGTGGGGAAGTCGACCACCACCAACGAACTCGTCCGGGCGTTGCGGGCCCGGGACCACCGGGTCGGTGTGCTCGCGGTCGACCCGTCCAGCCCGTTCACCGGCGGCGCGATCCTCGGCGACCGGGTCCGGATGCAGGACCACGCCACCGATCCGGGGGTCTACATCCGCTCCATGTCCAGCCGGGGGCACCTGGGCGGGCTGGCGGCGGCGACCCCGCAGGCGGTCCGGGTGCTGGAGGGGGCCGGCTGCGACGTCGTACTCGTGGAGACCGTCGGGGTAGGCCAGGCCGAGGTGGAGGTCGCCTCGCTCGCCGACACCACCCTGGTGCTGCTGGCGCCCGGGATGGGTGACGCGATCCAGGCGGTCAAGGCCGGCATCCTGGAGATCGCCGACGTCTTCGTGGTCAACAAGGCCGACCGGGACGGCGCCGACGCCACCGTGCGGGACATCAACGGCATGATCGCGTTGGGTGAGCGCGGGCCGGGGGAGTGGCGACCGCGGGTGGTGCGCACGGTCGCGACCCGGGGTGAGGGGATCGACGACCTGGTAACGGCGGTGGAGAAGCACCGCGGCTGGCTGGTCGAGCACGGCGAGCTGCGCCGCCGCCGCGAGGCCCGGGCCGCCGCCGAGGTCGAGGCGATCGCGCTGGGCACCCTCCGGGACCGGATCGGTTCGCTCCGCGCGGGTACGTCGCTCGCGGCGCTCGCCGCCCGGGTGGCCGACGGCTCGCTCGACCCGTACGCGGCAGCCGGCGAGCTGCTCGACCAGCTCGGCCGGTCCGCCGGCTGAGCGACGTCGCGGTCAGGGGTGCAGGACGGCGCCCTTGAGTACCTTGTCGACGGCGTTCCTCGGCCCGTGCACGGCCAGCCCGACCAGGTCGAGCCGGTCCCGCCCGACCGCCCGGACGGCGGCCCGGTTGTCCCGGTCGTTGCCGGTGCCGAAGAGCTGCTCGGTGAAGATGGCGGCCCGCATCCCGCGCTCGACGGCCCGGCGGTGCGCCGCCACGACGACGTCCCGGCCGCCGGTGAAGACCAGCACCGGCTGGCGGAACATCGGCAGGTAGCGGGTGTCGTCGGCGTCCAGGTAGTCGGCGCCGAGCAGCTCCGGCTCCGCCCCGGCGACGCCGCTGGTCAGGAAGGCCGTGACGTTGAGCCGTTGCCAGGTCGCGAGGTCGTCCCGGAGCAGAATGGCGATCTTGGTGTCGAAGCGGACCCGTGCCGGCTCCGGTCCGGCCGTCGGACGGCTGCGGTCATGGGAGATCCTCCTCGGTCGGTCGTCGGACCGATCCTGTCCCGTTCCCGGCCGCGAATCTTGTACGTTCCTCGCACCCCGTACGCCGGCTCGCGGGGTCAGACTCGGCGGAGCCGAGAATGTGTCAGTTCCGCCGCTGGTTTGCCGACGGCGGATAGGCTCCGTCAACGCCGACGGCGCCGTGCAGGCCGTCGAGACCAGGGGAGAGAGACGAGAATGACCGAGGTTCACAACGATTCCGGCCAGGCCACGGAGACGGCACCGGCGGCAGCGCCCGCGGCGGCGCCGAGGGGTGGCACCGAAGTGTCCGAAGAGGTCATCGAGAAGATCGCCGGTACGGCGGCCCGCTCGGTGCCCGGCGTCGCCGATCTCGGTGGCGACGTCGCCCGGTTCTTCAACAGCGTGCTGGACAAGGTCGGCCTGGACGAGGTGGGTGACGCCGGGCGGGGCGTCTCGGCCGAGGTGAAGGGGACCAGCGCGACCATCCGGGTGGTGCTGGTGATCGAGGCCGGTCACGTCGTGCAGGAGGTGACCGAGGCGGTCCGGGCGAAGGTCATCGAGGCGGTCGAGAAGTACGGCCTGACGGTCGCCGAGGTGAACGTCAAGGTGGACGACATCGAGCTGAACACTCCGCCGGCCGCCGGGGCCTGACCGTGGTGGTGGTCCGGCCGCGATTGCCGTGATCAGGGATCTTCCGCCCGGAAACCGCACCGCCCCGGGCTGGAAGGTCCCCTGATCGCGGGACACCCCGCCTTGATCGCGGGCTACCTTAGCGATCGTTCAGGGTCCCCCTCTACACTCGGGCTCAGTCGAGGAGCACGAGGAGGCCCCCACCGATGAACGCCGAGGAGATTGCCGCCGGCCGAGCCCGCTGGCAGGCCCGGTACGACGCGGCACGCAAGCGGGAGGCGGACTTCACCACCCTCTCCGGGATGCCCGTCGAACCGGTCTACGGCCCGCCCGAGGGGAGCGCCGATCCCCGGTTCGCCCGGATCGGCTGGCCGGGCGAATACCCGTACACCCGGGGGTTGTATCCGACCGGCTACCGGGGACGGACCTGGACGATCCGGCAGTTCGCCGGCTTCGGCAACGCCCGGCAGACCAACGAGCGCTACCGGATGATCCTCGGCGCGGGCGGCGGCGGGCTCTCCGTCGCCTTCGACATGCCGACCCTGATGGGCCGGGACTCCGACGACCCGCAGGCGCTCGGCGAGGTCGGGCACTGCGGCGTCGCCGTCGACTCCGCCGCCGACATGGAGCTGCTCTTCGACGGCATCGACCTCGCCGCCGTCACCACCTCGATGACCATCTCCGGGCCGGCGGTACCGGTCTTCTGCATGTATCTCGTCGCCGCCGAGCGGCAGGGCGCGGACATCTCCAAACTGGACGGCACCCTCCAGACGGACATCTTCAAGGAGTACATCGCGCAGAAGGAGTGGCTCTTCGATCCCGAGCCGCACCTGCGGCTGATCGGCGACCTGATGGAGTACTGCGCCCGGGAGATCCCGCGCTACAAGCCGCTGTCGGTCTCCGGCTACCACATCCGGGAGGCGGGGTCGACCGCCGCGCAGGAGCTGGCGTACACCCTGGCGGACGGGTTCGGCTACGTCGAGCTGGGCCTGAGCCGGGGCCTCGACGTCAACGTCTTCGCGCCCGGGCTGAGCTTCTTCTTCGACTCGCACGTCGACTTCTTCGAGGAGATCGCGAAGTTCCGGGCCGCCCGCCGGATCTGGGCCCGCTGGCTGCGCGAGGTGTACGGCGCCACCGACGAGCGGGCACTCTGGCTGCGCTTCCACACCCAGACCGCCGGGGTCTCGCTGACCGCGCAGCAGCCGGTCAACAACGTCGTGCGGACCGCCGTCGAGGCGCTGGCGGCGGTGCTCGGCGGCACCAACTCGCTGCACACCAACGCGCTGGACGAGACCCTCGCGCTGCCCAGCGACTCGTCGGCGGAGATCGCGCTACGCACCCAGCAGGTGCTGATGGAGGAGACCGGCGTGGTCAACGTGGCCGACCCGCTCGGCGGCTCCTGGTACGTCGAGGCGCTGACCGACCGGATCGAGGCGGAGGCGGAGGAGATCTTCGCCCGGATCCGGCAGCTCGGCGGCGACGGGCCGCACCCGATCGGCCCGATGACCTCCGGCATCCTGCGTGGCATCGAGGACGGCTGGTTCACCGGTCAGATTGCCGAGTCGGCCTTCACCTACCAGCAGGCGCTGGAGAAGGGCGAGAAGAAGATCGTCGGCGTGAACTGCCACACCGGTACGGTCGCCAAGGAGCTGGAGATCCTGCGGGTGTCGCACGAGGTGGAGCTGGAGCAGCGGCGGGTGCTCGCCGACCGCAAGGCCGGCCGGGACGCTGTGGCGGTCACCGAGGCGCTGACCCGGATGGTCGAGGTCGCCCGGTCCGGCGAGAACATGATCCCGTCGATGCTCGCCGCCGCACGCGCCGAGGCCACCCTCGGGGAGATCTGCGACGCGCTCCGCGCCGAGTGGGGCGTCTACCGCGAGCCGGCCCGGTTCTGAAGCGTCGGGTACCCGGCCGGTCCGTGCCGTCGGCGGACCGGCCGGACGACGCTGTCGGCCGGTGCCCGGTCGGCCGGGTTGGCATCTGTCGGGCAGCGGCGCTTGGGCAGGGTTCGTGGCGCCGCGTGCGAGACTAGGGAACCATGAGCGACCCACGGATCACCTCGTCGATCTTCACCCGCGGCGCGGTCGACCTCGGCGCACTGCGCGCCGCACAGACCCCCGCGCAGCCGGCGGCGGCAGCGACCCCGCCGGGCGGCCCCGGCACCCCCGGCGGGACGCCGCCGAGCACACCTCCCGGGGGCGGGGGCGGAGTCGCGGTGATCGACGTCACCGAAGCCACGTTCCAGTCCGAGGTGCTGGAGCGCTCCCTCAACACGCCAGTGGTCATCGACTTCTGGGCCGAGTGGTGCGAGCCCTGCAAGCAGCTCTCCCCGGTGCTGGAACGGCTCGCCGCCGAGGGCGCCGGTGCGTGGGTACTGGCCAAGGTCGACGTCGACGCCAACCCCCGGCTCGCGCAGATGTTCCGGGTGCAGAGCATTCCGATGGTCTACGCGGTGGTGGGCGGCCAGCCGGTCGACGCCTTCGCCGGAGTGGTGCCCGAGGCGCAGTTGCGGCAGTGGATCGGCGCCGTGCTCAAGGCCGGCGGTGTCTCGGTGGAGGCACCGGAGGACCCCCGGCTCGGCGAGGCCGACGAGGCGCTGATCAGCGGCGACCTGGACGCGGCCGAGCGGGCGTACAAGAAGATCCTCTCGGACGCGCCGTCGGACGCGGCGGCCGAGGCGGGGCTGGCGCACGTCGCGCTGGCCCGCCGGGTGAGCGGTGCGGACCCGGCGGCGGCGCTGGCCGCGGCCGAGGCGGGTCCCGACGACGTACCGGCGCAGTTGCTCGCCGCCGACATCGAGGTGCTCAGCGGTCAGGCCGAGCAGGCGTACGCCCGGCTGGTCGACCTGGTCCGTCGGACGGCCGGCGATGACCGGGAGGCCGCCCGACAGCACCTGGTGTCCCTGTTCACCATCGCCGGTCCGGACGATCCTGCGGTGGCCAACGCGCGGAGGGCGCTCTCGCGTGCGCTCTTCTAGAAAATAGGCAGCTACGAGCAGCGCGCGTGCCGGCCTGGCAGCCGCGATACCGGACGGGAGCACACTATGCGCCGGATCGCCGTTCTGGACGCCCCGTCCAACCTGGGCCTGCGTCCGCCGACCCCCACGTCGGTGCCGGGCTGCGCCAAGGCGCCGGGCGCGCTGCGTGACCACGATCTGATCGCCCGGCTCGCCGCCCGGGACGCCGGCTGCCTCACCCCGCCCCGGTACGACCCGGGCGACTGGCGTCCCGGGGACGGGGTGTGTCACGCCGGCTCCATCGCGCGGTACTCGATGGATCTGGCCGAGCGGATCGGCGGCATCATCGACCAGGGCGAGTTCCCGCTGGTGCTCGGCGGGGACTGCTCGATCCTGCTCGGCTCGGCGCTTGCCATGCACCGGCTCGGCGAGGCGGTCGGCGGCCGGATCGGGCTGGTCTTCGTGGACGGCCACTCCGACTTCCGGCACCCCGGCAACGCCTCCTACGTCGGTGCGGCGGCCGGCGAGGATCTCGCCCTGGTCACCGGGCGGGGCCAGGCCGACCTGGCCGCGATCGAGGGGCGCCGGCCGTATTTCCGGGACATCGACGTGGTGGTGCTCGGCATCCGGGCCCACGACGAGTACCGGCTCGACCTCCAGGCGGCCGGCATCACCACCCGGCCGGTGCCGGCGCTGCGGGTCGAGGGGGCGGCCCGGACCGCCCAGTGGGCGCACGACCAGTTGACCGACTGTGCCGGGTACTGGGTGCACGTCGACGTCGACGTGCTCGACCCGGCGGTGATGCCGGCGGTGGACGCGCCGGACCCGGGCGGGATCGCCTTCGCCGAGCTGGAACTGCTGCTGGCCGGGTTGGTCGACACCCCGCACTGCCTGGGTGTGGAGATCACCGTCTTCGACCCCGACTACGACCCGGACGGGGTCTACGCCGCCGAGATCGTCGACACGCTGGTCGCCGGCCTGGCTCCGGTCTCCGCGCCCGAGGCGGTGCCGCCCCGGCTGGCTCCCGGGCGGCCCGCCGCCCACGGGTGGGACCCGCCGGTCCCGGGGCCGCGTACTGTTCCGCCCACCGTGCCGAGCCCGCCGGTCCGGCAGGCGGCGGTGCCGTCGATCGGGGCCACCGCCCGTCGGGGCGTACCGGCGGTCGAGTTGCCGACCTTCGTCCGTCCCTCTCCGGCCGCCGTACGGGAACCGACCGGCTTGGTGGCCGAGCACGCCGAGCCGCAGCCCGGCGAGTCGGAACCGGCCGAGCCGGGCGGTTCCTCGGCCGGGGAGTCGACCGTCGTCGGGTCCGTCGAGTCGGGTGGTTCGCCGGAGGTGCCGGCGGTGCAGCCGGAGGTGCCGGCGGTGCGGCGGGTCGAGTCCGGGCGCAACGGCGTGAGCCGGTCCGAGGTAGGCGATCTCGCCGCCCGCTGGTCGGAGCCGGTGGGTCCGCCGGCCTCGGCCGGTCCGGGGCGGCTCCGGCGCAACCCGGCGCCGGAGGCGGAGCCAGCCGTCGAGGCCACGCCGGGCGCCGCCCCGGCCGAGGGTTCCCGGCCGGGCGGCGAGCCAGCCGACGAGCAGCGGCACGGGGCGGGCGGGGCACCGGCCGACGACCCGGGGCCAGGGTCGACGGCGGAGAGCGCCTGAGCACCGGCGTACGGTCGTGGTGGCTGGCACAGTGCGATCGGACCGGCCCGGATGTCCGGGACCCTCAGGGGTGAGCGGCGACGGTTCGGCTTGACAGTGGCTAGCTATGGTAACTAGCTTCGACGCTATGGAAGATAGCAAGTTGCCCGCTCCAGGGAGAGCCTGGCACAGGTCGCCCGGTGCCTAGGGCCGGACTCTCCACGGCGGCGGTGGTCAGCGCGGCGATCGAGGTGATCGACGAGCAGGGCGTCGACGCCCTGACCCTGGCGGCCGTCGCCGCACGCACCGGGGTCGCCCCGCCCTCGCTCTACAAGCACGTCGCCGGCCTCGCCGAGCTGCGCACGCTGGTGGGCATCCGGCTGATGACCGAGATGACCGACCGGGCCGTGGCGGCCGTACTCGGCCGCAGCGGCGACGAGGCGGTGGCGATGCTGTTGCGCACCTACCGCGCCTATGTCCGCGAGCACCCGGCCCGGTACGCGGCGCTGCCGCCCGATCCACTGCACGAGCCGGCCATGGTCGAGGCCGGTACCCGGATGTTGCAGGTCTTCCTCGCCACGCTGCGCGGGTACGGGCTCACCGACTCGGCGGCGATCCACGCCGTACGGTGCGGTCGGGCCATCGCGCACGGGTTCTCCTCGCTGGAGGCCAGTGGCGGCTTCGGACTGCCGGAGGACCTGGACGAGACGTACGAGCAACTGATCGCGATGTTCGTGGCCAGCCTGCCGCGCCGGTGACTTTCGGCTGATCACGAGGGCAGCCCGGGACAGCGGCTCCGGCCGGATTCCGGTAACGTGCGCGAGCGCTGTGCTGTTCCTGAGAATGTCCTGAGAGGAATAAACCATGTCCACAACCGCCGCCGGTCCGGCCGTCGGGCAGAAGTCCTGGATTGCCGCGCTGCTGCTCTGCCTCTTCCTCGGCACCATCGGCGTGCACCGGTTCTACGTCGGCAAGGTCGGCACCGGCATCCTGATGATCCTGACGTTCGGCGGGTTCGGCATCTGGACCCTGATCGACCTCATCATGATCGCGGTCGGCAAGTTCACCGACAAGCAGGGCCAGGCGCTCGCCCGCTGAGCGGACGCGCAGCGGCCGGGGCGGTCCGGGGGATACCCCGTCGACCGCCCCGGCCGGCGCGTTTCCGGGCTGGGTACCCGCGCTCAGCCGAGGCCGCGGAGGAACTTCTCGGCGATCGGCACGGCGGTGGCGGTACTCGATCCGCCCTTTTCGACGAAGACCGCGAACGCGACGTCGCCCTGCCAGCCCACGAACCAGGCGTGGGTGTGCGCCGGGTTGTCGTCGTACTCGGCGGTGCCGGTCTTGCCGTACACCGGGTCGCCCGGCACGTCCGCCAGGGCGCTGCCGGTCCCCTTGGTGACCACCTCGCGCATCATCGTGCGCAGCGGCTCGACCGAGCCGCCCTTCAGCTGCGGGCCGGGCGGGGCGGGCTCGCCGGGCGCCGGCTCCAGCACCAGCTTCGGCTGCTGCCACTGCCCCCGGGCCACCCCGGCGGTCGCCGCCGCCATGGCCAGCGGACTGACCACGGTGGTGCCCTGGCCGAACGACGCGGCCGCCCGCTCGGCCGCCGAACCGCCGGCCGACACCTTGCCGGTGAAGGCGTCGACGCCGAGTTTCCACTCGGCCTCCAGCCCCAGGCTCCGGCCGGCGTTGGCCAACCCGTCCGGCCCCAGCTTCGGGGCGAGCGCGGCGAACGCGGTGTTGCAGGACTTGGCGAAGTCGGTCCGGAACGGCACCGTGCCGAGGGCGAAGTTGTCCGAGTTCTTGAACGAGCGCCCGTCGACGGTGAACGTCTTCGGGCAGGCGACCGGCGTGTCCAGGGTGACCGCTCCGGCGTCGAGCAGGCCGAGTGCGCTGACCATCTTGAAGGTCGAGCCGGGCGGGACCTGGGCGGTGAAGGCGAGGTTCTCGGCGCTGCTGCCGTTCGCCGCGGCGAGAACCGCGCCGTCGCTGATCCGTACCGCGACCAGAGCGGCCCGCTGCCGGGACCCGCGTACCGCGTCGTCGGCGGCGTTCTGGGTGGCCACGTCGAGGGTGGTCTTCAGGGATACCCCGGCCTGCGGCTCGCGCCGGAACACCTCGGTACCGGTCGGCGTGACCGTACCGTCCGGGCGCTTGCTCGCGATGATCACGCTCAGCCCGGTCCCGCCGCGCAACTGCTTGTCGTAGCGGCCCTGGAGGCCGCCGTGTCCGACCAGGTCACCCTCTTCGTAGAGGCCGGGGTTGGTCGCCATGTCGTCGGCCTGCACCGGGTCGACCGAGCCGAGCAGGGCTCGGGCGAAGTCCCGGGTCGGCGCGAGTTCCCGCTCCTCGTCGCGGAACTTCGTCCCCGGCAGTCCGTGGATGCGCGGTTTGATCTGGAGGTACGCCTCCCGGCGCAGGGTCACCACGTCGACGAAGTGTTCCGGTTGCGCCTCCCGGATCCGGGCCGGCAGGTCGGTCAGGTCGACCGGCGGGGTGATCGGGGGCCGGATCGCCCTGAACGCCGCGTCGAGCTGCCTTACCAGGCCGGGTAGGTCGGTGACCTCGTTGGGCTGTACCCCGACCAGCACCACCGGCCGGGGCGCCACGATGGGTTTGCCGGCCCCGTCGGTCAGCGCCGCCCGCTTGGCGGGGAGCCGGCGCACGGCCAGCTCGTCTCCGCTGGTGAGGCGCGGCTCGACGACCTTCGGTTCCCAGATGACCTGCCACTCGTCGTCCTCGCCACGCTTGAGGTGGATCTCCGACGGGTACGTCCAGTGCGTGTCGCCGGGCAGTGTCCAGTCCACCCGTACCGTCGCGGTCGCGGTGTCCTCCGTGATCTTCGGGTCCCCCTCCCGACGGAGCTTGGGTGGCGTCTTGGCCAGCTCGCCGGAGAGCTGTTTGATCTCCTCGGCCACCTCGTCGGCGGGTACCCGCTCGCCCGCCGGGTTGCGGAATCCGATCTTGTTGAGGTCGCCGCCGAGCCAACCGGCCAGGAACGCGTCGACCGCGCGGTCGGGACCGTCCGAGTCCGAGCAGCCGGCCAGGCCCCCGGCGGCGAGCAACACGCCGGCAAGAACGGTGACCGTCCCTCGACGGGCGGTTTGCCGGAAGAGGGGGCGTTGGGAGGGATTCGGAAAGCGCATGCCGCGGTTACCTTCCAGCTCAAGACACCGCCGGACGTTGCTCCGGCGGCAGACCGACCGTAGTACGCCGTGCCGAATCGGGGCTGCCCCGGTGCTGTCCGGGAGGGGTGGAGCACGGCCGTCTGCGATCCGTCTTGACGCGCTCCGTCGCTGGTCAGGGCCGGTATGGCTGCCGGATGAGCGGTCTGGTCACCGGTCCGGCGAGGTGGATCGGGTGATGGCCGAGCGTGCGTGGGTACTCCGAGGCGGGCGTGTCGGGCGTCCGCAACGGATGAAAGGACAGATCTCAGATCCGACATCCGGCCGCCGGTCCACCGGCAGAGGGGCTTATCGGTAGGGCCTAGTCTGGGCGGAGAGTGACCCACGGCGTGGTGGGTCGAGGGGAGTGGCACGATGGACCGGCGTCCGGCGATCAAACCGGAACCCGTTCTCCGGCCGGCGGATGCCGACCGAGACGACAGTTACGACGCGGCGATCGACGACGACGGGGCGGGCTCTCGACTCGCCTCTGGCGCGACCGGCGTGCCGGGAGCCAGCATCGACACCCTCTATGACCTGGGACTGCCTCCGGAGGCCCTCGCCGACGACGTCGAGGACGCGGATCTGGACGAGCCGGTACCGAACGCCGAGCGGCTGGTGGCCCAGGCGGTGGCGCTGGCCGGCGACGACCACGACGCGGCGACGCTGGTCGACCGGTTCTGGCGGTTCGCTCCGGACGAGGAGCTGATCGGTTTCACCCCGGCGGAGATGCTCGTCGCCGCCAAGGAGCACCGGGATCTCGCCCAGCAGCGGGTACCGGGCGAACTCAAGCTGCGGATCCACGAGCCGGACGAGGAGCAGCAACGCACCGTAATTGAGATAGTTACGGACGATATGCCCTTTTTGGTGGATTCCGTCACGGCGCTGCTGACCGGACACCACCTCGACGTGCACATGCTGGTCCACCCGCTGGTGGTGGTCCGCCGCGAGCCGCTCGGCCGGCTGACCGAGGTCGCCGCCGACGTCGAACCGGACGACGCGATCGACGGCGACATCGTCGAAAGTTGGATGAGGATAGAGATCGATCCGGTACGCGGCGCGGCGGACCGGGACCGATTGCGCGCCGAGTTGCAGCGGGTGCTCACCGACGTACGCGAGGCGGTGGAGGACTGGCCCAAGATGCGGCAGCGGGCCCTCTCCCTCGCCGACGAGCTGGCCGCCGCGCGGACCTCGGACAACCGGCCACCAGTACCGGAAAAGGACATCACCGACTCGGTGGAACTGCTCCGCTGGCTGGCGCACGAGCACTTCACCTTCCTCGGCTACCGGGAGTACCGGCTGATCCAGACCGAGCAGGGGCCGGCGCTGGAGGCGATCCTCGGCACCGGGCTGGGCATCCTCCGTCAGGACTCCACCACCCCCCGGGCGCTCTCCTCGATGACGCCCGAGGCGCACCAGAAGGTGACCGAGAAGCGACTGCTGATCATCACCAAGGCGAACTCGCGGGCCACCGTGCACCGGTCGGCCTATCTGGACTACATCGGTTTCAAGGTCTTCAACGCCGACGGCGAGGTGGTGGGGGAGCGCCGCTTCCTCGGCCTGCTCGCCACGGCGGCGTACCGGACCAGCGTCCGCGAACTGCCGGTGGTGCGACGCAAGGTCGCCGAGGTGCTGGACCGCTCCGGGCTCAGCCCGCGCAGCCACTCCGGCAAGGACCTGTTGCAGATCCTGGAGACCTATCCCCGGGACGAACTCTTCCAGATCAAGACCGACGACCTCTACCACGCCGTCGTCGGGGTGTTGCGGATGGCGGGCCGCCGCCAGCTCCGGGTCTTCCTGCGCCGCGACGGGTACGGCCGGTTCATCTCCTGCCTGATCTACCTGCCCCGGGACCGGTTCACCACGCAGAACCGGCTGCGGATGCAGGAGATCCTGCTCCGCGAGCTGAACGGGATCGGCGTCGACTACACCACCCGGGTCACCGAGTCGATGCTGGCCCGGGTGCACTTCATCGTCCGGACCGACCCGGCCAGCCCGCCCGGCGAGGTGGACGCGGACCTGCTCGCCGAGGAACTCGCCGACGCCACCCGGCTCTGGGACGACGACTACCGGCTGGTGCTGGAGCGCAAGCTCGGCGACGAGCAGGCGAAGCGGCTCTTCACCCGGTACGCCGACGCGTTCCCGGAGGGCTACAAGGACGGGCACACCCCGTACGAGGCGATGAAGGACCTGGCCAAGCTGGAACTGCTGGAGGAGCCGGGCCAGCTCGAGATGCACATGTTCCGCAAGCAGCAGCCGGTCCGGCCGGGCGGCCCGACCCCGGCCACCACGGTCGAGGACGTCCGGTTCAAGGTCTACCGGTACGGCGAGCCGATGGTGCTCTCCGCCGTGCTGCCGGTGCTGCACTCCCTCGGCGTACGGGTGGTCGACGAGCATCCGTACGAGGTGGACCGGATCGACGGTCGGATCTACCTCTACGACTTCGGCCTCGAACTGCCCGAGGGCGCCCGCGAGCTGGGCGAGGTGCGCCCGCACGTGGAGAACGCCTTCTCCGCCACCTGGCGGGGTGAGGCCGAGGTCGACGGCTTCAACGAGCTGGTGCTGCGCGGCGGGCTCACCTGGCGGCAGGTGGTGGTGCTCCGGGCGTACGCGAAATACCTGAGGCAGGCCGGCACGGTCTTCTCGCAGGACTACATGGAGTCCACGTTCATCGCGTACCCGCAGGTCGCCGCCTCGCTGGTGGAACTCTTCGAGGTGCGGTTCTCGCCGACGCTCGGACTCGGCGCCGAGGAGCGCAACCTGCGGAGCAAGGAACTGGTCACCTCGATCAACCAGCAGCTCGACGACGTGAGCAGCCTGGACCAGGACCGGATCCTGCGGTCGTACCTGACGCTGATCCAGGCGACCCAACGGACCAGCTTCTACCAGCGGCGCACCGACGGGCGGCCCAAGCCCTACGTGGCGTTCAAGCTCGACCCGCAGATGGTGCCGGACCTGCCGGAGCCCCGGCCGAAGTACGAGATCTTCGTCTACTCGCCGCGCTTCGAGGGCGTACACCTGCGGTTCGGGCCGGTGGCCCGGGGCGGCATCCGCTGGTCGGACCGGCGGGAGGACTTCCGGACCGAGGTGCTCGGCCTGGTCAAGGCGCAGATGGTGAAGAACGCCGTGATCGTGCCGGTGGGCGCCAAGGGCGGCTTCGTGCTCAAGCAGAAGCCGGGTGACCGGGACGAGGCGGTCGCCTGCTATCAGGGCTTCATCTCGGCCCTGCTGGACGTGACCGACAACCTGGTCGGCGGGCAGATCGTGCCGCCGTCCGACGTGGTCCGGCACGACGCCGACGACCCGTACCTGGTGGTGGCGGCGGACAAGGGTACGGCCAGCTTCTCCGACACCGCCAACGAGATCTCGGTGCGCAACGGCTTCTGGCTGGCCGACGCGTTCGCTTCCGGCGGCTCCGCCGGCTACGACCACAAGAAGATGGGGATCACCGCCCGGGGCGCCTGGGAGTCGGTGAAGCGGCACTTCCGGGACATGGGGATCGACACCCAGACCCAGGACTTCACCGTGGTCGGCGTCGGCGACATGTCCGGCGACGTCTTCGGCAACGGGATGCTGCTCTCCGAGCACATCAAGCTGGTGGCCGCCTTCGACCACCGGCACATCTTCCTGGACCCGGATCCGGACCCGGCCGTCTCCTACGTGGAGCGGCGCCGGCTCTTCGACCAGCCGCGTTCCTCCTGGGCGGACTACAACGCCGAGCTGATCAGCGACGGCGGCGGGGTACATCCGCGTACCGCGAAGTCGATCCCGATCAGCCCGCAGGTCCGCGCGGTGCTCGGCCTCGGCGACGGCGCCGAGTCGATGTCACCGCAGGAGCTGATGAAGGCGATCCTCTCCGCCCCGGTCGACCTGTTCTGGAACGGCGGGATCGGCACCTACGTCAAGGCGTCGTCGGAGTCGAACGCGCAGGTCGGGGACAAGTCCAACGACGCGATCCGGGTGGACGGCCGGGACCTGCGGGCCCGGGTGGTCGGCGAGGGCGGCAACCTGGGCTTCACCCAGGTCGGCCGGATCGAGTACGCCCTGGGCGGCGGCCGGATCTTCACCGACTTCATCGACAACGCGGCCGGGGTGGACACCTCGGACCACGAGGTCAACATCAAGATCCTGCTCGGCGCGGCGGTGGCCGACGGCGAGCTGAGCGTGCCGGACCGGGACGCGCTGCTGGCCGAGATGACCGACGAGGTCACCCAGCTCGTGCTCCGGGACAACTACGACCAGGCCCGGGCGATCGGCAACGCGCTGGCCCAGGCGGCCTCGCTGCTGCCGGTGCACCGGCGGATGATCTCCGACTTCGAGCGGGCCGGACACCTCAACCGGGAGTTGGAGGCGCTGCCGCCGGACGAGGAACTGGCCACCCGTACCGACATCGGGCTGACCGCGCCGGAGTTCGCGGTGCTGCTCGCGTACGTCAAGATCGTGCTGGAGCGGGAGATCCTGGCCGACAAGCTGCCGGACGAGGCGTGGACCTTCGAGGTGCTCGCCAACTACTTTCCGACCCCGCTGCGCGAGCGGTACGCCGACCGGATGCCGGAGCACCGGCTGCACCGGGACATCGTCACCACCATGCTGGTGAACGAGGCGGTGAACCGGGGCGGCATCTCCTTCATCTACCGGGTGGTGGAGGAGACCGGCGCGACCCCGGCCGACGTGATCCGGGCGTACGTGGTGGTCCGCGAGGTCTTCGGGCTGCGCGAGATCTGGGCCGACATCGAGGCGCTGGACAACCGGGTGCCGACCGAGGTGCAGACCGCCGTCTACCTGGACACCCGGCGACTGCTCGACCGGGCGGTCCGGTGGCTGGTGACCAACCGCCGGTCACCGATCGACGTGCCGGCCGAGACGGCCCGGCTGCGCGACGGGGTCTCCCGGCTCCTGCCCGAGCTGGGCAACATCTTCTACGGCAGCGAGCGCGAGGCGCTGGAGGCGCACGTCGAGATGTGCGTGCGGCGCGGGCTGCCCCGGGAACTGGCCGAACGCACCACCCGGCTGATGTACAGCTTCGGCCTGCTCGACGTGGTGGAGACGGCGAGGGCGACGGGACGGGACGTCGGCGAGGTGGCGGCGGTCTACTTCGTCCTCTCCGACCGGTTCCGGGTCGACTCGCTGCTGTCGAAGATCTCGCTGCTGCCCCGGGAGGACCGCTGGCAGACGCTGGCCCGGATGGCCCTGCGCTACGACCTCTACGCCGCGCTGGCCGCGCTCACCGCCGAGGTGCTCGGCGGGACTCCTGCCGACCTGTCGCCGGACGAGCGGGTGCAGGAGTGGGAGCGGTCGAACTCCATCTCGATCGGTCGTACCCGCAAGGCGATGGGGGAGTTCGACGAGTCCCGGGCGGACCTGGCCGCGCTCTCCGTACTGCTGCGGCAGATCCGTACCCTGGTCCGGACCTCGGCGGCCGGCAGCCCCGGCCCGGAACGCCGCCGACGCGGCGCCCGTCCGGTCCCCGCCGCAGCGACGGGCGTACGGTCAGGGGATCCGGGTGGCGGAGACGATCACGTTGTTGCGGTAGCTGCCCTTCTTGCGGTCGAAGGTGCCGCCGCAGGTGACCACCTGGAGCCGGGCGGTGTCCGCCGCCCCGTAGACCAGTTCGGACGGGAAGGACGCCTTCGGGTACGACTTCACCGAGTCCACCGCGAACCGGACGACCTTGCCGTCCTGCCGGGTGACCTCGATCCGGTCGCCCCGCTTGAGCGCCCCGAGCCGGAAGAAGACCGCCGGCCCCATCGCGGCCGAGTCGACGTGCCCGACCACGACCGCGTTGCCGAACTCGCCGGGGCTGGCCCCCAGCCGGTACCAGCCGGCGAGCTGGGCCTGCTTGAGCGGGGGCACCTGGACGGTCCCGTCGTCGTTCACGCCGACCGACATGATCTTCGCATTCACCTTGATCTTCGGAATGGTGATTCGGACCGGTTCCGAGCGGGGCAGTTCCGCCGGCCGGGACGGCTCGACGACCGGGCTGGTCGCGGACGGGCTGCCCGGCGTGGGCGACGGCGGGACCGCCTGCGGGGTCCACTGCGCCTCCGGGGTCTCCTCGGGCTGCGGCGGCGACGCCTCGCCGGCCTCGATCTCGGCGGGCTGCGGCGGTTGCGCCGGGGGCGGGTTCAGACCGGCGGTGAGCAGGGCGGTGCCGCCGAGTGCGAGCAGGACGACCAGGGCGGAGCCGGCGGCACGCCACGGTTTCCCGTGCCGGCCGCCGGCGCGCCTGGTCGACACCTCAGGCGGGTGTGCCATCGGTACGACGCCGGCGGATCATCAGGAAGCCGCCGATCGCGGCTGCTCCCAGCATGCCCGCGCCGGCTGCCGTCCGACCCGAGTCGGTGCTGGCGGCGCCGCCGTCACCACCGGGTACGGAACCCCGAGGCAGTACGGCGATCCTGCCCGTTGCCTCGCACGCGCCCCAGGCCCGGTAGTGCCCCGGCTTGGTCTTGTACGGCACCTTGGCCCAGGCCCAGTAGACGGCCTCGTCGCCGTACGCGGCCGCCTGGCCGCCCTGGCCGCCGTCGGGCTGTTCGTCGGCCCCCTCCGGCTGGCCGCCGTCCTCGGGCAGCGGTGGCTGCCCACCGTCCGGCGGCACCGGCGGCTGTCCGTCGTTCGGCGGGACCGGCGGCTGACCGTCGTCGTCGGGCTGACCGTCGTCCGCCGGTGGGCGCTGCCGCTCCGGTACTCGAACGCTGTCCTCCTCGACAGGCTTGAGCCAGAGCTTGCCGGTGACCTTCGAGGAAACCCAGGCCCGCTCCACCGGGTACTCGCACTTCAGGATGACCTTGAACTTGTGTCCCGGCTTCACTCCCTTCGGCACGGTGTGGATGTGGCCCTTGTTCTCCCGCTCGTGCGGGCCGTCGTCCGCCAGGGCGGTTCCGGGCGCGCAGATCAGCATGGACGCGGCACCGAGACCGGCGACGGCCACCACCTTCCCCAGCAACTTCCTACTCATGACTCGTAGTCACTCCTTCCCCGTTTGGTTGTGCTCGACGGCGAGTCGAGCCAGAACCGACGCTAGCTAGTTTGTGAGCGGATGTCGGGATTACGGGTGTTCCTTCCGAAACATCGCCTGTGAGTGGTAGAGAGCTCTTCACGTCGAGCCTGTCCGGATTGATCCCGACGACGGCGCGGGCACGGGTACGGGGGACAGCGGCGTACCGCTGTCCCCCGTACAGACCGGGCCTCGCGGGCGCCGACGTGGCTATCCGGCGAGCCGGGCGAAGGCGATGACGTTGTCCGGATAGGAGCCGGTCCGCTCGTCGAAGTCCCCGCCACAGGTCACCAGGCGCAGCCCCGGTGCCTCCGTCGGGCCGTAGACGAGCTCGGTGGGAAACTCGCTCTTCGGGTACGACTTCACACCCTCCACCGCGAAGGTGGCCAGGCTGCCGTCCTCGCGGATCACCTGGATGCTGTCGCCGGGCAGCAGGGCGCCGAGCCGGAAGAAGACCGCCGGCCCGATCTCCTTCGAGTCGACGTGGCCGACGATCACGGAGTTGCCCGGCTCACCCGGGCTCGGCCCCGGCCGGTACCAGCCGGCCAGCCCCGCCTTGGTCAACGGCGGCACCTGCACCATGCCCTCCGGGGTGAGCCCCACCGGCATGATGGTGGCGTCCACGCCGATCTTCGGAATCGTGATCTTGATCGGTTCCGACCTGGCCAGTACCCGGGCGGCCGGCGCCGGTGTCGCACCGGACCCGCCCTCCGGCGCCGCCGTGGGTGCCGGCGCGGCAGGCCCGAGATCTGTTCCGGTCCCGGTGTCACCGGCAGCCGGCCGATCCGGGTCGTTCGGTGCGGCACCGGCGCTCGGCTGCGGCGGTGCGACCGGGTCCGGCGCGTTCAGTGCGGCCCCGACCAGGCCGGCGCCGACCAGGGCCAACAGGGCGACGAGGACGGTGCCGGCGATCCGCCACGGTCTCCCGTGGCGGCCGCCGGCACCGCTCGCCGTCGCGTCAGACGGCTGACTCATCGGTACGGCGCTGCCGCATCAGCACCAGTCCGCCGAGCCCGGCCAACCCGAGCATCCCGACCCCGGCGACCGCGAGATCGTCGCTGCTGCCGGAGGTTGCCCCGCCGTCACCGCCGTCGACCCAGCCCTTCGGCAGGATGATCAGCTCACCCTCGCCGCAGGAGCCCTTGAGGTCGTACGACCCCGGCTCGGCGTCCCACGGGATGGTGACGCTGGTCCAGTACTCGTAGCCGGCCTTCTTCTCCGTCCAGCCGCCCTTGCTCTCCTCGGCCTTCTTGCTCTCTTCCCAGCCGTTCTTGCTTGGCTCGGCCTTCTCCCAGCCGTGCTTGGAGTCCTCGGCCTTCTTCTCCTCTTCCCAGCCGTTCTTGCTCGGCTCGGCCTTCTCCCAGCCGTGCTTGGAGTCCTCGGCCTTCTTCTCCTCTCCCCAGCCGTAGCCGCCGTCGTCGCGGGCCATCCCGCCGGTACCGCCCTGTTGTCCGGCGGGCGGCTGATACCCCTCGGGCTGCTGAGGCTGGCCGCTCGCCGAGGGCGACGGTGCCGGTACCGCGTCGGCCGACCGGCCGGGTGCCGCGGGTGCTTCCTCGGCGGTCGACGGGGCGGATTCGGCGCCGTACGCCCCGTTCTCCGCCGGGGCCGACCCGTGCTTCTCCTTGTAGCGGCGGTACTCCTGGTATTCCTGGTACTCCTTGTACTTCAGGAACTCCTGGTACTCGCGCTCCTTCTTGTAGTCCTCCCCGCTCTGGTACTCCTCGCCGCCGTTGGAGTGGCCGCCGGACTCCTCGGGCTTCTGCTCGCCCTTGTAGTCGTCCTTGTGCTCGCCCTTGTGGTCGGCCTTGTAGTCGTCCTTGTGGTCCTTCGGGGCGAGGTCCACCTTTCCGGTGACCTTCGACCACAGCCACGCGTGCTGTTGCGCCTCGGGGCAGACCTCGACGAGTTCCACCTTTTCTCCGGGCTTCGCGGCGTGCGGTTTCGCGTACGTCCGACCCGAGTCGTCCCGCTGGTGCCCCTCGGGGTGGTAGCCGCCGTCCGCGAGCGCGGCCGAGGGGGAGAAAACGAGTAGAGAAGCGCCGCCGAGCGCGGCTCCTGCGATCATCCTGCCGAGGAACTTCTTGGACATGACTTTCGTCATCCTTCCCTCTTGCCTCAGCTCGCCGGGAGACGAGCCATGACCGAGATTAGCGAATTTGTGAGCTTTCATCAGATTTTCTCACCATTTCCCCGAACGGGTGCTGAGGTGCCCGGAAGCGCCCCCTGGGGACCTCTGGCGGTTACCGGACGGCTCGGCCCTCGCTGCGTACGCTCGACGGCGGCGGGCGGATTCCGCTCCCCGGTGCCCGGCTCCGCCGGAACGGCTGTTGCGGCCGGTGGCACGGCCCTCGCCCCGGTCGGGCGAATCGTGCATTCCCGTCCGGTTCAGGCCCCGGGTCCCGCGCCATCCAGCGGTGCCGCGCCCCTATGTGGACGCGGGTTCCGGCCGGTCGCCGGGGCGCCCGTCGTCCGCCCTCGACGACCGCACGCGCGTGCCGGTATCCGTACCGGGACGAGGGCTGGATTGCGAGGTAGGATCCGGTCCGGAGCGGGTCCACTGTGCCCGGTCAGTCATGCCGCCGCAGGTCGTGGCGGTGGCCGGCGACGACCGCCACGAGCAGGGAATCGTCATCCATCAGTATCGAGGTGTTGTGATGGAAGCGCTCCCATGCAAGAATTCATCCACTGTGCTGGGGGAGCCACACCGCGCAGCGGACGCCGAGGGCAGCCGGTTCACCGGACGGCGTCGCCACGGTCGCTGACCCGAGCGGCCGGCACCACCACCAGTTCCGCCCGTCCGGGTCGGGCATACCGCAGTCCCCCATGGCGTGCACGGACGTACCACCTGGCGCGTCGACCGTGTGACCGCCGCGCCGGTTCCGCCTAACGTGACCGGCTGGCTCAAGGAGATCAGTGGCATGAATTTACCGAGTAGATTGTCCGTCCGGCAGAAAGCCGTCGCGGTGGCCGGTGCGAGCGCTTTGGTCGCCGCCGGTCTGGTCACCATCCCGGCGTCGGTGGCGCAGGCGGCACCCGGCTGCAGCGTCACCTACAGCGCCAACCAGTGGCAGGGTGGTTTCAGCGCCAACATCACGATCCGGAACGTCGGTGACGCGATCAACGGCTGGACCCTTCGGTTCAGCTTCGCGGACGCGGGCCAGCGGGTGACCCAGGGCTGGTCGGCCAACTGGACGCAGTCCGGCACCCAGGTGACCGCCACGAACGTGTCGTGGAACGGCAACCTCGCCACCGGCGCCTCCACCGGCATCGGCTTCAACGGTTCGTTCAGCGGCAGCAACCCGGCGCCGACGTCCTTCAGCATCAACGGGACGACCTGCAACGGCACCGCGCCGACGACCCCGCCGACGGGCAACCCGACCAACCCGCCGACCAGCAACCCGACCAGCAACCCGGCGGCCCGGGTGGACAACCCGTACGCGGGCGCCCGTGGTTACGTGAACCCGGAGTGGAAGGCCAAGGCGGAGAGCGTCTCCGGCGGCAACCGGATCTCCAGCAACCCGACCGGTGTCTGGCTGGACCGGATCGCCGCGATCGAGGGCACCCCGGACAGCAGCTCGAACGGCTCCATGGGCCTGCGGGACCACCTGGACGAGGCGCTTGCGCAGGGTGCCGGCTACATCCAGCTCGTCATCTACAACCTGCCGGGCCGGGACTGTGCGGCGCTCGCCTCCAACGGTGAGCTCAAGGCGGACGAGCTGCCCAAGTACAAGACGCAGTACATCGACCCGATCGCCGCGATCATGGGTGACAGCAAGTACAGCAGCCTGCGGATCATCGCGATCATCGAGATCGACTCGCTGCCGAACCTGGTCACCAACGTGGCGCCGCGGGAGACCGCGACGGCGCAGTGCGACACGATGAAGGCCAACGGCAACTACGTCAAGGGTGTCGGCTACGCCCTGGCCAAGCTCGGTGCGGTCCCGAACGTCTACAACTACATCGACGCCGGCCACCACGGCTGGATCGGGTGGGACGACAACTTCCGGGCCTCCGCGCAGATCTTCGCCGAGGCCGCCCGCGCCGAGGGCAGCACCCAGGCCAACGTGCACGGCTTCATCGCCAACACCGCCAACTACTCGGCCACCGTCGAGCCCTACCTGAACGTGACCGAGCAGAACCGGCTCTCGAAGTGGATCGACTACAACCGGTACGTGGACGAGCAGCGGTTCGCCCAGGCGCTCCGCACCGAACTGGTCTCGCAGGGCTTCTCGAGCAGCATCGGCATGCTGATCGACACCTCGCGTAACGGTTGGGGCGGCTCGGCCCGGCCCACCGGCCCGGTCACCTCGGGTACCGTCGACGAGCAGGTCGACGGCTCTCGGATCGACCGCCGGATCCACCTCGGCAACTGGTGCAACCAGAGCGGTGCCGGCCTCGGTGAGCGGCCGCGGTCCGCCCCGGCCAGCGGGATCGACGCGTACGTCTGGATCAAGCCCCCGGGCGAGTCGGACGGCTCCAGCACCCAGATCGACAACGACGAGGGTAAGGGCTTCGACCGGATGTGCGACCCGACCTACACCGGTAACCCGCGGAACAACAACAACATGAGCGGCGCGCTCTCCGGTGCCCCGATCTCGGGTGCCTGGTTCCCGGCGCAGCTCACCCAGCTGATGCAGAACGCCTACCCGGCGCTCTGAACCGGCTGGTAAGACTGGGGTAACAGCACGACCTCACCACCATGGCGGTCCCCGTCCGGCGCGGCAACGCGTCGGACGGGGACCGCCGCGGTGTGCCGCCCCGGCGGTCCCCGGTAGGCAGGTCAGGGGACCGTCTTCTCCACCGCGGCCGCCGTACCCTCCCGGTCCAGTTCCTCGCTGGCCCGACGTACGTTCTCCGGTGTCGGGTCGCGGCCCTGTGCCGCCGCCAGGTCCTCCGGTTCCCACGGCTGTTCCGCGCCGGTACGCGTGTCACCCGCGCCGCCCGCGCCCTGCCCGTACGGGTCGCCGAGCAGGTCCTCGGTGGGTGGGAAATCGCCCGGAACGTCCTCCGGGTCCACGAAGTCGGGGTTCTCGGCGCCCGGCCCGCCGTCGGCGGCGAGCTGCGGTACGGCGGCGTCGTCCTCGATCGCGGCGGCCACCTCCGGGCTCTCCTCCAGCGGTCGGTTGCGGGTCGGATCGCGCTCGGTCATGCGTGCTGCCCTCCTGTGGCGGATGCGACGTGCGACTGACCGGTCCTCCGGATCGATACCCCGGAGAACCCGCGCCATGCCTGCCGGCCGGCACCGCCGGTCCGACCGGCCGGCCGGCGGGACCGGGTCACCCGGCGGCAACGGCGAGGCGCGGGCGTTGGGGCGGGCCGGGGCGGGGGCTCACTCCCGGTCGATCGGGCGCAGCCACTGCCAGAACAGGAAGCCCAGGCCGAGCGCGAGCATGGCGAGCCCGGCCCAGAGGTTGATCCGGATGCCCTGGGCCTTCGCCACCGCCGACGCGCCGTCGAAGACGCCGACCAGGCCGACGATCACGCCGTACGCGACGAAGAGCCCGCCGATCACCCGGCGGATGTCGAAGAGCCGGGCCGCGGCCGACCGGCGCTCCTGCTCGGCCGAGTCCACCGGCGTCTCGGCCGGCGGCCGGTTCTGGTCCTCCATCGCCTCGTCCCTTCTCGCTGTCGCACCTGGCGCGTCCCGGTTGGATCCTGCGGTGCGGCGCTCACAGCACCGGCAGGTAGAGCAGTGCGGAGAGGACCACCGCGATCCCGCCGAGCAGCAGCGGTGAGCGGTACCAGCGGGCGTCGCCGGCGAGCAGCCGGCCGTCCGTGCCGGCGAGCCCGTACACCAGGCCGCGCAGCTCGTCGTCGGACTTGCCGGAGGTGAGCGGGGTGAGGACCACCGCGACGATCGCGACCAGCACGAACGCGACGCCGGCACCCCAGAAGCTCTCCTCCAGGTCGGAGTCGAACGGCAGCACTCCGGCCTGGTAGAGCAGATAGGTGGCGAGCGCGCCGAGGGTACCGGTCAGCAGTGACCAGAACCCCGCCCAGGCGGTCATCCGCTTCCAGAACATGCCGATGATGAAGGCGGCGAAGAGCGGCGCGTTGAAGACCGAGAAGAGCACCTGGATGTAGTTCATGATGTTGTTGAACCCGGCCGCGATGAACGCGGTGCCGATCCCGACCAGCACGCCGCCGATGGTGGCGATCCGGCCGATCCGCAGGTAGTAGTCGTCCGGCCGGTCCCTGCGGACGTACGTCTGCCAGATGTCGTAGGTGAAGACGGTGTTGAAGCCGCTGACGTTGGCCGCCATGCCGGCCATGAACGAGGCCAGCAGCCCGGTCACCGCCACCCCGAGTACGCCGGTCGGCAGCAGGTCGCGCATGAGCAGCGGGATCGCGTTGTTGTAGGTCAGGTCGCCGGTCTCGGCGCCGAGCCCGTTGACGGTGACCACCGCGACCAGGCCGGGGATCACCGTGACCAGCGGGATCACCATCTTCGGGTACGCCGCGATGATCGGCGTACGCCGGGCGGCGCTCATGTCCTTCGCCGAGATCGCCCGCTGCACCTCGGCGAAGTTGGTGGTCCAGTAACCGAACGAGAGGACGAAGCCGAGCCCGAAGACGATGCCGATCCAGCTCGCGCCCAGCGGGTTGTCCTGGCTGCCGGTGTCCGCCCAGGTGTGCAGCCCGGCTTCGCCGAGGTCGGAGCCGCGTACCGCGTCCCAGAGCCCGTCGACCCCGCCGACCTTGGCCAGCCCGATCACGGTGATCGGGACCAGGCCGGCGAGGATCACGAAGAACTGGAGTACCTCGTTGTAGATCGCCGAGCTGAGCCCGCCGATCGTGATGTACGCCAGCACGATCAGCGCGCCGACCACGATGGAGAGCCAGAGCGGCCAGCCGAGCAGGGCCTGCATGATCAGGGCGAGCGCGTAGAGGTTGACCCCGGCGATCAGCACCTGGGCGACGGCGAAGCTGAGCGCGTTGAGCAGGTGCGCCGGCCGGTTGAAGCGCAGCCGCAGGTACTCCGGCACGCTGCGTACCTTGGAGCCGTAGTAGAAGGGCATCATCACGATGCCGAGGAAGACCATCGCCGGTACGGCGCCGATCCAGTAGTAGTGCAGCGTCATCAGGCCGTACTGGGCGCCGTTGGCGGCCATCCCGATGATCTCCAGCGCCCCGAGGTTGGCGGAGACGAAGGCGAGTCCGGTCACCCAGGCCGGCAGCGAGCGGCCGGAGAGGAAGAAGTCCACACTGGTCTTGATCGCTCGCCGGGCCGCGAAGCCGACCCCGAGTACGGTGCCGAAATACAGCGCCAGGATCAGATAGTCCAGTGGGTTCATGTCCAGCCGCAGGCCGCCGTCCACGCCGTCACCGTCCGTACGCTCGGTCCCTTGGCCCGGCGACAGGTTCGTCGGGGCGAGGGGCCTACTACCCGAGGTGAAGAGTTTTCACTCCTGCGCCCGGTGTACCCGGTGCCGGATCGCCGACGGCTCCCCGGCGCCCGCCGGTTGGCGGGCAGCGGGGAGCCGTCGGGGCCTGAGCCGGACCGGTCGGCGCCGGCTACCGGCCGAGCAGCCGGTCCAGGAAGTCCCGGTGCCGGCGGACCACCATCCGCAACTGCTCGGTGTCGGCCGCGCCGTCGTCCTGCCAGCCGCCGAGTTCGTCACGCTGCCGGGTCAGGGCGGCGGTGACCGCCTCCACGGAC
Organism: Plantactinospora veratri; assembly: GCF_036421995.1. NCBI lineage: Bacteria > Bacillati > Actinomycetota > Actinomycetes > Micromonosporales > Micromonosporaceae > Plantactinospora > Plantactinospora veratri. Next base: position 325,335 of record NZ_JAZGQL010000003.1, read on the forward strand.
TCCCGCACCAGCCGGTGCGCCTCCTCGGTGGCGCCCGGCGGGTCGTCGACGAACCGGAGCTGCACGTCCCGCCACCGGTCCCGCAGCCCCCGCACCGTCTCCTGGTCGAGGATCGCGACGATCGGCTCGGCCGGCGCGGCACCGGGCGGCAGGTTGCCGTCCGCCGTCCCGGTGGTGCTCGTCGTGGCCGTGTCGTCCGCCGTGGCGGTCCCGTCCGGCCCGCCGGCCTCCGCCTGCGTACGGGTACCGCCGGTCAGCGCATCGGGGTCGCCCGCGCTGAGTACCTCCGGGTTGACCGGATGCGCCACCCCGACCGCCGAGCCCTCCGGCGCGGGCCGGCCGAACGGGTCCACCGGCGGGTCCGGCTCGACGCCGTCGGCGGCCGGTACCCCATCGCGGGTGGCGGTGGCGGCGTCGGCCGCACCGAGGCTGCGATCCGGTACCTCCCGGGTGGCGGCGCCTCCGGCCCGTTCGTCACCGACTCCGTCGATCCGGTCGTCGACCGGCCCGTCCCCGGAACGGACGGTGTCCTCGTTGCGAGGGTCGCGGTGGCTGCCGGCCAGCGCGGAGGCCGCGACCGCGCCGCCGACGCTGGTGGCGCCGAAGCTGGTGGGCAGCGGCGCCGGCTCGTGGAACTCCGGCGCACCGGAGCGGTCCCGGGCATCGCTCCGGACATCGTCGTCGGCCCGCTCGGTGTCGTCGGCCTGCTCGGTGTCGTCGACCCGGGCCGTGGCGTCCGGGTCCGCGGCGGCGTCCTTGCCGGCGTCCGCCCCGGCGGTGGCGGGCACCTTCCGGGTGTCGTCGTCGGCGTGCTCGGCGGTACCGGTGCCGCCGGTGACGTCTGCCTGGCTGGCGTGCGCCTGGCTGGCGTCGGCGAGGTCGCCCCGGTCGCCGGTGCCAGCGCTGTCGCGGTCGGGGTCGCCGGTGCGGCCCGCCGGGGAACGCTCGGTGAGCGCGTCGTCGTCCAGGCCTGCGTCCTCGGCCTGCTCCTCCGCCGACCGGCCCTCGCCGCGCCGGTCGTCCCGCGCCCGGGCGGGCGCGGCCGGGTCGGACGAGAAGGCCGGTCCCGAACCGCTGGTCGCGAGGTCGTTGTCGTAGTAGCCGCGCTCGTCGAGTGCGTCCGGGCCCTGGTCGCCGGTGCCCTCCGGATACCGGTCCCGCTGCCGCCCCTCGACGCCGTCGGCCTCGATCTGGCCGGGGCCGGTCACGGGTACCGGCTCGGAACGGATCACGTCGGTGCCGCCGTTGTCGGTCTGCTGTTCCTGGTGACGCATGGCGAAGTGCCTCCTCACCGGCTCGGTACGTCCTGCGGGGTGTCCGGACGGGTCCCGTCCGAGGACTGCCGTACGGGGTCCTCGCCGAGCAGGTCGGCGAAGAGTTCCCGGTAGTGCACGACGGCCTGGCGGAGTTGCTCGGTGCTGGCCTCGCCGCGCTCGTTGCGCAGCTGGATCTCGTGCGCGTCCCGGTAGTGGGTCAGGGTGCGGGCGTGCTCGACGGAGAGGTGGGCGAGCTGGTCGTCGTACTCGCCGACCGGATAGCCGCGCTCGGCGATCAGCCGGGTGACCAGTTCGTCGGCCGCCCCCACCGCCTCGGCCGGGGAGTCGACGAAGCGGGCCTGGATCTCCTCCCAGTCGGCGGCGTAGCGGCGGCGGGAGTCGGCGGAGAGCGGAGTGAGCGTCAACTCCGCGTGGCGGCGTTCGCGTTCCCGGAGTTCGTGCTCGGCGGCGGACCGGCTCTGCTGCTCGGCGACCACCCGGTCGTACTCCGGGCCGAACTTGCTGCGCAGGGCACGGCGGCGGCTGGCCACCCAGATGGCCGGTACGGCCGCGGCGAGGGCGAGGACCACAAGGACGATGAGGACGACTTCTATGGGCGACATGGCTCCTCCTTCGTCTCCTGCTATTCCCGCCCGGCCCTGATCACCAATCCAGATCCGGCACACTTTCGCGCCGCCAGCGGGAACTGGCGCGCGGTGGCAGGAACCGGTCGCCGGCTGCCTGACCGGGCAGAACGGTCCGAACCGCACGCCGAGCCGGGGGGAGGAAGGGCGTCGTCGTCGTCGCGCGGCACGCCCGTTCCGGGTACTCCAGCCGAGTGGCATGCGCGACAAAACTTGACTCATTCCAGAAAAGGCGGTTGGCTGGTCTGGTGCCGTTCGGGACGGCACCGGTCGGACCGCCCGATCCGCCCGTCCCGACACCCGCTGGTCGCCGGTCGTGACCGACCTGCCGGCGGCCCCCGGCCGGGACGCATCCCGCTCCCCGGTGCCGGACACCACCTCGCCCGCGAAGGCGTGCCCGACGAGCCGGGCCGAGAGGTCGTCCGCCGCGTTGAACCGGACGGAAGATCCGTTTCCCGGGCGGACAAGCACGTACCCGGCCGTTGCCCGACTGCCAGGAAGAGCACGGAGGAGGAGAGCCATGAGTGATCCCCAGGCGAAGAAGCCGACGCTCACGACCCGGCAGGGTCATCCCGTACACAACAACCAGCAGCAGCGGACGGTGGGCTCGCGCGGCCCGGCCACGCTGGAGAACTACCACTTCCTCGAAAAGATCAGCCACTTCGACCGGGAGCGCATCCCGGAGCGCGTGGTGCACGCGCGCGGCTTCGTCGCGCACGGCGAGTTCGAGGCGTACGGGACGATCGGCGACGAACCGGCCTCGACGTACACCCGGGCCAGGCTCTTCCAGAGCCCCGGCAAGAAGACCCCGGTCTCGGTCCGCTTCTCCACCGTGATCGGCGGGCGGGACTCCTCCGAGGCGACCCGCGACCCGCGCGGCTTCGCGGTCAAGTTCCGCACCGACGACGGCAACTGGGACCTGGTCGGCAACAACCTGCCGGTCTTCTTCATCCGGGACGCGATCAAGTTCCCGGACGTGATCCACGCGCTGAAGCCGGACCCGGTCACCTTCCGGCAGGAGCCGAACCGGATCTTCGACTTCATGTCCAACACCCCGGAGTCGATGCACATGCTGAGCTGGCTGTTCAGCCCGCGCGGCATCCCGGCCAACTACCGGACCCAGGACGGGTTCGGGGTGAACACCTACCGCATGGTCAACGCGGCCGGCGAGGGCGTGCTGGTCAAGTACCACTGGAGGTCGCAGCAGGGCATCGAGTCGCTGACCGAGGAGCAGGCCGCCGCCATCCAGGCGACCGAGCTGGGGCACGCCTCGAAGGACCTCTACGAGGCGATCGAGCGCGGCGACTACCCGAGGTGGGAGCTGAACGTCCAGATCATGAGCGACGACGAGCACCCCGAACTGGACTTCGACCCACTGGACGACACCAAGACCTGGCCGGAGGACGTCTTCCCGCTGCGCCCGGTCGGGATGATGACGCTGAACCGCAACGTCGACAACTTCCACAACGAGAACGAGCAGATCGCCTTCGGCACCGGCGTACTGGTCGACGGGCTGGACTTCAGCGACGACAAGATGCTGGTCGGCCGGACGTTCTCCTACTCCGACACCCAGCGCTACCGGGTGGGCCCGAACTACCTCCAGCTGCCGGTCAACGCGCCCCGGCCGGACGTCGCGGTCAACACCAACCAGGACGGCGGGCAGATGTCCTACGGAGTGGACAACCGGGGCGGCAACCCGCACGTCAACTACGAGCCCTCCTCGGTGGCCGGGCTGGCCGAGGCCGACGAGTCGTACCGGGAGTACCGGCCGCACGTCTCCGGGCAGGTCATGCGGGCCCCGATCGAGCGGCAGAACGACTACGCGCAGGCGGGCGAGCGGTTCCGCACCATGCCCGACTGGGAGCGGGAGGACCTGGTGAAGAACCTGGTCAACCAGCTCGGCCAGTGCGACAAGCACATCCAGGAGCGGATGGTCTGGCACCTGAGCCAGTGCGACGAGGCGTACGGGCGCCGGGTCGCCGAGGGACTGGGGCTGGCGGCCGGCGCCTGACCGGGGCGTACCCGGAAAAGCACGTCCCGGCAGTCGGACGGGGCGTTCCCCGGCGCGAGCGCGCCCGGGGGACGCCCTTCCCGCTCCCCACCGCGGCCGCCGACCGCCTAGACTGCCCGGCATGAAGCACCGACATTAATTCCCCACCGGAGGCCGGCCCGGCCCGCGCTGCCGGGGCCCGCCGGGACGTTCGTGACCCGATTTCCGAGTCCGAATCGTCCTCGTGGGAAGGCCTCATGCCCGTCACCTCGTCATCCGCGCCGACCGCTCGCGCGCGGCGCTTGACCACCACCTTCTACCTCTACGCGTTCCTGGACGACTTCGTCCTGCTCTACCCGGTGTACGCGCTGCTCTTCACCGACACCGGGTTGTCGGTCGCGCAGATCTCCTCGCTCTTCGTCGTCTGGTCGCTGACCGGGATCCTCCTCGAGGTCCCCTCCGGGGTCTGGGCCGACGCCGTCTCCCGGCGGCTGCTGCTCGCCGTCGCCCCGCTGCTCGGCGCCGTCGGCTTCGGACTCTGGGTCGCGGCACCCTCCTACTGGGTCTTCGCGCTCGGCTTCGTGCTCTGGGGGGTGCGCGGCGCGCTCCAGTCCGGCGCCGCCGAGGCCCTGCTCTACGACGAACTGGACCGGCTCGGCCTGGCCGACCGGTACGGGCGGGTGATCGGACGGGCCAGCACCGTCAGCCTGCTCGGCGCACTGCTGGCCATCGCGGTCGCCACCCCGGTCTTCGCGGCCGGCGGCTACCCTGCGGTCGGGGTCGCCAGCGTGCTGGCCAGCCTGCTCTGCGCGGTCGTGGGACTGGCGCTGCCGGAACACCGGACGCCGGCACCGGGCGTCGGTGTCCCGACCGGCCCGGAGACCGCCGACCCCGGGCCCGACCGGGCGGCCGACGGTTTCGTCGCGGCGTCCGGAGAGTTGCTCCGGGTCGCCCCGGCGCCACCGGTGGCCGAGGACCGGTCGCCCGGACCCCTCGCGATCCTGCGGGTGGCGCTGGCCGAGGCCCGGAACAGCCCGGCGGTACGCCGAGCCCTGCTGCTGCTGCCGGCGATGCTCGGCATCTGGGGCGGGCTGGAGGAGTACCTGCCACTGCTGGCCGGCGAGGTCACCCCGACGGCCGGCGTGCCGCTGCTGGTGCTGCTGGTCTGGGCCGGGGTGATGCTGGGCGGCCTGCTCACCCCGCTCGGGCAGCGGTTGACGGCGCGGCGGTTCGGCGCGGCGGTCGGGGCGGCCGCGATCGCCCTGGCCGTGGGGGCGCTGGCCGGTCGGCCGGCGGGCTTCGTACTGGTGGCGGCGGCGTTCTGTGTCCTCCAGATGGCCAGCCTGGTGGCCGACGTACGCCTCCAGGAGAGCATCACCGGACCGGCCAGGGCCACCGTGACCTCGCTGGCCGGGCTCGGCACCGAACTGGTCACCATCGGGGTGTACGGCGGGTACGCCCTCGCCGCCACGGTCGCCGGGCACGGGATGGTCTTCGCGCTGCTCGCCTGCCCGTACCTGGTGCTGGCGGTGGCGCTGCGCCGGGCCGGCGCGAGTGGGGAACGGCGGCGTACCGGGGCCGGCGGGCTCGCCGCGGTGGAGTGACATATCCGGCAGGAATTGCTGGTGGGGTGGGTCGGTCCGAACGGCCCACCCCGGGTCGCCGCATTGGCCACGGCGGTTGTCGGAGTGGTCGACGCACTTGCGGCCCCGGGCCGGCGTCCCGCGCGACGGCGGCGCGCACTGCCGGGTTTCCAGTGGTCAGCCGGTGGATGGGATCGGCATGCCTGGATCTGCCCGACCGCGACACCGGACGGCTCCATCGACGGGAGCCGAGATCAATTGGCAAAGACAGTTATCAATTTATTTGCCAGATTGGATCAACCAGAGACCCGTTGTCCGGTAGTGCGCGCGGCTTTGATTACGTATCCTGCCGAAGGCACGCGCGCCCGTGACCCTCGGACTCTGGCCGGAGCCGCGGGCCGCCGGTGCGGGTGTCGACCCTGACATATCCCCTTCCGGCGAGGTCTGATGGAAACCCAGAACTGGCCGATCCGCTCGAAGATCGTCGCGCTGGTCGCCGTGCCGATCCTCGCGTTGTCGGCGCTCTGGATCTTCGCGACCACGCTCACCGTCGGACCGGCGTCGAACCTGCTGGCCACCCAGACCCTGCTGGACGAGGTCGGGCGGCCGGGAGAGACCCTCGTGGTGGAGTTGCAGCAGGAGCGCCGGCTCTCGGTGCGGCAACTGGTCGACCCGAGCACCGCCGCCGTCCTCGCCGACCAGCGGATCCGCACCGACCGGGCGATCGCCGAGTTCCGTCGCCGGACCTCCGACACCGACCTGCGGGACACCACCGGCGCGTTGCTCGACGCCCGGATCGACCAGTTGCTCACCGCGGTCGACGCGCTGCGCTCCGGACGCGTCTTCATCGACCGCCGTACCGTCGACGCCAGCGGAGCGCTCGGTCTCTACAGCGGGATCATCGACGCCGCGTTCCGGACCTTCTCCGCACTGAACACACTGCCGGACGAGACGCTGGCCCGGGAAGCCCGGAGCCTGACCGAACTCGGCCGGGCCCGGGAGGTACTCGCCCAGGCCGACGCGCTGCTCGCCGGGGTGTTCAGCGCGGGGCGCTTCGCGCCGGGCGAGCACGCCCAGTTCGTCCAGATCGTCGGCACCCAGCGCTTCCTCTACTCCGCGGCGACGGCGGAGCTGCCGGACGCCGACCGGGTCGCGTACCAGCAGCTCACCGAGGGGGACGCGTACGTCCGGCTGCGCCGGATGGAGGACGACCTGATCGGCCGGGGTGCCGGCGGCAGCCTGCCGGTGGACGCCCGGCAGTGGCAGGGCAGCTACGACTCGGTCCAGCGGCAACTGCGCGACTTCGAGCTGAGCGGTGCCGACGCGCTCGCCGACCGCAGCCGACCGGTCGCCGCCGGCATCCTGGTCCGGCTGGGGCTCGCCGGCCTGCTCGGCTTCGTCGCCGTACTCCTCTCGGCGGTGATCGCGCTGCGGATCGGCCGTTCGCTGGTCCGGCGGCTGACCAGCCTGCGGGCCGCCGCGCTGAACATGGCCGACGAACGGCTGCCCGACGTCGTCGGGCGGCTGCGCAGGGGCGAGGAGGTGGACGTCGAGACCGAGGCGCCACCGCTCGACTACGGGCAGGACGAGATCGGCCAGCTCGGTCAGGCGTTCAGCGAGGTGCAGCGCACCGCCATCGCCTCGGCGATCGACGAGGCCGCGCTGCGCCGTGGTCTGCGGGACGTCTTCCTCAACATCGCCCGGCGCAGCCAGACCCTGCTGCACCGCCAGCTCGCGCTGCTGGACCGGATGGAGCGGCGGGCGGCCCAGCCCGACGAGCTGGAGGATCTCTTCCGGCTCGACCACATGGCCACCCGGATGCGGCGGCACGCCGAGGACCTCGTCGTGCTCGCCGGGGCGGCGCCCGGCCGGGGCTGGCGCAACCCGGTCTCCATGGTGGACGTGATCCGGGGTGCGATCTCCGAGGTCGAGGACTACGCCCGGGTCGACCTGGTCACGGTGGCACCGGCGGCCACCGCCGGCCGGGCGGTCGGCGACGTCATCCACCTGCTGGCGGAGCTGATCGAGAACGCGACGTCGTTCTCGCCGCCACACACCCGGGTGCAGGTCACCGGACAGGTGGTCGCCAACGGGTACGCGATCGAGATCGAGGACCGGGGCCTCGGCATGGCCACCGAGGCGATCGAGCAGGCCAACCGCCGGCTGGCCGACCCACCGGACTTCGACCCGGCGAACAGCGCCCGGCTCGGGCTGTTCGTGGTCGCCCTGCTCGGCGCCCGGCACGGCGTACGGGTGCAGTTGCGTCCCTCCCCGTACGGCGGGGTGACGGCGGTGGCGCTCATTCCCGGCGACCTCGTGGTACCCGACACCTCCACCCCGGCGACCGACCGGGGTGACGGGTCCGGTCCGGAGCCGGACGGCACGACGCGCGGCGGCGGCCCCCGCCGGATCGGCGGCGGCGCGGACGGATCGGAGACGATCGAATTGCCGACCCGATCCAGCCCGGCCACTGCGGTGGCGGCGGAGGGCGCCGAGCCGGCTGCCGGATCCGGCCCCGCCGGGCTGGGGCCGCGACGCAAGGCGGGCGCGGCCCTGGCGGCGCTGGTCGCCGCCGGCCGGGAGACATCGCCACCCGGCCCGGCGGCCGACGGCGGGACGGAGCCGCCCGCTCCCCGAACCCCCCGGGACACCCCGACACCCGGCCCGACCGACGCCATCGGCCCGACCGACGCCGCCGGCCCGACGGACGCCACCGGCGTCCCGGGCGGCGCCGCCCCGGAGGACGGGCTGGAGAGCACCCCGTCCTCCGGCGTACGGATGCCGAGGGCCGGTGCGCTGCGGCGACGCGGCGCAGACCCGACCACCACCCCGGCACCGGCCACTGCCCCGACCGGCGCCACTGCCCCGACCGCCCAGACCACCCCCGCTCCGGCGGCCGTCGCACCGGCCGGTACGACCACGCCCGCCGGGCCGGTGCCCCGCCCGGCGATGGACGACGACACCGTGATCCTCCCGGCGGTCCCGTCCGGCGGCGGACCGGTACGCCCGGCCACCGGCCCGGTCGGCCCGGACGGCCTGCCCCGGCGGATCCGGCAGAAGAATCTCGCGCCGCAACTGCGCAACGGACCCGCGGCCAACGCCGACCGGTCCCCGGGTGCCGCTGCCGGTGGCACCGCCGACGGGGAGTCGGACGAGCCGCAGCCGCGTACCCCGGAGCAGGTGCGGGCGGTGATGGCCGCGTTGCAGTCCGGCACGGCGCGGGGGCGGCGGGACGCCGAGGAGCTGACGCCGCCCGGCGACACCTCCGATGCCACCGCCCGGGTCGCCGATCCGGGTGTCACGAATTCTGAAGGGGACGGGTGAGTGGTGCACACGACGAAGCCGGGTGCGGACCTCAGTTGGCTGCTCGACGATCTCGTGGAGCGCGTACCGTCCGCGCAGCAGGCCGTACTGCTCTCCGCGGACGGACTGCTGATGGCCGCGTCGCGGGACCTGGGCCGGGAGGCCGCCGAACACATGGCGGCGATGGCGGCCGGCTTCCAGTCCCTGGCGAAGGGGGCCAGCCGGCACTTCCAGGCGGGACCGGTCCGGCAGACCGTGATCGAGATGGAGTCCGCCTTCCTCTTCGTCACCGCCGCCGGCCAGGGCGCCTGTCTGGCCGTACTGGCCAGCGCCGCGTCGGACATCGGCGTCATCGCGTACGAGATGGCGATGCTGGTGACCCGGGTCGGGCAGAACCTGTCCGCGCCGAGCCGAACATCGCGGGCGCCGGCAGATGCGGAGTGACGCACCGGGGCCGCACCACGACTGGCTGGACGACGACGCCGGGCCGGTGGTCCGGCCGTACACGATGACCGGTGGTCGGGTCCAGCCGTCGGCCGGCCGGTTCGACCTGATGGCGTTCGTGGTGGCCGGTCCGCCGGAGGAGGACGGCGACGACGGTCCGCAGCCGCACCCGGAACAGCGGGCGATCATCGCGCGGGCGCAGCAGCCGATCACCGTCGCCGACCTCGCCGCCGACCTCAACCTGCCGGTGGGGGTGGTCCGGGTGCTCCTCGGCGACCTGCTCACCAGCGGCCGGATCTCGATGTACGACCCACCCACCTCGCGCCAGTTCCCCGACGACGACATCCTCAAGGCGGTGGTCAATGGACTCCGGGCTCTCTGACCAGGGGACGGCGAAGCGGCGCATCCCGCTCGCCCTGAAGATCCTGATTGCCGGCGGCTTCGGCGTCGGCAAGACGACCCTGGTGGGCGCGGTGAGCGAGATCCGCCCGTTGCAGACCGAGGAGGTGCTCACCGACGCCGGGGCCGGCACCGACGACCTCTACGGCGTGGAGGGCAAGCAGACCACCACCGTCGCGATGGACTTCGGCCGGATCACCATCAACCCCGATCTCCAGGTCTATCTCTTCGGCACGCCGGGACAGGACCGGTTCTGGTTCCTCTGGGACGAGTTGGCGTTCGGCGCGCTCGGCGCGGTGGTGCTCGCCGACACCCGCCGGCTCGCCGACTGCTTCCCGTCGGTCGACTACTTCGAGCGCCGGGGCATCCCGTTCGTGGTCGGGGTCAACTGCTTCGACGGGGCGAAGCGGTTCGGCCCCGAGGCGGTGCGCAGCGCACTCGACCTGGACCCGGACGTGCCGGTCGTGCTCTGCGACGCGCGGAGCCGGCAGTCCGGCAAGGTGGTGCTGGTCGCCCTGGTGGAGCACGTCGCCGCCCGCCGCGCCGAGCGGGTCTCCGCGAACTGAGCGCCGCCCGCCGTCCCGGCCGGTCGATCCCGTCGACCGGCCGGGCGTCAGCCGGTGACCACCAGCACGTCCAGCCGGCGTGGCCCGTGCACGCCCTCGACCCGGTCGAGTTCGATGTCGCTGGTCGCCGACGGCCCGGAGACCAGGGTGATCGGCCGGGTCGGGTCGGCGAGCCGGGCCAGCGCCTCCGGCACCCCGCCGACCACCTGCGCGGCGTGCACCACGCAGAGGTGGTGGTCGGGTACCAGGCTGAGCAGCCGGCGCCCCTGGTCCGGCCCGCCGTCCAGCAGCAGCGTGCCGGTCTGCGCGATCGCCACCGCGCAGCCGGTGACCACGGCCACGCCCGGTGCGTCGAGGTCGGCCACCGTCAGCGGCTCCGGGTCGCCGTCCCGCCGGATCCGGCCGAGGTACGTCGAGAGCCACTCTCCCGGCACCTGCCCGGGTACGACCACGGTCGGCACCTCGCCCAGCAGTTCGGCCAGCGCCTCGGGCACCTGCTGCGGCCCGCAGCGGCGTACCGTGGCCCGGTAGTCGACGAGGCGGTCGACCAGCAACTCGATCAGCTCCGCGTCGGCGGGTGCCGCCACCTGGTCGCCTGCGGCCGGGGCGGTGCGGTAGTCCCGGGGCACCGGCACGGTCCCGCCGGGCCGGGCGGCGCGGATCCGGGCCAGGATCTCCGCCCGGGCCGAACTCGGCACCATCGTCACCGCTCCTCCCGCGCGCTCGTGGGGTCCCGCCCGGCCCACCAGTCCCGGAACGTCTGGCTGGCCGGCAGTGGGGCGTCCCGGCTGGCGGTCCAGGCCGAGAGCGGCCAGGGCAGCCGGCGTACCTGTCCGCGTCTTCCGGCCGCCAGCCGCAGCGGGGCGGCACCGCGTCGGGCGGCCCGGAGCGCGGCAGCGTACCGGCGGCGGTCCCGCATCGTCCAGGCCAGCGCCCGCATCGCGGTACGTTCCGCCGAGGGCCGGCCCCGGCGCGCGTCCACGCCAACCTGCCGCAGGTGCACCAGCACCTCGGGGATGTCGATCCGGACCGGGCAGGCGTCGAAGCAGGCGCCGCAGAGCGTCGAGGCGTACGGCAGGGTGCGGTTCGCGCCCGCCTCCGGTCCGGTCATCTGCGGGGAGAGGATGGCGCCGATCGGGCCCGGGTAGACCGACCCGTAGGCGTGCCCGCCGACCCGCTCGTAGACCGGGCAGACGTTCAGGCAGGCGGAGCAGCGGATGCAGCGCAGCGCCTGCCGGCCCACCGGATCGGCCAGGGTCGCGGTACGCCCGTTGTCGACCAGCACGATGTGCAGGGTCTGCGGCCCGTCTCCCGGGGTGACCCCGGTCCAGAGCGAGGTGTACGGGTTCATCCGCTCGCCGGTCGAGGAGCGGGGCAGCAGTTGCAGAAAGACCTCCAGGTCGCGGAAGGTCGGCAGCAGCTTTTCCACCCCCACCACGGAGATGAGGGTCTCGGGCAGGGTCAGGCACATCCGGCCGTTCCCCTCGGACTCCACCACCGCCAGCGTCCCGCTCCCGGCGATCGCGAAGTTGGCGCCGGAGATCGCCACCCGGGCGCTGAGGAACTTGGCCCGCAGGTGCCGGCGGGCCGCCTCGGCGAGCGCGGGCGGGTCGTCGGTGAGCGCGTCGAGGTCGACCCCGGGCATCCGGCTGGCGAAGATGTCCCGGATCTGCCGGCGGTTGTAGTGGATCGCCGGTACCAGGATGTGTGACGGGGTGTCGTCGGCGAGTTGCACGATCAGCTCGGCCAGGTCGGTCTCGACCGCCGCGATCCCGGCCTCGGCGAGCGCCTCGTTGAGGCCGATCTCCTGGGTGGCCATCGACTTGACCTTGACCACCTCGGTGCTGCCGGTCCGCTGCACCAGCTCGGTGACCAGGGCGCACGCCTCGGCCGCGTCCCGGGCCCAGTGCACGGTCGCTCCGGCGGCGGTGGCGGCGGCCTCGAACTGTTCGAGCAGCTCCGGCAGGCGGGCCAGTACGTCGTCCTTGATCGCCGCGCCGGCCCGGCGCAGCGCCTCCCAGTCCGGCACCTCGCCGACCACCCGGAGCCGCTTGTCCCGGATCGTGTGGGTGGCCCGGCGAAGGTTGGCCCGGAGCTGCCCGTCCGCCAGTTCGCGCCGGGCCGCCGTCGGAAACGGCAGCGGCGCGACGATGTTCCCGGTACCAGTGCTCATGCCCGCTCCTGAGTGTTAGGAGGGGGCCCTTCTACGACAAAAAGCGATAGGAAGGGGCCCTTCCTTACCGGTCGGCTCATGTGTGCTCCAGGATTTCCGCGTAGTGGATGGCGCGCGGGCCGCCCGGCGCCGAGCCCTCCCGCCGGGAGAGGCCGCCGCCGATGTGCGCCAGGCAGGAGTTGTCCGCCGCCGCCACGTACGCCGCCCCGGTGTCGTGTACCGCCGCGCACTTGTCGGCCAGCATCGCGGCGGAGACGTCGGCGTTCTTCACCGCGAAGGTGCCGCCGAAGCCGCAGCACTCCTCGGCGCCGGGCAGCGCCACCAGTTCCAGCCCGCGCACGGCGCGCAGCAGCCGCAGCGGCCGGTCGCCCAGCCGCAGCATCCGCAGGCCGTGGCAGGTCGGGTGGTAGGTCACCCGGTGCGGGAAGACGGCACCGACGTCGGTCACCCCGAGCACGTCGACCAGCAGCTCGGAGAGTTCGTGGATCCGGGGTGCGAGGTCGGCGACCGCCGCCGCCAGGCCCGGGTCCCCTGCGGCGAGCCGGGGGTACGACTCCCGCACCATCGCCACGCACGAGCCGGACGGGGCGACCACGGTGTCGTACCGGCCGAAGGTGTCGACGAAGCCGCGCACCAGGGGCAGCGACTCGGCCCGGTAGCCGCTGTTGGCGTGCATCTGCCCGCAGCAGGTCTGCTCGACCGGGAACTCGACGGTGTGGCCGAGCCGCTCCAGTACGCGTACCACGGCCCGGCCGGTGCCCGGGTAGACCAGGTCGTTGACGCAGGTGACGAAGAGGGCTATCCGCATCGGGTTCCTTCGAAGAACGGCAGGTGCCGGTCGGCGGCGGCGAGCAGGTGGTCGCGCATGGCGGTGCCGGCGGCGTCCGGGTCGCCGGTGCCGATCGCGTCGACGATCCGCAGGTGCTCCCGGGTGCTGGTCCCGTAGTGCGCGGTGGGGAAGTGCAGCCGGAACAGGTGCAGGTGGGCGCGGAGCCGGACCACGGCCGCGTGCAGCATCCGGTTGCCGGACCGTTCGGCGAGCAGGTGGTGAAAGCGCGCGTCCTGGGCGGTGAAGGCGGCGATCGCGGCGAAGCCCTCGGTCCCGGGCGTCTGGTCGGGCAGCTCGGCCTCGCGGCGGAGTTCGGCCAGCTCGCCGACGAGCCCGGCCGGGGCGTCCCCGGACGCCGCCCGGGGTTCGGCGCTGTCGCCGGACGCCGCCCGGGGTTCGGCGCTGTCGCCGGACGCCGCCCGGGGCTCGGCGGTGCCGCCACCGCCCTCTTCGTCGGTGTCGCCGGCCGGCTGCCCGGCGAAGCGTTCGGCCAGCCGCCGGGCCGAGGCGGTCTCCAGGATCAGCCGCATCTCCACCAGCTCGTCGAACTCGGTCCGGCTGAGCAGCGGTGCGGCGGTGTAGCCGGCCAGCGGCCGCTTCCGGACCAGTCCGTCGGACTCCAGCCGGGCCAGGGCCTCGCGGACCGGGGTCGGCGAGACCTCCAGCCGGCGGGCCAGCGCGTCGATGTTGATCCGCTCGCCGGGGGCCACGGCATGGTCCATCACGAGGGCCCGCACCGACTCGTAGACGTCGTCGGCGAGGGTGGTCCGGCGAGCCGGTCGGAGCAGCCCGTTCACGATCGAAGATCCTATAGGGTTCGGTCCGCAGCCGGAAGATCCTGGACCCCGGCCGGGCGATCGCCGGGCCGGCGGCGCCGGGCTCTGGTTTGATCGTGCCGGAGCGGCCCGACCGTGAGTGGTCGGCCGGGAACGGAGCGAGGCATGTCGAGCGGTGCCGAGATCGTCTACATCGGCTGCTACACGGCGCAGAGCGGAGGACGGGGTACCGGCATCGTCGCCGCCCGCCGGGACGCCGGGACCGGCGGGCTCGACCTGCTCGGCGTGGTGGCCGCTACGCCGTCGCCGTCGTTCCTGGCCCGGCATCCCCGGCTACCCGTGCTCTACGCCGTCAACGAACTGCCGGAGGGTACGGTCAGCGCCTGGACGATCCACTCCGACGGCGCGCTGACCCCGCTCGGGAGCCGCTCCACCGGCGGCGCCGATCCGTGCCACCTCGCCGTCGATCCGGCTGGGGAGTTCCTCTTCGTGGCGAACTACGGCAGCGGCAGTGTCGCCGTACTCCCGCTCGACCCGACCGGGGCGCCCGGTGACCGGACCGACCTGGTCGCGCACGACGGCGGCGGGCCGGTACCGGAGCGCCAGGCCGGGCCGCACGCGCACATGGTCTCGCCCGACCCGGTCGGCACCGGGCTGCTCGCGGTCGACCTCGGTACCGACACGCTCTACCGGTACGACCGCGACCCGCAGGGCCGGCTGCACGAAACCGCCCGGTACCCGACCCGTCCCGGCACCGGTCCCCGGCACCTGGCCCGGCATCCGGACGGTCGGCGCTGCTACCTCGCCGGTGAGCTGGACGCCTCCGTCACCGCGTACGCCCTCGACGGCACCGACGGGCCGGTCGAGCGGGGGCGGGTCGAGGCCAGCGGGCGCCCGGGCCACGTCCAGCCCTCGGAGATCGTGGTCGGCCCGGACGGCCGGTTCCTCTACCTGGCCAACCGGGGTGTCGGCACGGTGAGCGTCTTCGGGCTCGACGACGCGCTGCCCCGCCGGCTGGCGGAGGTCCCCGGCGGCGGGGACTGGCCCCGGCACCTGGCGCTGCTCGGCGGCCACCTCTACGTCGCGCAGGAGCGGGCCGACGCGGTGCTGGTCTTCGCGGTGGACCCCGACTCCGGTATTCCGGCGGCGTCGCCCTCCCCGGTGGCGGTGCCGAGTCCGACGTGCGTGTTCGGCGCCGGGTCCTTAATTCTTGGATAAATATCCATAAGATCTTTTTGGCGGGTGGTGGTCCGATGCTGCCCTGTTGGGCGGCATTCTCGACGTTCCGGGGCCACCCGACTACCTGAAGTGAACGATCTTCGGAAAGTCTGTGCTGCCTCGGTAACATTCCACCGTTCGCCCCTGGCACGACTTCGCAGAAGCCCTCAAGATGGTCAGGTGCCCGGCCGCCATCGCATGCGTAGAAGTATCCGAGGGGCGGGCGCCATCGCCAGCGCGATGGCGCTCGTCCTCGTCGCGGTGGGAGGGTGGTTTGGCTATCAGCAGTGGACGAGTTCCGACTGCTCCGGAGAGCTGACGCTCACCGTCGCCGCGGCGCCGGAGATCGCTCCGGCCATCGAGAAGACCGCCGCCGACCTGAGCGCCGACGAAGTCGAGGTCGACGGTCTCTGCGTCGCCGTCCAGGTCACCGCCAGCGAGTCCGTGGACGTGGCCGCGGCCGTCGCCGGACAGCACGGTGTGTCGCTCTCCGAGGTCGGACAAGCCGGGGGCAGCACCGCGCTCCCCAACGTCTGGCTCCCCGACTCCTCCACCTGGCTGCTGCGGCTGCGCCAGCAGGCACCCGCGTTCGCGCCGCAGAACAACACCTCGGTGGCGCGCAGCCCCGTGGTGGTGGCCATGCCGGAGCCGCTCGCCACCACGGTCGGCTGGCCGGAGAAGAAGCTCGGCTGGAAGGACCTGCTCGGCAGGATCACCAGCGGACCTCAGCTCAAGACCGGTCTCGTCGAGCCGAGCCGGGACGCGGCCGGGCTCTCCGGGCTGCTCTCGCTGGCCACCGCCGCCCAGTCCGGTGGCGGGGCGCAGGCCCAGCAGAAGACCACGGCCGCCCTGCGGGCCCTGGCCACCGGCGCCTCGGCGGTCCGCGAGGAGCTGATCGCCCGGTTCCCCCAGGCGACCGACCAGACGTCCATCGCCCGCGGACTGGGTGCCGCGGCACTCTCCGAAGAGGACGTCATCGAGTTCAACGCCAAGAAGCCGCCGGTTCCGCTCGCCGCCCTCTATCTGGAGCCCGCACCGATCTCGCTCGACTACCCGTACGCGGTGATGCCCGGGACCGAGCCGGCCAAGGCGGCGGCCGCCGAGAAGCTCTTCGCCGCGCTCGACACCGACGCCTTCCGCCGGCAGCTGGCCGGGCAGGGGCTCCGGGCGCCGGACGGCACCTGGGCCGACGGCTTCGCACCGCCCCGGGGCGCGCCGAGCCCCGCCGGCACCCAGCCGGCACCGACCACCGCGGCACCCAACCCCGGCGGTACGGCCGGTGGCGGCGACGGTGCGACCATCGAGCGGGTGCTCTCCAGCTGGGCGGTCGCCACCCAGTCCGGCCGGATGCTGGCGATCATCGACATCTCCGGCTCGATGTTCGAGAAGGTGCCGACCGCCAACAACGCGACCCGGATGCAGGTGACGCTGGAGGCGGCCAAGCGCGGCCTCGCGCTCTTCGACGACTCCTGGGCACTCGGCCTCTGGGTCTTCTCCACCGAGTTGAACGGCTCCCGCGACTACCGTTCGCTGGTACCGATCGGCCCGATGTCCGCGCAGCGGGAGCAGTTGGAGAGCAAGCTCGCCGCCATCACCCCCAAGCGGCTCGGCAACACCGGCCTCTTCGACACGATCCTCGCCGGCTACAAGGCGGTGCAGGACGACTGGCAACCCGGCCGGGTCAACTCGGTGGTGATGCTCACCGACGGGAAGAACGAGGACGAGAACGGGGTCAGCCAGTCGCAACTGCTCGCCGAGCTGAAGCGGATCAAGGACCCGGACCGCCCGGTCCAGGTGATCATCATCGGCATCGGTGCCGAGGTCAGCAAGGCCGAGTTGGACTCGATCCCCAGAGTGACCGGTGGGGCCGCCTTCGTCACCGAGGACCCGGCCAAGATCGGCGACATCTTCCTGCAGGCGATCGCCGCCCGCAGGGAGGCGCCTCCGCGCTGACTCCGGCTCCGGTCGCGGCCGGCCCGCCGGCCGCGATCCCGCTCGACCGCCCGCCCTACCGGCCAGTGCCGGTACGGCGGGCGTCGCGCTTCTCCGGCCGACACCACCGGTCCGAGAACGTGAGCAGCCGGGGTACCGGCGACGCAAACAAATGACAGTAATCTGTCGGAAGCTCTCAGTGATGCCCCCGGTAGGTGAAGATGTCGAGGTGCCTCGGGGGCCGCTCTGCCAGGGCAGCGAGCGGCTGACCGGGTGTCCCCTGGAGCGAGGGAGGGCCGGTGACGTCGGCGACACTGCTGAGCCCCACCACGATGCCTCCAGAGCCCGCCTCGGGCGCATCCGCCTCGTCATCCCGGACACGTCAGCGCGGCTACATCCGGGCACTGCTGGTGCTCGACACCGTCATCCTGGTGCTGGCGGTGATCGGCGGCTACTTCGCCCGGTTCGGCGGTGACGAGCCGCGCGGCTCCGACATCCCGTACGTGATCGTCGGGCCGGCCCTGGTGGTCGCCTGGCTCGTCTCGCTCAAGGCGCTGCGCTGCTACGACCACCGGGTGCTCGGCTACGGCGCCGACGAGTACCGCCGGGTCACCTCGGCCAGCCTGCGGCTCGCCGGGGGAGTCGCGATCACCGGCTACCTCGCCGACGTCGGAGTCTCCCGGGGATTCCTCGGCATCTCGTTCGCGGTCGGCACGGTCGGGCTGGTGGTCGCCCGGTTCGCCGCCCGGAAACGGCTGCACCGGTCCCGGTCCCGGGGCGGCGGCTGGTCCCGGCGGGTGCTGGCGGTCGGCGACACCGCGCACGTACTGGAACTGGTGCACACGCTGCGCCGTGAGCCGTACGCCGGCTACCAGGTGGTCGGTGCCTGCATCCCGGACGCGCTGCTCGCCCCGGTGCCGCAGCGCCTCGGTGACGTGCCGGTGCTCGGCTCGTTCCGGGCGATCGTCGACGCCGCCGCGGCGATCAACGCCGACACGGTCGCGGTGACCGCCTCCAACGAGCTGACCGCCACCCGGCTGCGCCGGCTCGGCTGGCAGTTGGAGGGCACCGGGATCGACCTGGTGCTGGCCCCCGCGCTGACCGACGTCGCCGGGCCACGGATCCACACCCAGCCGGTCGCCGGGCTGCCCCTGATCCACGTCGAGGCGCCGGAGTTCCGGGGCGCCCGGAAGGTCGTCAAGGCCTTCGTGGACCGGGCGCTGGCCGCCACGGCGCTCGCGGTCGCCCTGCCGCTGCTCGCCGCCATCGCCCTCGCCATCAAGCTGGACAGCCGGGGGCCGGTGATCTTCCGGCAGATCCGGGTCGGCCAGGGCGGCCGGGAGTTCGGGGTGTACAAGTTCCGGACCATGGTGGTGAACGCGGACGCGCTCCTGGCCGAGCTGGCCACCAAGAACGAGACCGACGGCCTGATGTTCAAGATGCGGGTCGATCCCCGGGTCACCCGGGTCGGCCGGATCCTGCGCAAGTGGTCCCTCGACGAGCTGCCACAGCTCGCCAACGTGCTGTTCGGGCACATGAGCCTGGTCGGGCCGCGCCCGCCGCTGCCGTCCGAGGTGGCCCGCTACGACGGTGACGTCGCCCGCCGACTGCTGGTGAAACCGGGCATGACCGGCCTCTGGCAGATCAGCGGCCGCTCCGACCTGAGCTGGGAGGACGGCATCCGGCTGGACCTCTACTACGTGGAGAACTGGTCCCTCGCCGCCGACCTGACCATCCTGTGGAAGACCTTCGGCGCGGTGGTCCGGACCCGCGGCGCGTACTGACCCCGGGGCCCCGGACCGTCCCGCCCCGCCGGTGGTGCGGTCAGCTTCCGTACCAGTCCAGGCAGACCACCACGGCGTCGTCCACCAGGTCGCTGCTGCCGACGTACGCCCGCAGGTCGCCGAGGAGTGACCGTACCGCCTCCAGCGGTGCCATCGACCTGGTCCGCCGGACGGACCGGTACACCGTGGTGTCGCCGTACCGGCCGGTGCGGGAAGTCGCGTCGAGGACGCCGTCGCTGACCACGAAGAGCCGGTCACCCGGCATCAACCGGAAACTCTGCGACTGATAGATGGTGCCGTCGAACATGCCGAGCGGAAACTGGTCGTCCAGCGGCTGGTCGAGCACCTCGCCCTCGCGCAGCACGAGCAGCCGGGGCGAGCCGGCATCCACCGCGGTCACCGCCCCGGTGTGCAGGTCCAGCTCCAGCAGCAGCGCGGAGAGGTGCTGGATGCCCTGGTGGTAGGCGTAGATCGCCTGGTCGGCCAGGGCGGCCTGGTCGGCGAGTTCGAGACCGGCCCGGCGGGCGTTGCGCAGCGCGTTGGTGCCGAGGCAGGTGAGCATCGAGGCGCTCACCCCCTCACCCATCCCGTTCATCGTGGAGAGCCAGAGCCGTTGGCCGTCGTCGGCCCAGTCGAAGCTGTCGCCGCGCACCGCGTACGCCGGTTCGAGCTGCCCGGCGAGGCTGAACGAGGGACGGATCCGGCTCCGGCCGGGGAGCAGCTCCCACTGCATCTCGGCGGCGAGGGTGAGCCGGCGGGTCCGGGCGCCGACCGCGTACTTGTCGGTGCCGGGCCGTACCGCGACCAGCTCGTGCGCCAGCGCGGTGGCCGCCTGCGCCAACTCGTCGTGCCGCTGCGGGTCCTCCGGTGCCGGCCTGAGCCGGAGTACGCCGAGCCGCTCGCCGCGCATCGTCACCGGGAGGTGGAGCGCCCCGTCCTGGAGCACCGGGGTCTGGTGGTCGAAGCACCGCCAGGCAGGGGTGCCGGCCCCGACCACCGGGTCGCCAGCGTGCAGCGGCACCAGGGCGGCCAGCCGGTAGTCGACCTGGAGCAGTTCGGTCTCCGCCGTCCCGTACGCCCTGTTCAGCTCGGTGCCGAGCCGTTCGACGACGAGATCCGCCGGAGCCTCGGCCAGGGTACGGCGGATCTCGGCCAACCTGTCGGTCATCGGCGGCCCGCCGCTCGGGGGGCCGTCCGGGCGTACGGTTCCGGATGATCCGGATGGGCTGTGCCGGAACGCACCGGTGCGGCCGAGTGTGTGACGGCGGTAGGGTCAGGATCACCATGGCTGAATCCGGCGGTCCTGGCGGACCGGATCCGACCCTCGCCACCGCGGTGGACACCGCCGCGGCGGCGCTGCTGTCGGTCTGGGACGCGGCCCGGGAGCAGACGAACGGGCGACTCTCCAGCTCGCAGTTGCGGGCGCTGATGGTGGTCGAGCAGTTCGACGGGATCAACCTGCGGGGGCTGGCCGGGATCCTCGGCATGCTGCTCTCCTCGGCGAGCCGGCTCTGCGACCGGCTCGTCGCGGCCGGGCTGCTGGAGCGGGAGCCGGGCCGGGCGGATCGCCGGGAGATCTCCCTGCACCTCACCACGGTCGGTCAGAAGCTGCTGGCCGAGATCCGCGCCGACCGCCGGGAGCGGCTGGCCGAGACGCTCGCCGGGATGAGTCCGGCCGGCCGGCAGGCGCTGCTGCGTGGGCTCGTCGAGTTCGACCAGGCGTTCCGGGCGAACGTGGAGCCGACCGAACGGTCGGCCTGAGCGGGCCACCGGCCGCCCGTCGGCGCGGCCCGGACGCCGGCCCGCGGGAAGACCCGCAGCCCGTCCTCCGGGTCGTCGAGGTGTGCGCATCGGCGCTGGCACTCCTGTCGGCACAGAAGAACCTTCTCGGCCCCCCTTCGGTCCGTGCGGGCCGCAGGTGGAAGTCGGGGCGCGTGCGTCGCGCCCTGCTGGTCGAGAAGGTCCGATGGTTGATGATCGGAATAGTTGTCCGGGGGCAACAATAGCGACCAGACGCTCGGCCCCGCCGCCATGGTCGCCCTGGTTGCGGTGGCCGATTCCATGGTGCCCCGGCGGGACCGGCCGGGCGGGGCGGAACGGGTGACGAGCGGCCGGTCGGGCAGCGTCCGGGGGTGCCCGCGGCTACCGTCCGGCGCGGCCGAGCCACCGGGCGGGCTGCTCCAGCACGGTACGCACGACCGAGCCGGCGGCGCCCAGGGCGGCCGCGTCCCCGCCGAGCAGCGCGGCCCGGACGGTCACCGGTGACCAGGCGGCGGTCAGCACCCGCCGGCGGATCTCGCCCTCGACCGTCGGGGCCAGCCAGCGGGCCAGCGGCGCGTAGACGCCGCCGAGCACCACCGTGTCCACGTCCAGCAGGTTGATCACCCCTGCCACGGCGACCCCGAGCGCGGTCGCCGCCTCGACCAGTGCCCGGTGCGCGGCCGGATCCTCCCGGGTGGCCGCCTCGGCCAGCCGGGCGACCGCCGCACCCGGGGCGGGTGCCGCCGGTCGACCCCGGGCCGGGTCGGTTCCGGCGGCGGGTGGGTCGGTGAGGTGGGCGGCGGCGAGGATGGCCTCC
This sequence comes from Plantactinospora veratri, assembly GCF_036421995.1. Taxonomy (NCBI): domain Bacteria; kingdom Bacillati; phylum Actinomycetota; class Actinomycetes; order Micromonosporales; family Micromonosporaceae; genus Plantactinospora; species Plantactinospora veratri. The sequence goes on from NZ_JAZGQL010000003.1 coordinate 346,810, forward strand.
TGGCCGGCGTACTGCTCCAGGCAGCCGCGACCGCCGCACCGGCAGGGCAGCCCCTCGGGGTGTACCGGCACGTGGCCGAGTTCGCCACTCCAGCCCCGGGCGCCCCGGAAGAGGGTGCCGTTCAGCACGATCCCGGCGCCGATGCCGACCTCGCCGGAGATGTAGATGAAGTTGCCGGACTCGGGCGGGCCGGCGTGCAGTTCGCCGAGCGCGGCGAGGTTGGCCTCGTTGTCCACCCCGAGCCCGCGCCCGCCGAGCGCCGGATGCCCGCCGAGCAGCGCCGGTACGTCCACGTCCCGCCAGCCGAGGTTCGGGGCGAGCCGGACCAGCCCGGTGGCGGTGACCAGGCCGGGCACCGCGAGCGCCGTACCGGCCAGGGCCAGGCCCTGCCGGTCCGCCTCGGCCGCCGCCTCGGTGATCAGTTCGCCGACCAGCCCCAGGGCCTCGGCGGGAGGCACCGGCCGGAGGTCGACCCGGTGCACCGCGCGGTGTCGTACCGTCCCGGCGAGGTCGACCAGGATGGCGGCGAGGTAGTCGACGTTGATCTCCAGCCCCAGGCCGGCGGGGCCGTGACCGGCGAGCGTGAGGCCGACCGCGGGCCGACCGGCGCCGGACCGGGGGGTCGGGGCGACCTCGGTGAGCAGCCGTCCGGTGATCAGGTCGTCGACCAGCGCGGAGACGGTGGCCCGGGTCAGGCCGGTGGCGGTGGCCAGGTCGGCCCGGGACGGCGGGCGCCCGGCGGTGGCGATCTGCCGCAGCACCAGGGCCAGGTTGTGCTCGCGCAGGCTCGCCTGGCGGACGGCGGTCACCGCCGCGCCGACCGGCACTGCCGCGGGTTGCGCCACGCTATTGACAATGCCATACCACGGCCAAATAATTCAACCGATAAACAAATCGGCCGGGTTGCCGGGGAGTCACCCCCGGGTTTCGCACCCGCGCCCCACCTCAACGTCGAGTCGGTCTCCCTGGAGGTCAGCCATGGCAGCCCAACCAACCCCTGCCGACAAATTCTCCTTCGGCCTCTGGACCGTGGGCTGGCCCGCCCGCGATCCCTTCGGGGACGCCACCCGGGAGGCCCTCGACCCGGTCGAGGCGGTCAACCGGCTCGCCGAGCTGGGCGCGTACGGGATCACCTTCCACGACGACGACCTGATCCCGTTCGGCTCCGACGACGCCGCCCGCGAGCAGCACATCTCCCGGTTCCGCAAGGCGCTGGAGGAGACCGGTCTGGTGGTGCCGATGGTCACCACCAACCTCTTCACCCACCCGATCTTCAAGGACGGCGGCTTCACCAGCAACGACCGGGACGTACGCCGCTACGCGCTGCGCAAGGTGCTGCGCAACATCGACCTCGCCGCCGAGCTGGGCGCGCACACCTTCGTGATGTGGGGCGGCCGAGAAGGCTCGGAGTACGACGCGGCCAAGGACATCCGGGCGGCGCTGGACCGCTACCGCGAGGCGGTCAACCTGCTCGGCCAGTACGTCATCGACCGGGGCTACGGGCTGAAGTTCGCGATCGAGCCGAAGCCGAACGAGCCGCGCGGCGACATCCTGCTGCCGACGGTCGGGCACGCGCTCGCCTTCATCAACGAGCTGGAGCACCCAGAGCTGGTCGGGCTGAACCCCGAGGTCGGGCACGAGCAGATGGCCGGGCTCAACTACATGCACGGGATCGCGCAGGCGCTCTGGGCCGGCAAGCTGTTCCACATCGACCTGAACGGGCAGCGGGGGATCAAGTACGACCAGGACCTCGTCTTCGGGCACGGCGACCTGCTGAACGCCTTCGCCCTGGTGGACCTGCTGGAGAACGGTGGGCCGCAGGGCGGGCCGGCGTACACCGGGCCCCGGCACTTCGACTACAAGCCGTCGCGTACCGAGGACTTCACCGGGGTGTGGGCCTCGGCGGCGGCGAACATGCGGACGTACCTGCTGCTCAAGGAGCGGGCGGCGGCGTTCCGGGCCGACCCGGAGGTGCAGGAGGCGCTCGCCGCCAGCAAGGTGGCGGAACTGGCCACCCCGACGCTCAACCCGGGTGAGACGTACTCGGACCTGCTGGCGGACCGGAGTGCGTTCGAGGACCTCGACGTGGACGCGGTGTCGGCCCGGGGCTTCGGGTTCGTGCGGTTGAACCAGCTTGCGGTGGAGCATCTGCTCGGGGCTCGCTGAGTGTTTCTTGCCCACCGTTCGCGGTGGTGGGGTCGGGGGGGGGGGCCCCCCGGGGGCCCCCCCCCCCCCCCCCGGCGGGGGGCGGAAACAAACCACCAACCCCACC